>JAPLMU010000052.1 GCA_026386795.1 Planctomycetota bacterium
AAGATCACTGAAACCAAGCTCTATCCGGGCTATGTGTTCGTGGAAATGCGCTTGGAAGCTGACGGACGCATCCCACAGGACGTGTTCTTCCTGATCAAGGAAACCACGGGCGTCGGCGACTTCGTCGGCACCGCTGGTCGACCCACGCCGATGGGCCCTGCCGAGGTGGAGAAGATGCTGTTCGACAGCCGTCCCGCCGAGCAGATGCCACAGGTCAAGATGGACTTCGCTGCTGGCGACGCCGTCACCATCAAGGAAGGCCCGTTCCAGAACTACGAAGGAACGGTCGAGAGCACCTTGCCGGACAAGGGAATCGTTCGCGTCCTGGTCACAATCTTCGGCCGGCAGGTTCCGGTGGACGTCGAGTACTGGCAGGTTGCGAAGGCTGGCACCTAAGTACGCGGGCAGAGCCCAATACGGTGGCTAGACTGCGTGCATGGCAACGATTTCCACGGACCGGATCTCGACCGCGCATGATGGACTCCGCGCGTTCACTCGCACTCTTTCTATCGGCATGGCCGCAGCATCAGTGATGCTTGTGAGCGGGTGCTCTGCGCCGCGCACGTGGCCTTCGGTATCCGGTAGTGCGGGCATCTCAGCTGACACTCCTCCGCTTCCGCAAGTGGTGGTGTCGGCGCTGAAGTTTGCGCATCAGGAAATTGCCAAGGACACGCCGCTTGTTTACAACCTGCCGGCAGAGATCAATGGTGGTGCATGGAAGACGTTTGAGCGCGACCTTGCGCCAGCGAAGGCCATGTGCCCAGGTGACACGCATGTATGGACAGTGCGTCAGGCACGCATTGATGGCAGCAAGGCGCAGGTGGATATTGAGTATCCATCGCGCGATGGCTTCTATCAAACAGTGACCGTGCACATGCAGGGCGCTACTGGTGGATTTGATTACAAGCCAGCGTTTCTGCAGTACTGGAAAGTGCCTGTGAAGGACCCAGTGTGCCAGCAGCCGCTTGCGGTGGTTGAGCGTCTGTGCGGCGCAGCAGCAGCCGAGAAGTTGCGCGCGCAGCGCGTGGCAGCATTGCCGCCGGGCGCAGTATTGAGCACAGCACCTGATGGCATCAGCGGTCCTGGCGGAATGAATCCACAGCCCGTTGCACCAGCGAACTCCGCTGTTCCTCCGAAGGCTGTTCCTGCGGGAGCCGCTGAGGAGCCTTCGAAGTGACGGTTGCTGGTCTCGCTGCTGCACGCGAGATCGCCAAGGACATCAAGCTTTCGCACTCCGTGTTTGCGCTGCCATTTGCGCTCCTCGGCGCGTTTGTTGCATTGCCGGCGGGGCCGATTGATTGGCGCGGATTGCTGCTCTCTGCACTCCTAGTAGTTGGGTGCATGGTGAGTGCGCGCACGGCCGCCATGATTTCGAATCGACTGCTTGATCGAGGAATCGACGCGCGCAATCCGCGCACGGTTTCGCGCGCGCTGCCAGCGGGGCGGGTTGCGGTGTGGCAAGTACGCGTGGCGTTGCTGGCTGCATCGGCAGCGTTCGTCATGTTGTGCGGATTATTTGGCGTGCTACAGAACAACTGGTGGCCACTGGCGCTGGCGTTGCCGGTGTTGTGCTGGATTTGTTCATACGGATTCTTCAAGCGTTTCACCATGCTCTGCCATGTCTGGCTTGGCGCAAGTTTGGCGATCAGCCCCGTGGCAGCGGCTATCGCGGTGCGGTCAGCCGCAGTGTTTGAGCCGGGGCCATGGCTTCTTGCAGGCGCGGTGATGTTCTGGGTGGCAGGATTTGATGTCCTCTATGCCATGCAGGATGTTGAGGTGGATCGTCGCGATGGGCTGCACAGCATGCCGGCACGCATGGGCGTTCACCGCGCAGCATGGGCGTCGCGAGTGATGCATGTGGCTTCGGTACTGCTATTGATTGCATTCTGGCGAAACGTGCCAGCGCTGTGCGTGGGTGTTGGATTTGCTGCAGCCGTCGCAGTTGCCGCGGTGGTGATTGCATCGGAGCATGTGTTGCTTGCTCGGGGTGGTGCAACGGGAATCGCGAAGCACTTCACAACACTCAACGGAATTGTCTCGCTTGCGCTTGGAGGCGCGGGTATCGCTTCGATCATTGCCGCGCGCGGCTGAGGTGCACTGAATGGCTGCAGAACATAGCGATGCGCCTGCCGGTAAACGCGGCACGGGTGATGTAGCGGTGGTAGTAGTACGGAAGTCGGCAGCGAAGTCAGCTGCGAAATCTGCAGCCAAGTCAGCGGATAAATTTGCGGCCGAGGCCGCTGCAAAGTTTGCAGCCAAGGCGGCGGCGCTGCGGCTTCCACGGATTTATCCGGCGCGCATTCAGCCGGCGGAAGAGCTTGGCGAGGCATTACGGGCGGCACTCTTGGCTGAAATCGAAGTGGCACTCCGCGAATGTGATGGGCTTGCAAGTTGGGAGCAGCCGCGACGACGACGTGCGGTGCATGAAATTCGGCGCGCCCTCAAGCGATTCCGAGCAGGCGCCAGTCTGTGCAAGGGTGCAGTGGATGCAGTGGCAGTACGCGAAGTGCAAGAAGAAGTGCGCGGCACCGCGGAGCGATTGTCGGCAACGCGCGATCGTGATGTGTTGATTGAGACAATCGCTGGCGTCTGTGAGATCTTCCCACCCACGTCGCGGCGCAGCGTGCAAGCGATAGCGGTTGCTGTGTTAGCCCCGGAAAAAGCCACGACGGCAAGCGCAGACTGGCAACAGGCAGCTTCGATACTTCGTTCACAACTTGAGGGGATGCGAACTCGAATGCTCACCGCGGATATGCGCGCGGTTGGTCCTGATGGTATTGCTGATGCGATTGCGCGACGCTGGCGGCGTGCCCGGCGCTCCGCTGCAGTACCGTGGAATGCTGGACATTTGGACTCACTGCACGAGGTGCGTAAAGAATGTCAGCGGATCGCTGCGCAATTGTTGTTGATCTCCCGCCTTGGACCGCGGCGCAAATTTGAGAAGCTCGCGGCGGATTTAGGAAGCGTGGTTTCCAAAATTGGCGAGGATCGTGATCTTGGATTGCTTGAGGGACTGCTCACAGAGCGGCGTGCGGAATTCCCCGACCCGCGCCAAGTGGGCGAGATGCTTCGGCAGGTTCATGAGCGCCGGCAGAAATTGCTTCGTTCTGCGTACCAGCGTGCGACGAAGGTGCTCGATCAAAAGTCGGGATCAATCCGGAAGTTGATCTCGATCGGTCGTGCCCGCTCGCGGCGTGGGTGACGCGCCTCAGAGCCGTGTAACCTGCGCGCCCCATGAGCGGAAAAGAACAGCAACAACAGAAGGGCGCCGCAAATGCTGGCGCCGCCAAGACGGCCATTACTCCTACTCGCGAGGAGAACTACGCCGAGTGGTATCAGCAAGTGGTTCGCTCGGCGGATCTTGCAGAGAACAGCCCGGTGCGCGGGTGCATGGTGATCAAGCCGTGGGGCTACGCCATGTGGGAAAATGTTCAGCGCGTGTTGGATGGCATGTTCAAAGCCACCGGACACAAGAACGCGTACTTCCCGCTCTTCATTCCGCTTTCCTTTCTAGAGAAGGAAGCTGCGCATGTTGACGGCTTTGCGAAGGAATGCGCGGTAGTGACGCATCACCGACTCAAGGTCGGTCCGAATGGCAAGCTGATTCCTGATGGCGAACTTGATGAGCCATTGATCGTTCGCCCGACCAGCGAGACCATCATTGGCGCCACGTTTGCAAAGTGGGTGCAGAGTTACCGCGACCTTCCGCTCCTCATCAACCAGTGGGCGAATGTTGTTCGCTGGGAGATGCGCACGCGCCTGTTCTTGCGTACTACCGAATTCCTTTGGCAGGAAGGCCACACCGCCCATGCCACTGAAACAGAAGCAGTGGACGAAACCATGCAGATGCTCCGCGTCTACGCAGACTTCGCCGAGAATTGGATGGCCATGCCGGTGATTCAAGGTCGCAAGACTGAAAGTGAGCGATTCCCAGGCGCAGTGGAGACCTATTGCATCGAAGCCATGATGCAGGATCGCAAGGCGTTGCAGGCTGGAACAAGCCATTTCTTGGGACAGAACTTTGCGAAGGCAAGTGAGATTCAGTTTCTTGATGCCGATGGTCAACAGAAATTTGCGTGGACAACCAGTTGGGGCGTGAGCACGCGTTTGATTGGTGCGCTGATCATGACACACTCCGACGATGACGGCCTCATGGTTCCGCCGCGCTTGGCGCCAACGCACATTGTGATTCTGCCTGTGCTGCACAAGCCGGAGTCTGCGCAGCAGGTGTTGGAATATTGCAAGGCACTCGCCGCGGAATTACGCACGCAGCAGTTCGCTGGTCGGGGCATTGAAGTGGAGATTGACGCGCGTGACTTGCGTGGCGGCGACAAGATGTGGCAGTGGGTGAAGAAGGGTGTTCCGGTGCGGATTGAAGTTGGTCCGCGCGACATCGAGCAGGGCGCCGTCTTCATGGCTCGCCGCGACCGGAGCGCCAAGGACAAAGCCTCCATGCCGCGCGATGAGTTTGTACGCGGGGCCTCAGCACTCTTGCAGGAGATCCAGGACGGCATGCTGGCTCGGGCGATGGCGTTCCGCGCTGAGCACACGCGCCGGATTGACACGCGGGAGGAGTTTGAGGCGTTCTTCACCCCGAAGCGTGCTGGCGACGACAACAGCCCGTCCGAGATTCACGGCGGCTTCGCCTTGGCACACTTCTGCGGCGACGCAGCGGTGGAGACTGACGTAAAGGGTCGTCTTGGGGTCACCGTCCGTTGCATTCCGCTTGATATGGCCAATGAGCCGGGCACCTGTGTCATCACTGGACGTCCGAGTAACGGTCGCGTGGTGTGGGGTAAGTCTTACTAAAGTCTGATAAAGTCACTTCTGCGAAGAAATTTGGGGATTCATGCTGATTCGGAATGCCTCTGGCTGTGCTAGAGGCCGATTCGTGGCATCATCCATATGCCCGCGGGTCATTGCGACCGCGGACATCACACTTTGGTTCTTGGTTTAGAGAGAGGAAAAGGAAATGCGCTTTATTGCGTCTATCGTCGCTGCTTCGCTGGTTGCTGCCTCCGCTCAGGCAGGGCTTGTGAATCCGCTCATCCCGTCCTGGTCCGGTGGATCCAACACGCAGTTTGCGCAGTGGGATTCATTCTCGCAGCCATCCGGCGGGGCAAATGCGCCTGATACCGCTGGCTCCTCACCTTTCTCATTGATGAATTTCGCTCCGGGAGCATTCATCACGGGAACCGGCAACATGTACAGCATCAATTCCGCGCTCTACCTGATGATCATGGGTGGAACGCTCGGCAACGGCGCATCGCCAACACAGGTTGTCATGAATGTGGCGACGGCTGGTTCGCTCTTGAATACATCCGGTGTCCGCCTTTCGCTCTTTGATAATACTGGCAACAGTATGCAGCTTGCGCCGAGCATCAGCCAGCTTCGCTACGACGCGCCTGCTCAGCCACAAGGATCGATTCAGACTTGGGCCTTCACTTGGAACACGTCGTTCGTGCCGTTCCAAGCGACTGGCTTCCGAGTGGAGTTTGGTGCCAGTGCGCCAAGCATGTCACTCGATGCCGTGCGTTTGGACTTGCAGTATGCGCCAGCACCTGGCGCCTTGGCGCTGCTGGCCATCTCGGCATTCACTGTAAGCCGTCGACGTCGTTAAAGCGGCTGTTTCTCAGCACATTCTTATAGTCACGCCTCCGTCCGCTTGCATTCGTGCAGCGGGCGGTTCTTTTTGGGAACCTACGGGTGACGGCTCGCACTGGTAAGTAGGACGCACCGACTGCTGTGCATTCCAAAAAAGGAGACGGCGCCACGCTACTTTCGAAGGGACGCCGCCTCTCGTGGGGGCAATGTATGGAAGTCACCAACAGCTATTCAATGCAGTACTTCGTACCAGCAGAACAGTTGGATGCATCATTCGATGGAAATTCAATCGAATCGTCGAAAGCATGCACATTTTCGTAGGTCGGCTGCAACTGCACTTGCGTGTCCCCCGATCGACACAGAATGAGGAGCCGCTCGTCCGATTCCAATTTTGGAATTGCTGTCGCCCGGAACATGCTGGCGACGATGTTCATCCGCTTCACGCACGCCAGTGTCAGCCATGCTCCGCAAGCGCGTGCGTGCCTGAGCGGCAGCATGGTGATTTGCTCGCTCCCTGCTTGCTCTAGTCTGCGTCCTCTATGCCACTTCTTGGAACACGTAATCCCCTTCTGGTTTCACGCGAGGCCGAAGCTGGTCTGTACTTGGATGCGGGTGAGCTCGGCGAGATCTTGTTACCGCGGCGCTACGTGATGCCGGGGTGGAATTTCAAAGATTCAATCGATGTGTTTCTCTACCGTGATTCGGAAGATCGGTTGGTGGCCACCACGGAATCACCACTCGCCATGGTGGGCGGATTCGCGTGCATGGAGGTGCGAGACATCAGCGAGAACGCCGGTGCGTTCTTGGACTGGGGACTTTCGAAGGACCTGCTGCTTCCGTTTCGCGAGCAAGGTTCCCCGGTGCGTTTGGGGCAGCGTGTAGTGGTAGCGGTGCTGATGGATGATCGCACCAACCGAATCATTGCAAGCGCGCGTGTTGATAAACATTTCAGCGCGGATGTTCCGGCGTACCGTGAGGGTCAAGAAGTCAGTGTTCTGGTGTTTGCAAAGACGCCGCTTGGATTCAATGTCATTGTCGAGAACAAGCATCGCGGCCTGCTGTACCACGATGGCGCGGCGCACACGATTAAGTACGGGCAGCAGTTGAAATGCTTTGTCCGCGCGGTGCGCGAGGACCGCAAGGTCGATCTTGGCCTTGATGCTGCCGGGTACCAACGTGTTGGTCCACTTACGGAGCAGGTGCTTGCGATGCTTGCGCGCACGGATGGGCAGTTGAACATGGACGATGAAAGCACCCCAGATTCCATTCGTCTTCGCTTCGGCGTGAGCAAAAAAGCCTTTAAACAAGCGCTCGGAAGATTGTTGCGTGAACGCAAAATTGAATTCACAAAGCCTGGCATCCGCCTAGTAAATTAATAGGTGCCCATGTTTCAGCCGCCACCAATGGATGTACTCGATGTGCAGCGGGAACTAGCGGCGTTACGCACTGAATTGGCGGAGATTCGTCGGGCTGACACAGAGGGATGGATTGACCGAGCACGGGCAGAGCAGGTCCAAGACATTGTGCGCGATGTACTCGCCGATTCGTCTACGCGGCTCAGTGAGTCTGGGAAGCGATGGCGAAGTGATTACAGCGCTGGTCTCTCCGTGGCGAGTGACGACGGCAACTGGACGATGACCTTTGGTGTCACGCAGCAGGTGAAGTTCGTCTATTCGTCAGCGTACGGCGATGAATCCTCCACCGACGATGTGCAGACACGATGGGGTATGGAAATCCGCCGCGTCAACCTAGTGATGTCGGGAACGGCAGTCGACCCGTCGGTTTCATGGCTGCTGATGTTTCAGTATGACTCGCAGCCCGACCGTTGGGCGAGTGACCCAAACACATTTCAGCCGGTGTACGCCTACATCAAGAAGGACTTTGGAAATGGAGTAACGACGTTGATTGGCAACCACAACGTTCCGTGGGACATTGACAGCACGTACTTTGAGGGATGTAGTTTGACCGCGGGTGACTATTCGATCTTTAACTATCGATTTGGTGTTGGCCGTCAATCCGGTTTGGGAATTCAATTGCAGGACAGCGCGTTCCGATTACGGGGCGGAACGTACACCCAACTGACGCAGCCGGGAGGTGGATGGAACACGGATACCAATCTGAGTTTCGCGGTGGCGGGTCGCCTTGACTATCAAATCGGCGGTAAGTGGGAGGACTACGAAATGGAGTCTTCCACTGTTGGAAGTGCACCGAGTGTGGTGCTCGGTCTTGGATCGGTGTGGAGCAATGGCCGCGCCCAAAATCCGATCTCACCGCCGACTCCAAGTGCGGCGGGTGTGACGACGGACATCACCGCACGGTTCGGCGGGTGGTCATTGGAAGGCCAGTTTGTCTGGATGCGTGATGCGGCAGGTGCGCCGATTCCAGAGTGGTCACTCGGCGGAAACTTTCAGATTGCGGCGTTCCTCACGCCCAAGGTGGAGACATTCGCCGAGGCATGCTGGATGGAGACCGCCGATGTGCCATGGATCGCGCAGGCAGGAGTGAATTGGTACGTGCAGGGTGTTCGATTGAAGTTCACTTCCAAGGTCATCGTGCCATTTGGCGGTGGCGAGATTAACGGTATTGGTGCAGTTGCCGGGGGTCTTGGAGTTTCGAGCGCAAACAACAACGCCAGTTTTATTACCCAAGTGCAGGTGATGTTCTAGGGCGCCAGCAATGTTTGATTGCGGACGCAGCTTCGGCAATTTGATAGCCTCCCGCCACAATGACAATCACCACCTACACCAAAGCAGCAGGATTGATCGTGGCGCTCGCACTCAGCGGTTGCGCTGCAACGAAGACAGCACCTCAGCAGAGCCTCAGTTCAAGCGGGATCTCGCCAGGCGAGGCACGAGCAGAACTCGTCGTCGGCAACAAGCGCTTCCTTGATGGCGGTATGGAGGCACACGCTTGGCAGCAATCATCGGTCATCAAGACCGGTACCTACGGCCAGAGTCCGTCAGTGGGCATCTTGGCCTGCGCTGATTCGCGCATTCCGGTGGAGATCATCTTTGACCAAGGCGTTGGCGACCTCTTTGTAGTGCGCGTTGCTGGAAATATTGATACCCAGCAAGGCAACGGCACCTTTGAGTACGGACTGAAGGCGCTTGGCATGCACACGATTGTGGTCTTGGGTCACACCAAGTGCGGTGCGGTGGTCGCCACGATTGCTGGCAAGCCCCTGCCGAGCAATATGGGATCGCTCGCCTCCGGAATTCAGCCAGCCCTGAAGGGCGTGCTGCCGGCAGCCACGGATAATCCATCGCAGGAGTTGATTACTACTTGCTGTGAAGCAAATGTCCGCTACCAGATGAAGAAGTTACGCGCGGACAGCGCTGTGCTGCGCGACGCGGAAAAGGCGGGCGAATTGACGATCCTGGGCGCGATGTACGACGTGGACACCGGTCACGTGCGGTTCATGGATTGATAGGTTGCCAGGCTGACTATGTACCGCATCGCCCCCACTTGGCGAGCAGTAGTCCAAGGTCGGCGCCATTCACGACGCCGTTTGCGTCGATATCCGCGGAGGCGCCTGCACTTGCTGGCCCCCACGCGGAGAGCATGGCGCCAAGGTCGGCGCCATCAACGATACCGTTCGGAACCAAGTCGCCGGTGCATTCGCATGCATCGGCGATTCCGTTTCCATTGAGATCTGGCGGCGCCGGGCTCTGAATGAGTCGACGCACGGTGCCCGCGGTGTGGTTGGTGATGTACAGCTCGCCGTCAGCTGCGGCGCAGATGGAAGTGATGGTGCTCGTTCCGCCAGCAAACTGCGTGGTGCGGTCGACCACGGTGGTCAGTCCATTGCTTGCAGTGACTGTTGCAGAGAAGAACTTGTTGTTCTGGTAGTCGGCGAAGAAGTAGTGCCCATCAAAGGCGGGCATAGAGCAGCCGTGATAGACGGCGCCACCTGTGATACTCAAACCAACAGTGTGTGTGTAGTCATAGACCGGCGCCTTCAGTGCAGTGCCGCAGGTGCAGTTGGCATTGGTGGTGCACGACGTGCCTTCTGCACAATTCCAGCCATAATTCGCGCCGGCATCCGCGAGCGGATTGAGTGTGTCCACTTCCTCGCGCAGCGTGCCACCAACATCACCAATCCACATCAGGCCGGTGGTTCGGTCGAAACTAGTACGGAACGGGTTGCGAAGGCCGCGCACAAAGATCTCATCCTCGCCTGCTACTCCGACGAATGGATTACTGGCAGGAATTCGATAGTTACGTTCCGCGTCGGTTGGAAAGTCATCACCATCCACGTCAAGACGAAGCACTTTGCCCCACAGTGCGGTGCTACCAACCGTGGATTGACTGCGCGGTGGGCCGCCCGGGTCACCGGTGTATCCACCATCACCAAGCGGAATGTAGAGCAGACCATCTGCGCCGAACGCGAGTGATCCACCAAGGTGGTACCCCTGCGTGCTTGGCGTCGCCAACTTCAGAATTACGCGTCGTGTGGCGGCATCCACTACATCGGGGTTCGTTCCGCGCGTGTATTCAGCAATCCACACGGTAATGGCACTGGTGGTGCCGGTGGTGTGGTGCACGTAGAACTTTCCGTTCTGTTGGTAATTGGGGTGGAAGGTCATTCCGAACAGACCACCGTAGGTCTGGTCAGGAACGAGCGCATCGATGTCGAGATACGGCGTTGTTTGCAGGACGCCATTCTTCAAGAGCTTGATGGTGCCGCGTTGTTCAACAACACACATGCGCGTGGGGTCACCGGGCATCGACTCGGTCTGCATTGGTTTGACGAGACCAGATGCAATCAGCTGATGTGAAACGGTCTGTGCATTGACGGCAGCATCACCAACAAACGCGGCGGTGCATGCAATGGCAGCAATGAGTGCGCGACCCCGTCGGATGCGAAGGGCATGGGCAGCGGCGCTAGTGACATGAGCACGTTGATGCATTTCACGAGGGTAGCCGCGATTGCGTCCCGGGCAATGCTGAGTACTGAAACATCAATGCAATCAGACATTTTCAAGCGTGATTATTTGCACTTTCTGCCTGCCCCGACTCCGCGCCTGCTCGTGTGAATCACGCCTCGAGACGCGGGAATAGCGCGCACTTCTCAAGCGCCGTGCCGGGTGCGATCCCGCCCCAGGCAACGCGTTTGGACAGCGGCGCGCCGTCGTCCTGTTTGAGCGCGACACGGAGTTCAGCCATCTTTGCCGGCAGGAATGGCTCGAGCAGCACGCCGGCAATACGCACGGTTTCAGCGCACTGTGCCAGGATGCTGCACAATTCATCAGCGCGCGCAGGATCCTTCGCCAACTTGAATGGCTCGGTACGGTGAATGAACGCGTCGATTTCACGCAGCAAGCCCATGGCAGCTTGCGCGGCACCTACAAGATCGAGTGCGTCAATTGCGGCGTTCCATGTTGTTACTGCTGCGGCGCACTTTGCTGGCCACTCGCCGCCGGATTGACTGTCCGCTGGCATCTTGCCTTCAAAGTACTTGTTGATCATGGCGGTGACCCGACTTGGGCAATTGCCAACCACGTTCACAAGATCGCTGGTGTAGGTCTCGTGGAAGTGCTGCGCGCGGAAATCAGAATCGCTTGCTTGCAGCGGACCCTGCGTGGCCATGTACCAACGCCAAGCATCTAAGCCGTACTTCGCGAAGTAGCCCTCAATAGTAGGGAGATCAACGAAATTACCCATGGACTTCGACATCTTCTGACCGTCAGCAATCCAGAAGCTGTGCGCGTGAATGCGGCGCGGCATCGGGAGTTCGAGAGCCATCAACAGCGCTGGCCAGATGACCGCATGGAACCACAGGATTTCCTTGCCGATCACGTGGTACGCAGCGGGCCAGTACTTGGCGCGCTGCGTGGCGAGTGTGCCGCCAGGCTCACCAAGGCCAAGCGCGGTGATGTAGTTGAAGAGCGCGTCAATCCACACATAGATGACGTGCTTCTCATCGCCAGGAAACGGAATGCCCCACGTGAAGTTGGTGCGCGTGACGGGTACATCTTGCAGACCGTCGCGCAGCCGGCCGAGCACTTCGTTGCGGCGCGCAGCGGGTTGCACAAAGTCAGGATTGGCGGCGAAGAAGTCTTCGAGCTGCTTCTGAAATGAGCTCAGTTTGAAGTAATAGTTCTGCTCCGTTGCGCGAGTAAGCGGTCGACCGCTGATCGGGCTTTTGTAGTCCAGCTCCTTGGCGCGCGTCTCTGTGTAATACTCTTCTTGGCCTTCGTCATACCAGCCCTCGAAGGTGCCGAGGTAGACGCTCCCAGCATCCAAGAGGCGCTTGACAAAGTATTGCACCTGCTTCTCATGGCGCGGTTCGGTGGTACGGATGAAATCATCATTCGTCAGACCGAATACTTTGAGAACGCGCTGAAACTCAGCGGCATTTTCATCGGCGAGCGCTTGCGGGCTGACGCCCTTCGCGGCCGCACTCTTTTCTACTTTCACGCCGTGCTCATCGGTCCCAGTGAGGAAGAAGACATCCTCGCCGCGCAGGCGCATGGCGCGTGCCCACACATCGCAGACCGTGGTGGTGTAGGCGTGGCCGATGTGCGGTCGGTCGTTGACGTAGTAGATGGGCGTAGTGATGTAAGCGGGCATGTGAGGCGCGGATGGTAGTCCGTGGATGCGGGGCGGCTGCGCGGTCGAAGGTCGGTACGCCCACAGAGCCTGTGCCAGTGCCCGCGGGGGACCTTCTTGGTTACTTCAGCAGTTTGGCAATCCGGGCGACGGCGGGCTTGCCATTTCCGAGCGCAAGCCACAAGATGCGACCATCGGAGAGCGCGTATGCGGTGCGCGCATTTCCGCTTTCGTCAGCAGCAAGCACCTGTAGCCATTCATCGCCCGGGGCGATCGGTATGGCTTGACCAAATCCATCGAAACGCACTGTGCGCCCGTCATCAGGGAGCATGATGACGGAGAGAATGGCATTCGTTTCATGATTTCTGTACAGCACCATGGTGCCAAGGACGCCGGGGGCGAGTTTGACATTCCGCGCGTCATCAGCGAACCAGCCAGCCGGCGATAGGTCGGGGGCAGGTGTCGGGTCGGTTGCACCAGCAACTGTCGTCGTGGAGGCAACTGATGATGCGGTGACTCGAGTGCCCCGCGCGCCGAGTGCTTCGCGTATCAGTTCGGGCAACTTTGCGAGTGCGGCTTCGCGGTCACGTCCTCCGGCAATATCGGTGGTGGCACGCAGTTCATGCATGGCAGCGATGGTGGCAAGGTCACCAATCGGCAGGTCTTGTTGTGTGGTTCCTTGGCGCTCGCGCAGGCGTGGTCCGGTGAGGCCGATTACCACCGCAAAGATCACCATGGCGAATGTCAGGCCAATGGCAATGGGATTCACCTTTGTCCCGTGCTGTGGGGTGGGGAATTCCCGGTCATCAGGAGTTTCTTGCATTTGGTGCATTGGTAGCGCTCTGTATGAATGCTACGCTTGGGTAATGCAGCAGATCACGCTCCGGACTTCGGTTGTGGCGATCATCCTCTTAGTAAGCGTGCGCGCCGTAAATGCGCAAAACGCACTCGGTGGTGGTGACGCGCTTTCGCGCGACACGCGTCACTCAAACCCACACTTGACGTCGAATCAAGGTGTGCTCGATGCGAATTCGCGGGTTGGCGCTGTGGGTGAAAATGGTGCCCGGGCGAAGGAAGATTACTTCTCCCGCAACCTGATTGTTACTGGTGACGTTGCCGGTGGACGCGGTTTCCGTGGCAGCGTCGGCTACCGCGAGCAGTCGGAATTCACCGGTCAAACCGGATCCGATGACAACCGCTCCTGGCGCGCGTACAGCGTGTACTCCAGCCCATACATGGCACAGGCGACCTACAACCCGCTGCAAGCGAGTCAGGCGTTCGGGGCCATCATGTATTCGCGCACCTACGCCAACGCATCGGCGCGCGACATCTTGACGAATCAGCAGCCACTCGATGCACGCATTGCTTTCGATCGATTCACAGCCGACAGCAGCAAGAAAATGAAGCGCATGGCGGACATCATTGATCCAGCAAATGCGCGCGATACGAGTGACCGATTGAATTGGCGCGTTACACAGGCAATTAGTGCAGCGACTGGTCGTGATGCGCGTCGCGAACAAGGGATTGATGACTTGCTCGGCAACATGGGGCTGAGCACCTATGACCGGCAACGACTTCGACAGGACATTCTGCAAGGTCGCACCAAGCGCGAGATGATCAGTGATCCGCTTTCGCAGACGTCGCTGCTTCCTGGTGATTCGCTGGCTGATACAGCGCGCATGCGACCGACACTTGCGCCGGAGTATTCATCGATCTACGACTCACTTCGCGCACGCGCTGGCGACCGAGTGCCAACCCCGGCCTCGGAAGCAGATCGCGTGGCACGAGCGAAGGAGATTGAGGCTGAACTCGGCACAGACATGGATTGGCTGCGTGGACAATTGATGCGCAGCGGCTCTGAGAATCGCGCGCGCGGCGCGGCTGGACCGCGCGGAGAGAAAGCTTCGATTGACCCTTCGCTCGAGCGGCAACTCGGGACGGATGGTAAACCGCTCGATCCGTCAACGCAGGATGGCTTGAAATCCAATGGCGGAACTGGTGACGGCACTGGCAAGGGGACCGATGGCGGCACAAGCAGTGATCGCAACAAACGCCCCGACAGCACCAATCCTGACGGTAGACCCACAGAAAACACCGATTCGGTTGTGCGTGATGCCAATGGTCGTGATCGTGGCGGAATGACCAAGGAAGAGCGCGCTCGGCAGCCAAGCGTGGATGACCTTGCATTCATTCTCAGGCACGGACGCACCTTGCAATCGTTGGTTCCGGAGGATTCAAGTGCGATCAAAGACATGATGGAGCTGGGCGCCACTTCTATGTCGCGCGGAGAGTTCTTTCGCGCCGAGGAGCGATTTGCTTCAGTGCTTGCGGTGCTTCCAAACAACGCTGGCGCAATGGCTGGCGTTGCCAATGCGCAAATGGGAGCGGGGCTTTCTGTGAGTGCCGCACTCACGATTCGCAAACTCTTTGCCATGCATCCCGAAATGATTGACACGCGCCTTGGCACAGAAGTGTTGCCGCCGCCTGTCCGTATTGAGGCAGCGTTGAACGCGGCACGTGAGCGGCTGGTATCTGCGAACGCTCCAAATGCATCCACTGAGTTGCAGAGTGATCGCTTTGACTTCGGTCTGGTGATTTCTTACATCGGTTTCCAAACCGACCGAACCGAGGTGATACGCGAAGGCCTTGATGCCATGCGGCAGTCTCGACCAGACGATGCGATGTTGGGGCTGATTCAGCGGATCTGGTTGCCAGTGGCCGCTGATCCAACTCTGCCTGCAAGCCCGAGCGTTCGATAGATTCGACGCGTGGCATCGCTGCGATTAAGCGTGTAGAAGTGGATTCCATCTACTCCGCGATCGATGAGGTCACGCGCCTGTTCTGTGGCCCAGTGAATTCCGACATTTGCAACGGACTCGGCATCGTCTTCACATCGCTTGATGGCGCGCAAGAGTGGGGCTGGGAAGCGTGTTCCAGCAGCCAATTCTGCCATGCGCTTCAGGCCAGCAAGCGTCGTCACCGGCATCAAGCCCGCGATGACAGGCACGGTGATTCCAGCAAGCGTGCACCGCGCTTTCCAGTCAAAGAATGCGTTGTTGTCAAAGAACAGTTGCGTGATGATGAAATCAGCACCGGCGTCCACCTTCGCCTTGAGGTGATCCATCTGCAGCAGTGTGTTTGGTGTTTCGGAATGACCTTCAGGGAATCCTGCCACGCCGACACCGAAGCCGCGCGGATCTGGATGGCGCCCCGATTCGTTGAAGGTCTTGACAGCGCGAACAAGATCGATGGCGTGTTGAAAGTCAGTGGATCCCATCGCTTGAGCGCGCGGTGCGTCGCCCCGTAGTGCCAGGATGTTGGAAACGCCGCGCGCTGCGTACGTCTCAAGAATGTGGTTGATCTCAGCAGTTGAATGCCCGACACAGGTGAGGTGTGGCACTGGGGCGAGTTTGGTGTCAGTGGCGAGCCGCGAAACCAGCGCATCGGTACGGTCACGCGTGCTGCCGCCGGCTCCGTAGGTGACGGATACGAACGATGGCTGGAGCGCTTCGAATTCTGGAAGCGATGCAACGAATTCATTCCACGCGGTATCAGTGCGGGGCGGAAAGAACTCAAAGCTGGCGGTCATTCCGTCCCTGGCAAGGACGTTGCGGATATGCATGCGCGCAGTCTAAGGGGCAGAGACGCGGGGGTTACACTTTCGGCTTATGGCTGGCAATGCACGAGTTCCGAGACCAACGGCACAGCGCCTGAGCCTGTACTTGCGTGAGTTGGAGCGTCTGGGCGCAATCGAACAAGTGACGGTCAGTAGTAGGCAATTAGGTGAATCGGTGGGCGCGACGGACGCGCAGGTTCGCAAGGACCTGGGAATCATTGGTCATTCCGGGATGCCTGGGATCGGCTATCAGGTCATGGCGCTCGCGGAGGCGATTCGCGAGGTCATCGGGGTGCACAAGCAATGGCGCGCGGCGTTGGTGGGTGCTGGGAACATCGGGCGCGCGTTGGTTGCGTATCGCAGTTTCCATGAACAAGGATTTGAGATCGTGGCAGTGTTCGACGCTTCGCCCGCAGTGGTTGGTCGGACGGTGGCGCAACTGCGCGTGAGACCGATGACTGATTTAGCAGCAACGGTGGCACGCGAAGGCATCGATATTGGAATCGTTGCTGTGCCAGCAGAGTCCGCACAGGATGTCGCCGAGGACTTGGTGGCCGCGGGTGTACGCGGAATCTTGAATTTTGCACCACGCTTACTGAGTGTCGGTAAACGAGTGGCTATGGTGAATGTTGACTTTCGTTCGGCGCTTGAGAATCTAGTGCACGATGTTTCACAGCGTGAAATCGCGGAAATTTTCGCGGCAGTAAGCAAGCCAACCGTGCGGCGTCGGCGCGGTCGGGGGGCAGCATGAAGAAGAATGTGTCGTGCGATATGGGCGCGTGGCGTGGCGTCCGAGCGCGTGCGCTTGTTCTTGGAATGATGCTCTTCAGCACTGTTGCGATCGTTGGCTGCAGCGCGACACTTGTACCGCCCGATGGTTTGTCCGATGCTCGGGTGCAGGCAGTGGAATTGCAGCGGCGGGTGACTGAGTTGGAAGGAAAGTCAGCCGAGTTACAGGCACAGTTGGCGGCAGCGCACGAGCAAATTGCACAGGCGAATGCTGTCGGTGCGGTCGATCGCGAAGTGGCGGAGGCGACACCGCGCATGGTGACATTGGCATTCGCGGGGGGTTCGGCGGAGTGGGCTGCGGTGGCGGCAGATGCAGGGTCCTCGCGCCATGCCATCGTCCGCATCGCGGTTGAACCTCGCGATGGACTCGGTCGCGTACTGCAGGTGGCGGGGCGTTGTGAGGTGACCGTTGCGATTGTGGATCCTGCTGGCAAGGTCATGGAACTTGGCCATCGTTCCATATCGCCAGGAGAATTGCGTGCATCGTGGCGCGCCGCCTTTATGGGTACGCACTACGCGCTCGAGGTGCCGGTGCTCGTGCCGGCCTCGGCACCACCCAAGGTCGCCTGGACCGTGGCGGTCTCGTGTACTGACGGTTGGACAGGGCAGACGTTTCGAACCTCGGGTGCGGTGGCGGCGCCTCGGGAGTGATTGGTACTATGACCTGCATGAGTTCTGCGAGTGCCCGTCGAATCATGTTGACTTTCTTGACTACCGGTCTCGCGGCGGTCTCATTGACTGCAACGGGCTGCACAAAGCCGCTCTTTCCCGAGAGTGCGCCGCGCACCCAGTTTGAGAAGTTCGACTCGATGCGGACCGGGGCTGCCCCCAAGGATGAGCCGGATGTGTTTGGCACCCCCCAGCCAGCCCTGCGCGCCCGGTTGGCGCCAAAGTCTGCGGAATCTTGAACGAAGGGGACGGACTGCGCCGATGAATTGGCGGGAGATGCGCAATGGAACGCGCGAGTCATAGTGAACACGGACGTTGAGCACCTCGGAAACCTCCACCTCGCTTCAAGCGCTTCTTTACAGAGCGTTTCTCCTGATCTTGCGTCCAAAGATCGACCAACTCGGGCACCACTGCCGCGATCTTTGGTTGTGTGGGCAGCATTTGCTGTTGCCTGCACGATAAGCATTGGAATTCTGTGGACCGCTGCACCCGCGCGCGGAGTCATCAGTATGCGCACTGCTCGCGATCTGCGCGAGCCACCTGTGGCGTCGATCGTGCCATCAGTGGTGGCGACCACGCCACGCATTGCGCCGCGCGACACCCCGATGGCGCGCGATCAGTGGCGGGCGATCGTCATTTATGACAGTGGATCACCGGCGGGTGATGTTGCCGCACTCGAGCGTCGACACTTGGACGCTGGGCTTTCAGGGCTCGGCTATCACTTTGTAATTGGAAACGGCCAAGGAATGGAAGACGGGCAAGTGGCAGTCGGATTCCGATGGGAGCGCCAGCTCGCGGGCGCGCACGCCAATGCGGCAATGCGTGCACCATGGCCACTCCGGGCGCATGAAGCCCCGCTTTCATCCGTAGACCTGAATCGAAGGGCAATTGCCGTGTGTTTGGTGGGAAATGGTGAACGGCGGGCATTCACGGACCGGCAGGCGCACGAATTATTGAGTCTCGTTCGGGCGCTTCAGGCTGAGTTAGGAATTGGTTCGCAGGCAGTGTTCTTTCATAGGGAATTGACGCCCGGCGCGAGTGGTTCGGGGGTTTCTGGTCAATTTCAGCCAGAAATCTTTCGTGCGCAACTTTTGCCGTAGTTCAACCGCTCAAACTTTCGGGAGAGAGCGAACCGAAATGTGTCCCCAAATGGAATTCTGACGCAATCTGTTGGCCTACATCGGAATATTGCAGCGTGTTGGTCGTTTTGCTACCCTGTTCCCGCTGTCTTGCCCCTCAAAGGGGTCACGTCTAGACGGCATGAGTGCCCACCGAGCCCCCACGGTTGGAGCGCTCTCCTTCCTAGAGAATCGGTGCACGGGGTGTGTTTGTCTGCGAGTAACTATGTTCATGTCTACGTCACCGACCATTCCCGCAGAACTCTTCGGCTACAAAGTGGTTGACAGGGTCGGCGAAGGCGCGGCAAGTGTTGTCTATGCCGTGATGGACCCCAAGTCCCGGCAAGTGATGGCGCTCAAGCATGTGATTCGTCGCACCGAGAAGGATCAGCGGTTCATCGATCAGATCGCCCAGGAGTACCAAGTTGGCTCCAAGCTTGATCACCCGAACATTCGTGCGATCAAGAAGTATTTAAAGAATCAGAAGTACATGATCGGCACGGTGCTTGACGCCGCGCTGTTGATGGAGCTTGTGGATGCTACGACGCTTGATTTGAGCGCGCGTCCATCAGGCGTGAACATCGCCAAGTATTTCGCACAAGCGGCGCGTGCGTTGGCACACATGCATGAACGCGGCTTTGTCCATGCAGACATGAAGCCATCCAACATGATGGTCTGCGAGGACGGGACCGTGAAAGTCATTGACCTTGGTCAGGCGTGTGCACTCGGCTCAGTGAAGAAGCGGATTCAGGGAACGCCTGGATACATCGCACCGGAGCAGGCGCATCGGCAGGAAATTACTGCGCTCACAGATATCTACAACCTCGGGGCAACGCTCTATTGGGTGTTGTTGCGCGATGAAATCCCATGCGCGCTTCCTTCGCGTAATGGAAAGGTTGGAAGCGCGGTCGCTCCGGCCAGTATTCGTTTGCCGCAGCCATTGCATGAGCAGGATCCTCGAATTCCCAAGGAATTCAACGATATTGTCATGCACTGCATCCAAGTAGCGCCGGAAGCGCGTGCGCAGTCAATGGCAATTCTTGCTGAACGGCTTGATGCTGTTGCGGAGCATTGCGAAAAGACGCGCGCGGGTGCGGCTCTTGAGGGATTCCACTCCGACTCTGGAGCACCGGATCGTGGGTACGACAGCCATCCATCGCGAGGCGGTTAAGCACTATGGCACCACGCGTCGCTTGCGATTCGTGGTCAGCTCGAAGTGCGGGGGTCGGTAGGCGATCAGTGGAATTTGGTGCGAGAGCTCATGCAGGGTTAGCAGTGGGCTCACGCAACCGGTTAGCAATGGGCTCACGCATCCATGCAGTCTGCGCGTCGCTGACGGTCGGAGTCATGTTGTGCGATGTACATGTGGTGATGGGCATCGGTCCTCCGGTGGCTGCGCGAGCTGGCGCGAGCGATTCGTCCAGCATGGAGATTGACTCGCCCGACGCGCTGCAGGCACTTGAGGTTCGAATTCGCGCACTTGCGGCGAAGGTTCGACCAGCAGTCGTCGGCCTGGTATTTACTGATGAAAAAGGCGTTGACATTGGCTCAGGGAGCGGCACGATTATTTCTGCCGACGGGTGGGTGCTCACCGCTGGACATGTTGCCCAGCAGCCAGGCCGCACGATCAAGGTGTTGCTGGCCGACGGCACAGAATTGGCAGGCGTCACCGTCGGCGCGCACTTTGGATCCGATGGCGATGTTGGGCTAGTAAAGATTTCCAATGGGGGGCGAGTGTTGCCTCTTGTTGAAATGGGCGAATCGGCGTCGTTAGCGACCGGTGATCCAGTGGTGGCGTTTGGGCATCCTCTCGGGCCGGAGCGGTCTCCTTGGCGTCCTCCTCCGCTGCGCGTGGGGCGGGTGATCGGTCGCGATGGCTGGCGGCTGGCGATCGACGCTCCACTGAGCCCGGGCGACTCTGGGGGACCGGTCTTTAGCCTCGATGGTCTGCTGGTTGGCGTCAATAGTGAGGCCTCTGAACGGCCGGATTTGAATATGGCGGCGACGGCTGAGAGCGCGAAGTCTCATATGGCCACCATGCGCGAGGGGCTTGCAACGGGCGCCTATCTAGCCGACCCGGCGCAGGATCCGATTGAGGTGGCTTCGAAGTCTCGTGGCGGTCACGGCGACGGGGATGGGCATGATGATGCCGAGGCAGATGGTGGTGACGCTGCGCCTGATGATGGGCGCGATGCGCGCGTTGGTGACGCGGCACATGCGCGCAAGGAGCAGGCAGATCGGCACGCTAACACGTTGGAGATGTTGGCGGCGCTCACGGATCCATATGCAGACTCAATTGTCAGCATCATCGTGGACTCGCGCGATGCGTGTTACGGCGTGGTGATTGATGATGAAGGGCATGTTCTCACCAAGGCAAGCGAGTTGGGAACAGGTGCGCGCCGAATCGATGTGCTGCTTGGCGATGGTCTGTCAGTGCAAGGAAAGCGAATTGCGGTGGACAACGCACTCGACCTCGCGCTTCTTGAGACCGGAATTTCCGATGTCACGCCGGTGCTGTTTGATGTTGCGGTGGAGCCCGAGCTTGGTGATGCGGTGATTTCAGTGGGGCGAGGAATGGCGCCGCTGGCTCTTGGATTTCGTGGGCTTGGGACGTATGTCTCGGGCGGATCGGATAGCGCGAGTCGGGCATATTTAGGCGTTGCTATGCGGCAACCGACGGACGAAGAACGCGCAGCGATTCCCGGCGGTGTTGGACAGGTGGTGTCTGCGGTGCTGCCGGGTTCCGGCGCGGCGGAGGCCGGCATGGCGGAGGGTGACGTGATCCTGCGCATTGATGGCGTCGTTGCGGCAACACCGGAATCAGCAGCGTCACCGATCCGTTCACATGCTCCGGGCGAGCAAGTCAGTGTGGAATTTATGCACGGTGCCGAGCGTCGCACGGTGTCAATGCGGATCTTGCGACCGCCATTTGGGGAGCAGCGCGTGGCGATGGCGGGAGGAGCAATATTGAGTCGGCGCGCCACTGGATTTGGCGAAGTGATTCAGCATGACTCGATTATTGCAGCACAGAACATGGGTGGTCCGGTAGTTGATAGCCGTGGTCGCGTGGTTGGTTTGAATATTGCACGCGCAGATCGCATGAAGACCTATGCGTTGTCAGCGAAACGCGTACGCGCGTCGCTTGATGCGATGTTGGCGCGCGTGAAAGCTGGTGATGTGATGCCGCCAGATGATCCGGCGGCAGGACTATCGGTAATCGAATTTGCAGCGGATGGATTCGCGCGCCTGACGGTGGGTGACGGGCGTGCACTTGGACCAACCAATGCCGTGGTAGCGAAGGAGAAGGACGGCGAAAGGTTGATCGGCGGATGGGGCGATGCAGATGACGTAGCAGTGTGGAAAGTGCGCCTTCCTGCAGCCGGGCGCTATGACATACTGCTTGATGTTGAAGGAATGGCGGGTGGCAAAGTGGATGTGTTCTTTGGTGACGATTTGATGACTGTTGAGATTCCGCGTGGGCGCGCGTTTGGCTTATTGAGAGTGGGCGAGTCGGTTTCCAGCGTTGCGGAGGACTTACTAGTGCGGATCCAGCCCTTAGGGCGACCATCCGGACCATTGATGTTGTTGCGCGGAATAGTGATTCAGCGCACGGATCAACTGCGCATGGCCGAAGCAGCCATGCCGCTCTTACGTTGGAAGGACTTTGAGCGATACAAGCGCGAATGGGCGCGCGAAGAGCGGCGTAAGGAGCGCGAGGCGGCGCGGGAGAAGATGAAGGCAGAGATACAGGCGGGAGTCGGTGCTGGCGCTGGGACTTCCAATAAGGAGCAAGGCAAACCATGAGCGGGATGAAAGTTTCGGAGAAATGGGATCGACGATTTTTGGAACTCGCGGTGCAGATTGCTGGCTGGTCGAAGGATCCGAATCGCGGGGTAGGTGCCGTCATCGTGAGTGCGGCGCGACAGATTGTTGCCACGGGATTTAATGGCCTCCCACGCGGTGTTGATGATTTACCCGAGCGTCTTGAGCGCCCAGCAAAATATGACTTTGTGTGTCACGCAGAATTGAACGCGATCATTCAGTGCGCGCGCAACGGCGTGAGCCCGGTCGGTAGCACCGTCTATACGAGCTTCAGTCCATGCGTGCAGTGCACACTCGCGATTGTGCAGGCAGGCATTGTTCGGGTGGTGACGTATGAGTACGGCGGAGACAGTGACGAGCATTGGCAAGTCAGCTTCGCGAAGGCGAAGGCAGTGATGCGCGAGGCCGGCGTGGAGTATGTGGCGTTGCGGAAGTAGCCCTACATGCGCTCGGGGGCTGTGATCCCCAAGAGCCCAAGCCCGTCCTTCATCACATGCTTGCTGATGGCGCACAGCCGCAGGCGGCTTGCGCGGAGGGCTTGATCCTCGCACTTCAGCACCGGGCATTGCTGATAGAAGCCGTTGTAACTCGTTGCCAGACCGTGCAGGTACGCGCATAGACGGCTTGGGTCGAGGTGCTGCGCCACTTCGCGCACGATCTGTGGGTAACGCAGCAAGGTGAGGGCCAGTTGTCGCTCCGCTGGCTCGGCGACGCTGATGGTCGGACGGGGTGGTGCGTGCGCGGCAGCATCAAGAGCTTTGCCAAGGATGCTTGCCATCCGTGCATGCGCGTATTGCAGATACGGCCCGGTGTCACCCTCGAAACTCACCATCCGGTCGAGGTCGAAGACATAGTCGCGGGTGACGTCGGAGCCAAGGTCTGCGTACTTCACCGCGGCAATGCCGACAGCGCTGCCGATCGCCGCAAGGTCAGCGTCGGACATTCCAGCGGTCGGCGCATTCGGATCGCTTGCGCGGGCGCGGACTTCGCGTATGCCGCGGTCAATCGCTTCGTCAAGCAGGGCCTTAAGTGTGAAGTTCTCACCACTGCGCGTCTTTAGCGGCTTCTTGTCGGCACCAAGGACGCTTCCGAATGGAACGTGGATGAGTTCCGCTTCTGTGCCATCAGGAAGTTTGTTCCAGCCAATCATTCGTATGGCATCGAACACGTCCTTGAAATGATCACGTTGGCGTGCATCAACTACATAGACAACGCGGTCGCTCTTGAGATCTTGAACTCGGAATTTGCATGCTGCTAAGTCAGTGGTTGCGTAAAGAAATCCACCATCGCGCTTACGGATGAGCATTGGACGTTCGCGGTCTGGGTAACGAACCACAATGGCCCCGTCGTCCTCCACGCCGAGGCCACTCTTTGCGAATGCCTCCACTGCAGGACCAAGTCGCTCGCGGAAGAAGCTCTCGCCGCGGCTGTGCTCATCAGTGAGCTGGACGCCTAGGACTGCAGCAGTTTCAAAGACTTCCTTCATAGTGCAATCGATGATCTTTTGCCACTCAGCCACCAACTGCGAATCGCCGGATTGGAGCCGCACAAGCGTTGCGCGCGCATCTTCTTGGGCAAGTGCGGCGCCGATATTCTGTGCCTCAAGCTCCGCAATTCTGTGTGGACCAACACGCGTTGCTTGCGCGGCAATCATGCCAGCGGCATCATCGCGCCCTTCCATTTGCGCAGCCCGGTAGGCACGATTGAGATCATCAAGTGTGAGTGAATCAAGATTTGTACCTGCGCGGCGAAGTGCCGCAAGCGTCATGGCGATCGGCAGACCCCAATCACCAAGGTGATTTTCGCGCCACACTTTACGACCAAGTCGTTCGTGGACGCGCGCGATCGTGTCGCCAATGATGGTGGCGCGCAAGTGACCGACATGCATTTGCTTGGCGACATTTACTCCGCAGAGATCAACAGTGACCGCATAAGTAGCAGTTGCCGGAGTGATGCCGAGTGCCGGCGAATCAAACGCATCAAGGGCAGCAGCAAGAGCGCTGCTCGCCAGATGGATGTTCACGAATCCAGGGCCTGCAAT
This sequence comes from Planctomycetota bacterium, assembly GCA_026386795.1. Classification (GTDB taxonomy): domain Bacteria; phylum Planctomycetota; class Phycisphaerae; order Phycisphaerales; family SM1A02; genus UBA966. The sequence goes on from JAPLMU010000052.1 coordinate 24,212, forward strand.
TTCTGCCTTGTCGGCAATGCCAGTGAGCTGCGCGCGTGCCAAGACATCAGTGGCGAGTTGCCGCGGGTTTGCACCGAGCTTCTTGGCAAGCGCCATAGCGAAGTTCGCTTGGAAGTCGCCAAACTGCGGATTGCCGCTCGGGCGAATGTGCGGATCCGATTCGCCGACTGGCAATCCAGTGACGGCGGCAATCGCTGTTCGGAGCGCACTGTCGAGTGCGGCCGTTGGATCGACGGATGGAGAAGAGGTGGACGCAGACACGGCGGCGGGCATTCGGAGGAGGATAGGAGAAGCGTGAATTTCTGTGCAAATTGAACCTCGGTAGGCATTCGCTGCACATTTCGCTCGGTCCGGTAGGTCGATTCTGGAGTCACTAGTAGTATTCCCTGCATGGATGAGATCGAAGATCTAGCGGCCGAAGACAAATCAGTTGCAGACCTATTCGGCGAAATCATGGGCGAGCTTCGGCTTCTCAGCACGCTGTACATGAAGTCGCATCCGCCGGAGGTGACGCTGCAGCCAACGATCATCGTCAGTGAAGCGTTCGTGCGGCTCGCGAATCACCGCCCTGAGGAGTTCAAGAGCGAGGACGATTTCCGCGCAACCGCATCAGTGATTCTTCGGCAGGTATTCGCCGAGCGCGCCAAGAAGCGCATCGAAGAAAAGCGCCGTGCGGCAGCGGTCATGCAGGAGCGGCGAGCGCAGAAGGGTGCTGCAGATCCGGTCGTCGAAGCGCAACTGCCGTCGTTTGAAGGCGCATCGCCAGAATTGACACTCGCCCTTGAGAACGCACTTGAAATGCTTTCCGAGGTGGATGATCGATCAGCGCGGGTGGCGGAGCTGAAGATCTTCGGGTCGCTCCCAATGCTGACTATTTCAACGATCGTTGGAGGCACGCTGCAGTCAGCGGAGAAAGACTGGCGGTTTGCCAAGGCATTCTTGCAGAAGCATCTCAAGGATCGCGGCGACATTTCGTAAGTACGAAGGATCGCTCGGTATAGAGGCGCTCCATAAGTTGTTCCGTAGTTTCCGCGAGTGGTGTGTCGATGCCGCACGCAGCGAGGTGCAGCATGGCAACCATTGAGTGGAAGTCATCGACGCTGACAAACTCTTGACCGATGTGCGCGGGGTGCGTGCCAGCAGCAACGCCATCGATATCTGCCATGTTGTGGTAATTACCAAGTGGTAGGCAAATACATGTGGATTGGTAGCCGTAGCAGGCGAAGGCGCTCGCTTCGCAACCCCCGCCGGGCATGAGTTTCCGTTGCCATTTGAACGCCGGATTTTGCTTAGATTCGGCGCTAAAGAGATGCGCGAGGTGATTTGTGAGAGCGGGCGTAAAGACGCTGATCCGGTCGCCAACACGGAGGATCGCGCCGGCACCAATGGGCGAATCATTGGGGAAACTTCGGGAGTTCTCGAGGCAGAGGAGGCGCGCATCCTTTGGAATCCATGCATTGCGTGCGGCGTGAATGGCGCCCATGAATCCAACTTCTTCGGCAACGGTGAACAGCAAGCCGACATGGCCGCAATGGTCGACATGAAGCATTTCGCCAAACGCGCACAGTGCGGCTGCCACTGCGGCAAGATCATCGCATGCATCGGTATGGATGAGACCGTCGCGAATTTCAGCGCGCGGGAATTTCCAACGCGCAATGCAGCCGGGCTGAAGCCATGCGGGAGCGGTGGCCGCAACATCGGGCGATTGACTGGAAGTCACAGCGAGCGCCGCCGTCACTTCCTTGAACGGCATCGCATCAGCATTCAGCGATGCAATGACAGCATGCGCGCGCTCATTGCCAGGGCCGATCACTTCAATCGCAGTCCCGACAAAGTACGGGTCGTTGACACCGCCGCGAAATGACGCGTGTACGGAAGTTCCTTCGATGGACGTGACAACAAATGCGGGGTGATCAAGATGCGCCGTGATCAACAGCAATGGGGCCTTGTCATCGTGCCGGCGCTGGGTAATCAGATAGTTGCCGGCATCGTCGCGCTTTGTGGTGACTTCGGCAGCGCGCTCTGATAGCCACTGGTCAATGAACGCCATCACTTTTGACTCAAGCCCCGCGGCTGTGGGGATCTGCGTCACTTCCAAGAGGAGGGCTTCGCGTGCTGCACGGATTTCAGGGGTGGGGGTGATCATGTGGTGTGGAAATGGTATTGCCATCCCGGCACCCCACTTCGCCTAACCTGTTCACCCTATGCCCCTGTGCCCGATCTCTGAGATTCTCGCAGACCTGCGCGCCGGCAAGGCGATCGTCCTCGTTGATGACGAGAACCGTGAGAACGAGGGCGACTTTGTTGTGGCCGCCGAATTTGTAACGCCGGAAATGGTGAATTTCCTGACGCGCATCGGTGGCGGATATCTCTGTGTAAGCCTTGATGGCGCCACTTGTGACCGCCTGGATTTACATGCGCAAACCACAAGCAACACCAGTCTCCGCGGCACACCATTCACGGTGAGTATTGACGGACATCCTCGCCATGGTGTTGGTACCGGCATCAGCGCCAAGGATCGGGCCAAGACTATTCAGATGCTCATCGATCCGGCGATTCGTCGCGATGACTTTGTTCGTCCTGGGCACATCAATCCGCTGCGCGCGCGCGATGGTGGAGTGCTGGTTCGCACTGGGCAGACGGAGGGGAGCGTTGATTTGTGCAAGCTCGCCGGGTTGAAACCAGCGGCGGCCATTATTGAAGTGGTGCGCGAAGATGGCGAGATGGCGCGCGTTCCGGATTTGGAACGGATATGCACACAATATGGATTGAAGATGTGCAGCGTGGAGCAGATCATTCGACACCGACTTGGTGCCGAAGGCTTAGTGCGTCGTGTGGAACCGGTGCATGGCGCGAAGGTGGAAACGCCAGAGGGAACGTTCACGCTGTTTGCATGGGAGAGCGAGATTGATGCGCTCCCCCATGTTGCATTGTGTTTGGGCGGAATCGGTGATCTTGATCAACGCGGAGTTGCCAAGGCACGTGTTGATCCGGTGTTGGTGCGTATGCAGCGACGAGAGATACTTTCTGACGTCTTTGGCGTGCGTTGGAGTTCATCGGAAACAGCCGGGCAAGAGACGATTCGTGCAAGCCTGCGCGCGATCGCCAATGCAGGTGAGGGCGTGTTGGTGTATCTGCGCACCGAGGGCGCGGGAGTTGATTTGCCGGGTCGTCTGGCGCGCATTCGGCGACCAGACCGCGATGATGTCAATGCCCCAGACTTGACGCGCGTGGACGGCATCGGCGGCGGAAGCAATCCGATGGATGCGCGTCTTTTTGGTGTGGGCGGGCAGATTCTGCGGGACCTTGGACTTTCTCAATTACGGATATTGACCAATCACCCGAAGCCGATGCCGGGTCTGCATGGATTTGGCCTCGACATCATTGAGCATGTGCCAATCCCGGCTTGACTGAGGCGCGTATCGTTTGGCTCATGACATGTCTGAAGCAGCTCTTTCGTGGCCATTCAGTGAAGGCGGCAACATGTGCCTTGGTGGTTATGTCATGTTCAGTTGTTGCGCCACCAGCGCCCGAGACTGAAGTTCCACCCGCGCCGAAGCAGCGCGTGCTCGATGCCCCGAGTGCACCTGCGGCTCCAGCATTACCGCGTTTCGCAGATGCAGACGCACTGCTCACTGCAGTGGAGCGCACTTCCGATTCACTTCGGGACTTTCGCGCGAATATCACACTTGAGACCACCGATGATGTCACGGGCGATACCGAGCGGCGCTTGGGGCAAGTGGTGTTCGTGCAAGACGAAGGAAAGCCGTCAACGCGGCGGTTCGCTGTGGTGTTTGAGAAATTCATCGATGGAAGCGGTCGCATGGACGAACGCCCGGTTCGATACATTTACGCGGACGGCTGGCTTACCGAGGCAGATTTCAAGCAATGCACGTTGGTGCGTCGGCAACTGGCGCGCGCGGGCGAGCAGTACGACCCGCTGAAACCGGGCGAGGGCCCGGTGCCACTTCCGATTGGACAGCGTCGTGCTGATGTGCTGGCGCGTTTCGATGCATCGTTGGCTACTGCGCCAAATTCAGCGCTTCTTCTGAAATCCGCGCGCCCGATTGTTGGCGTACGTTTGAAGCCAAAGCCCGGCATGGCTGATCGAGACCTTATGGAGGCGTCTGTTTGGTACGACGCAGAATCACTTGTGCCGGTGGGCGTAGAAGCGCAGCGGAAGTCTGGAAAGACAGTGGTTTCACTTCGTGGGGCGACGATGAATGGCGGAATCGATGACGCGCAACGAGCATTGCTTTCCTTGGGGTCCGAAGTAACGAACGGGTGGCGCGTTGATGAGCGACCGCTAGCAGCTGCTCCTGGCGCAGGAAACATGCCGTGAACATGAAGTGCGCACAATCGCCGCGCGCATCAGTGGTGCTGCTGCGTGGTTTGGCGTTACTCGTAGCGGTCGCGTGCGCGCGGTTCGTGCATGCGCAGGCCGTGCCACCAAAAGTGGAACTATCGCCGGCAGTTCGCCTTGCGCTGCAGAGCCCGGCCATTACCGATTCTGAACGCGCGGCACTCCGCTTGCGGCACGGCACATGGGACGAAGGTGATCTGCTTACGCCTGCTGATCGGGCCCGGGCGGCGCTCGCTATTGCCGACTTCGACTCTCCTGCGCTTGCTGATCCTGCTGCTCCTGCTGCGGTCCGCGCAGAAGCAATGGTTGCAGCAGGACGACCACAAGATGCTCTCGCTGCACTCGAAAGTTCCACAGATTCTCGAGGTTTACTCATGCGCGCGCTCGCACTTGATGCGCTTGGTCGCACGGCGGACGGCACTGCAGCCGCGCGCGCGGCAAAGACGGCAGGTGAGCGCGATGGCGCTACGCGCGACGAACGAATGGATGCCATCGAAGCCACCGCTTTGCTCGCGCGCTTGGAAGGTCGACCTTCGCGTGACTGGCAGTCGATGCTGGATGCGCTTGCGAAACTTCGTGATGCCGATCAGCTCGATCCACGACCTCGGCTGCTGGAGGGGCGATTTCTCGTGGAGAAAGAGCGATTTGAAGATGGTGTCGCTGCATTGCAGGAAGCGCTCGGTCGCGATCTGCGCAGCGGTGAGGCACTTCAACTGCTTGGTCGCGTTGCTGTCCAGACCTTTGACTTTGACGGTGCGCGTCAGGCGGCAACACATTTGCGCGCTATCAATCGCACCGATCCAAAGGCATCGCTCCTTGACGCGGAGTCGGCGCTGCAGTCGCGCGACGCTGCCGCTGCCATCGCCGTGCTCGACCCATTGCTCGAGCGCTTCCCCGGGCATCGCCAAGCACTTGCATTGCGCGCTGCAGCGGATGGCATGCGCTTCGATATGACGGCGCTCGCGGTACGGCTCACCGAATTGGATCGGTTGATGCCAGGCTCTCCATTGGGGCAATATGAAGCTGGAAGATTCTTAGCGCTCGCGCGGCAGTACGAAGAAGCGTCCACCGCACTTGGTGAGGCAGCGAAGCGTGCGCCGGGATGGAGCGCGCCGGTCGCGGAACTTGGCCTGCTTGAAATGCAGGCTGGCCGCGATGCGGAAGCCCTCAAAGCACTGCGCCTCGCTGTATCGCTCGATGCGTTCGACCAGCGAGCGAGGCATAGCCTGACTCTTGCAGAGGCATTGGCGGATTGGAAGCACTTCGATGGTCAGCACTTTGTGGTGCGTTGCAAGCCGGGAATTGACGAAGCGCTTGCTGCGTGGATGCCAGCAGCGCTTGATGCGATGCACGGAGATATCACAGAATGGCTCGGGCACGTGCCCGGTCGTCCAACAATCATTGAACTGCATCCAGATCACAAGAGCTTTGCTGTTCGCATTACTGGAATGCCGTGGATTCACACGATTGCAGCAAGCACAGGTCCGCTCATTGCACTGGAAGCGCCGCGCGAGGGCGCTCCGCAACTACATCTTGGCACATTTGACTGGCTAGAAGTATTGCGGCACGAATATGTCCACACAGTCACACTCGAGCAGACGCGCAACCGGATTCCTCATTGGTTTACTGAAGCACTTGCCACACACTTAGAAACGCGACCACGTTCATGGGACAGCGTGTTGCTCTTAGCGCAAGCGTTTGATTCGGGAACACTCTTTGACCTCGACTCCATTAATCAGGCATTTGTGCGGCCAAAGAAGAAGACAGATCGAACACAGGCATATGCGCAAGGCGCATGGATGGTGGAATTCATTGAGAAGCAATGGGGGCGCGATGCGATTCTCAAGTTGCTTGCGCTGTACCGCGATGGCACAGTGGAGGGCAGGGCATTTGCTGATGTACTTCAGGTTGATAGAGCGGAATTCATGAAGCGCTTCGGGGCATATGCAGAAAAAGATTTGCGCTCCTGGGGCATGCTGGCCGAGCCGTCAATGGCGATGATGGTTGATGAGGTCCGCGCGGAAACTGGCGCTGCAGAAGGAGCGGTGGAAATTGATGCTGCGCGGCTTGATGCGCTACTCGTCAAATATCCGGCGCATCCAGACCTTCTGGAGCTCTGGCTGCGGCGGCGTCTGAAGGGTGATGCTGCCCCCGACGCCGCAGCGCTGGAGCGTTTGGCTGCCTACTCCGCCCTTCGCCCGATCGACCCATGGCCGCACCGCGTGTTAGCCAAGGCGGCACTCGCAGCCGGTGATTCGGCGGCGGCGGTGCCGCATCTGGAGATCCTCGACAGTTATTCCGATAATGACGCTAATTTTGCCATGGAACTGGCACGTATTGAGCGGGCACGGAAGAATCTGCCTTTGGCGCTTGAACATGCCACCAAAGCGGCGAGAATTAGGGCGTATGACCCTGCGGCGCGGGAATTCGTGGCCGCAATTGCCGTTGAAGCAGGAGATTTGCCGACCGCGCGGTTGCATATTCAGGCGCTGACGTTGTTGGAGCCCAATGTCGACCGGCATCGCCAGCGGTTGGCGAAGGTGGATGAAATGATTGCGAAATTGCCTGCGAAAGAAGCCCCCGCCGCGCGAACGAAGTGAGTTCCTGATTCGTAGTACAGGCGATCCGTTTGGATGAACAGCACGACGTGTGCGAACAACGCGTCCGGCACAACAACAGCGACCGTACCCGCCAGCATTGAATCAACGCATGATTACGAAATTGCAGAGACTCCCTTGCCAATGGCGCTCCGCTTGCGAATTGATCGCAGTGGCGACGTTCGCATGGATCGCGCCAGCATCGCATGCAGAGATCGTCTTTGCTGAACCTGACTTTTATGTTGAGTGCACTCCGTCGCACTATCCGACACGCGCCCGGTTGTTTGACATGGACGGCGACGGAAAGAAAGACTTAGTCCTACCTGGCCGAGATATTGCAAAGTTACTCAATTGGTGCGCCATCAATGCAGATGGCACTCCAGGTCCTTTGCAGACCATCGTTGTTGATGGTCAAGTTGATGACGCGATCGCCGCCGATATCAATGGTGACGGTGCAGATGAGTTGGTGCTCGTGATTCGTTCATATTCAGGGCGATTGCAGGTGATGCGTCGTGCTGCAAGCGGACTCATGGGGGCAGCGGAACTCATACAACTCGATCGTGAGCCGAGGTCAATCGCCAAGGGCGACTTTGATGGCGACGGCGACATTGACTTTGCAGTTTCTTGCTATGGAAGTGAGCACATCGCGATCCTTCGCAATAACGGTGCCGGAAGTTTCACTGTCTCGCAGCGCATTCGAGTGGATGGGTGGAGCGGCGGCATCCCGGGGCCGCAAGATGTGCTCGCGGGCGATCTCAACGCCGACGGTCGCACCGACCTCGTTGTTGGATGTATCGGCACGCGGCGTTTTGATGTGTTCTTTGGGCAGGCTGGTGGAACCTTTCTTCCTCCCACCTCTTGGCTTGCGCCAGACTTCACGGGCATTACTCAGCCGGCCATAGTCACCTTCGACCTTGGCGATGTAGACGGCGATGGCGACTTGGACATCCTTGCGCCACTCTTGTCCACAACTCCCGCGCAGCCCATGGTGATCTTTCGAAATGATGGCGCGGGCGGATTTGGTAATGCAGTGAAGGCAGGCGAAATAACGGGCGGCTATCACTGGGCCGCGCTGCTCGCGGACTTTGACGGCGACGGCGATCTTGACGCAGTCACGAGCACAGTGCTTGGCGGAAACATCTTGGTGTGGCGAAACGATTCAACCCCCGCGGGTATCGCCTTTGCGGCGCCCATCTCGCTTGGTTATTCCAGTTTCGCGCGGCACTTTCTTGCGGTGAATATTGATGGCGACTGCGATCTCGATCTGATCGAGGCAGACATCGCTGGGCAGTACGCGCTTGGCTATCGAAATCTTCGTAATTGCGGCGGTGGTGCATTTACCACTGGGCATCAGAAGCGGACGAAATCCGAGCCGGCGGTGTTGGCAACGGAGTACTCCATCGGCGATTCCCCGGCGTGTGTCATTGCACGTCAATTAGCGGGATTTGGTCCTGATCCGGGCGCATTGCCTGCCTCAGCATCGCTCGTTCCGCCGCCCGCATGTGGACCAAGTGGTGGTGGCGGTCGATGCGATGAGGTGCATGCGAATCCGGGCTGCTTCACCACGCCATGCTGTGATGCGGTGTGCAGTCTTTCGCCCGATTGTTGCACTGTGACTTGGGATCAAGTGTGCGTTGACCTTGCCGATGCGGAATGCAATGGTCTTGTGTGTCCCACATACGGTCCGTGCAATGTTGTGCATGCCGATCCCGGCTGTGAGGATCCGGATTGCTGCGGTCGTGTCACGCCTCTCGATGGATATTGCGATGGCGCAACATGGGATTGGGTGTGCGTTGCTCGAGCGGCAGCGTTGTGTGGTCTTCCGCCCTGCACAGTCACTATTCCTGTCGGCGCGCGCCCGAATGACGAGCTCTGCTATCTCCACACAAACGATGGAGCCACACGATTCGGATACGTCTCGCAATTGCTAGTCGGTCAGACTGTAGCGGGGACTTGCACTACTGGTTCACCACGCGATACAGACTGGTACACCCTCGGTGGCGGCACCGGTTCGAGAGTCATTCGCCTCACACTTGATGCGGAGTTCCCCGCTGAATTGCATCTGATGCGCGGGCCTATGAGTGGTCCCTTGGAGACGCGCTCGATCATGTTCGGCGGTCGATGCTCGCCAATTGTGCAACAGGTAACGATCACTGGTGGTCCGTGGTATGCGGTGGTTACATTAGGGATGGATGTTGGTCCAATTCGAAGCGGTGAGCCGTGCACCGAGCCAGACCCAGCGAATCCGCCGCCACCTGATGATCCACCCGTGCTTCCTGGATTTGATGGAAACAACTACTGGCTCCGGCATGAGTGCCTCTCATGCGCTCCGATTGCAGATCTCAATCAGGACGGCTTTGTAAATGGCGCCGACCTAGGAATCCTGTTGGGCGAGTTTGGAACGACGCATCCGCTCATCGGTGACCTGAATTTCGACGGACAGGTGAATGGTGCCGATTTGGGGCTGCTGCTCGGGCTTTGGTCTCAGGGGTAGCCCATCTGATTGGTCTGAATGCACCACTATTGTTGGATTTTCTGAAGATTTGTGCTAGGTTTCACCTATGACCAAAATGCTATCAACCGTGATTGTCACTGGCATTCTGTTCATGGCCGGTAGTTCCGCCAACGCCACCGAGACGAGATGGAATTGCACTGTTGCGCCGGCGAGTACCTACTCGCAACAGACGCTCATTCAAATTCCGCTTGTTGGTACTTGGATTGGAAATTACGTTGCTGTCACCAACGAAACCGGCACGCGCACGCTGCCCGGCCTCTTTGGGGGCTCCGGCAATAACGCGATTCCATTTTCATCCACGGTGAAGCCAAAGGTGACTATTACCAATACGCACCCAACGGGAGCGTTTCAGTTTGGCTTCAATCCAGCAACAGGCATTATTGATGTCACGAACCTTCTCGTCGATACGCTCGCTGGTCAGACCGGAACGATCAGCACCTCGATGCTCCTCACTTACTCATCGTTTCACACTGCGCAGCCGACGTCGACTTTCATTGGATTGACCAATGTGGATATTCCGGTTGATAGCGGATCATTGACCGCGGCGACTGCCACGCAGTCTGGTCCTGCGATTGGTGCCGCAACACTCAATACGGACGGAACATGGGCGTTCGCCGTGACCGTTCCAGTGATGGTCTCAGTGTCCGGGACGGCGCTTGCACAGCCATTCACCAACAGCTCGCCCGCGGCAATGGCTTTGACTGGGACATTCACCATCGTTGGCAACACCATCAGCCTCACGTCGCAGGGTTCCATCAATGAGACGGTGCCAGTTCCTGCGCCCCCGCCGTTGGTAAGTGCGCCGTTTGACCTTCCAACCGTCTTTCCTTCTGGCCAGGTGGCTCACCTACTGATTAGCGGCACGTTCTCCGATGGAACAAGCGCCACCGTTGGAACTTCCAGCTTGGTCATGAATGGAATCCCCGCCCCGATCGTTGGCGACATCAACCACGACGGCGTTGTGGATGGAGCCGATCTCGGTCTGTTACTTTCCGGTTGGGGTCAACCAGGACCAACGGATTTGAACAACGACGGCACCACGAATGGTGCGGACCTTGGGTTGCTTCTGTCGCACTGGAGTTGAGTTGGTAGCGCCTATCAGGCTGGCAGTGCTGACCACGGTAGGTGCATCAAGTCAACATTCCCTCCGCAGAGAACACACACCGTAGGCGCGTTCATGTTGCCCCCAGTACGACCAGCGAGGATTGCTGCAACACCCACCGCTGCGCTCGGCTCAATGACCAACTGGGCGCGCGTGAAGATGATGCGCATGGCGGCAATGATTTCGTCCTCGGAAACCAACGCAATGTCATCCACGAGGTCTCGGATGACGGGGAACGTGAGTTCACCAAGCGATGTTCGCAGACCATCGGCAATAGTCACGGGCGGTCGTTGCGGAGCACGCCTTCCGGTGCGCTTCGACTCGGCGGCATCACCGGCGAGTTCTGGTTCCGCGCCAATGATTCGAATGTCTGGTCGCAAAGCACGAGCAGCGATCGCCATTCCGGCAAGCATGCCGCCGCCGCCGACGGGAATCACCAGCGTGCCGGCGTTCGGAATCTGCTCCAGAATTTCCAGTGCGATTGTTCCCTGTCCAGCCATGACCCATGGGTGGTCAAAGGGGGGCACCATAGTGGCCCCAGTGCGCGCCTGAACTTCGGCAGCCATCGCCTCGCGCTCTGCTCCAGAATTTCCACAGGTGACCACATGCGCGCCCGCTCGCACGACGGCTGCGCGCTTGGATGGCGAGGCGTTCTCAGGCATAACGACGTGCGCTGGCATGCTTCGCTCCGCCGCTGCTGTGGCAAGCGCTAATGCGTGATTGCCTGAACTATGAGTGACCACGCCGCGCGGGGCATCGGCCTCCAGAATGCTGCGAACCGCGTTGGTTGCCCCGCGAATCTTGAAACTTCCGGTGCGCTGCATGGACTCGCACTTCAATACCACTGTCCGCCCGGTTAACTCCTGCAGTGCATCGCTGTTGATGGCGGGCGTTCGCCATACGTGCGACGCGATCCGATCGGCTGCCGCAGTGACATCCGCGAGAGTGATTGCGTACGGGCTATCCGGCTTACTCATGGCGTTGCTTGCGCGAGTTGTTCGCGCCGCCACACGATCCAACTTGAGTCTGGAAGTGAGTGCCCCATCTGTCGGAACATGAATGAAATCTGTGCGTTGTGATACAGCGCATGTGTTGGCAGTTGCACCAAGACATCGCGGGCGAGCTGGCGGAACTCCTTGCCGTCTCGAACACGAACGACGACGCGATTGCATTCGGCGTCCGTCAATTGATGGAGATATTCATCCCACCGCCCGCGGATCAATGGCCACGCTGTCCGAATCGCGGCGATGGTTGGAAACTCATTGGGAGAAGCCATTGTTGCGGTTGCATCGCCTTGTAGAGCGCCGATCCAAATCCGCTCCGCTCCCATCAAGTGCGTCAATGTGCCGTGAATGCTTCCGCATCCAATCGGGAAGTCCCGCCGGAAGTCGGTTTCAGGCAAGGCAGCGGCGGCATCAAGGGTGCGCCCGGTGAGCCAACGCATCCAAGTGTGTGTTTCACGAATGAGTGTGATACTGTCCATGCGACAAACGATAGCCGCAATGTGCGTAGCCGCGCGCCAAGCATCTTCGGCGCAGTATCACTCCGCGTCCGCAGTGCCCCATGAGAAGTGCTGTCGATACAACTTTCTATGGATGGAAATCTCAATCCAATGGACGCCAGGCGTCGCGAGGATTTTCATTCGCAGCTCGTCAAAGTGAGCGTCGTCGCGGACGTTGAATTCCGCCGCAATCTGGAACCGCCCGCTCACTATGCTAAGAAACGATAGTTCTGGCAGTTTGGCGAGTTCAGCGGCCAACTCGCGCGTTGGAATACTGGTGATGATGTTCACGAGCCCAGAGAGATTCATCGCAATACGCGTTGGATCTGGAAGTGTGATGACACGGAGGACTTGGTCACTCATGAGCTTGCGTAATCGATCAGCTGCACTCGTAGCAGAAATGTTCGTGCGAAGCGCGATATCAGTGAATGACATGCGCGCATCCTGTTGGACGTGGCGAATGATCTGTCGATCAGTGCGGTCGATGTTGCGGGGCTCGCTCTGCGCGATGGGTGACGGGTGACCACGTTGCGCGTCGGGAAACTCAAGGACAATATGTAGCTCGGAGTCGTGGATCAATCGGTCGGCAACAATGGCATGATCGATGAGCGAGACCATTTCGATCGAGTCGCGCGCTGTTCCGTAAACAATTAAGTCCCACACTCCTAGTGCGGCACTGATGTACGAGAATTGCGGGTGCGCTAGGAGACTCGCGGCGGCTGCATCGGTGCTGCCATTGACGCGGAGATATGCCATGAACTGTGTCTGTAGCCCGAGGAATTCCGGCGGTACGAAGCCAAGTACCCGAACCGACTTCTCTTCAATTAAGCGCGCAAGGCGCCGGCTGACATTTGCCTCTGAGATGCCGGTTTGTTGCGCGAGCTCGCGTCCAGAGGCGCGACCATCAAGTTGCAGGATTCCAATGATCTTCCGATCCGCTTCGTCGAGTGGTGGAAGTGAAGGGTCTGAAAAGCGTGGCGGGCTGTGAAGCATGGTGTTGGGGGATTGAGCAACGGGTCCACTGCCAGGCGCGAAACTCGTCCGCGATTGCGGACGCTGCGCTGGCCCCCGGAATTTTTTGCACTTGATACGAATGCAAGTGCTCGAAATGCCCCCACTGGATTTCTCCAGCTCCCCGGACGTGGAATACCGTGACCATCAACCGACACCAATAAACACCTATCAAAGCACACAAATTCGACCTCGCCTCGTCACATGGAGGCTTTCTTAAGAAGCACGAATTGTGCGTATCGGACGTATGCGAAAGGCACTTGAAGTCTATTCCTATCTGGATAGATGTCAAATTGCAAAGCGTAATACCCTTGATAATTGCGCATTCAAGCGTGACTCGTGACCCATCCAACGTGACCTGAGGCATAGACTTTGGTCATTCGCTCGGGGCGCGGCCGCACTGGTGGTCCGCTGAGAAGTACCCGCGGAACCTGACCCGGTTCGTACCGGCGTAGGGAAGCGAATAGCAGTTTCCGCACGCACGCGGGTTGCTATTCATCCTCATGCTGGTTTGTCTCGCGGTGAGTGTCGCTTGACCACCATTTCCATGAGGATGAACACATGATCAGCACCGCAACTGGATACGCCCTTCCCCTTCATGGGGCATTCAACCCATCAACCGACGCGCAGGGCACATCGCCTGGAAGCTTTGCGCGGAGTTCTGACATTGGCGGTCCATTGGCCTTCAGTTCACCGGACACGCCCGGGATGCCTGCGCCAAGTAGTCAAACGGCGTGGGATTTCTTGCCATCAGGGTGGTCATATACGCGCCTGTCCGCGCCCACAACTGGAGGCGCCACCAACGGCACCCATGGCGCCTCGCATAGTTCGGTGGACTTTGTCAGTGCGCGCGGTGAGTGGATGCGTGTTGCTCACCCCAAGGGGTTTGTGCCAATCACACAACTCGAAAGCGCACGGCTTGGCATCATCACCGCACAGATGCGTCGCGTGGCAGAGCGCGAGCCGCACCTGTCCGCTGTACAGGTGCGCGACGAGATTGCCGCTGGTCGCATGGTGATTCCCGCGAACATTGCACACCTTGGCTATGGACTTGATCCGATGGCGATCGGGCGTGCATCGAAGACGAAAATCAATGCCAACATGGGTGCGTCCCCAGTTTCAAGCGGTACGCATGAAGAGGTGGAAAAGCTGAAATGGGCTGAGAAATGGGGCGCGGATACGGTCATGGACCTTTCCACCGGCGGCAACCTTGATGAATGCCGCGACGCGTTGATTCGCAATAGCACGGTACCGATCGGCACTGTCCCGATCTATTCGATGATCATTGGGCGCAAGCTAGAAGACTTGGACGAGTCCATGATCCTGGAGACGCTTGAGCACCAGGCTCGGCAGGGTGTTGACTACTTCACCATTCATGCCGGCGTGCTGCGCGAGCACTTGCCATTCATCAAGCGGCGCCTGATTGGAATTGTCAGCCGCGGTGGATCGCTACTAGCAAAGTGGATGCTGGTGAACAACAAGCAGAATCCAATGTATGACGGTTGGGAGCGAATCTGCGAAGTGCTGCGCCGGCATGATGTCACCTTCTCAATTGGTGATGGCCTTCGACCTGGCGGACTGGCCGACGCCACGGATCGCGCGCAGTTGGCGGAGTTGGAGACCATTGGTGAACTCACCGAGCGCGCGTGGCGCATGGGCGTGCAAGTCATGGTTGAGGGGCCAGGGCATGTGCCGTTCGATCAGATTGAATTCAACATGAAATTGCAGCGCACGCTTTGTCACGGCGCGCCGTTCTATGTACTTGGTCCGCTCGTCACAGACATCTTTCCGGGCTATGACCACATCACAAGTTGCATCGGCGCCACTGCCGCGGGCTATCACGGCGCCAGCATGCTTTGCTACGTGACTCCCAAAGAGCACTTAGGCCTGCCGAAGAAGGATGACGTGAAACAAGGCTGTATTGCCTACAAAATTGCGGCTCACGCAGCAGATGTGGCGCTCGGCATTCCAGGCGCGCGCGATCGTGATGATGAACTCACCAAAGCCCGCGCCGCGTTGAATTGGGAGAAGCACTTTGAGTTGAGCTTTGACCCAGACACAGCCCGCGCGTACCACGATGAGGACCTTGATGTTGATACAGACTTTTGCGCCATGTGCGGGCACGACTGGTGCAGCGTGCGCATCAGCAAGGAGATTCAAGAATTCGCCAGCGGCAAGGATGAGGAGTACCAGCGCGGCAAGCCGGTGAAGAGTGCCGCACTGAGCGCGGAGCAGCAGGAGATACTTACGAAGCGCGGCGTATTGAGTCCCGACGAGATTCACAAGCTTGCTTCAAAGACGCGTAAGGCAGTAGGCGCTGAAGAGGGCAAGGCAAATTGCCACAGCGACTATGTCGATCCCGACGCGGCGAAGGAAGTGCAAGGTGCCAAGCTGGTGCAATTGAACACTGCTCCAGCACACAACCTTTCAACTCATGACTCGGTGATTTGATATTTCATCGCTAGCAGCCGATGTTTCTCAGCGCTGACTAGGCGGCAGGTCTTCCGCGCAGCCAGTTTGACTCTTGGCATTGATTCGGTCGCGCTAGGAGCGCGCTGATGGTGGAAGCGACATCGAAAGCAGCGCGTGGATTGCCAGCCGCACTCGATGCCACACGCATGCGTTGTAATCGTTGCGGGTCAGCGAAGATCGCTGCTGCCACGGATCCAGCATCGGCGGCACGAGAAGTTCGAACGGCAGCGCCGATCGCAACCAGCATGTCTGCATTTCGCTCTTCTTGGCCTGGAATTGGCTGCAACAGCACCATTGGTAGTCCTACTGCGCGCGCCTCGGTTGTGGTGAGACCTCCAGGCTTGCCGACCATCAGATCTGCTGCCGCCATGAGTTCATGCATGGCATTGGTGTAACCCAGTACGCGCAATTCTGGACCTCGTAAGTCGCCGCGACTGCGCTGCGCTTGCAGTGCGGTCATGGCGGTTGCAAGGGGAGCGTTCTTCCCGCACACCACCACGATGGTGCAGTCGATGCTTGTGGCTATCAGTGATCGCACTACGGTTGGGATGTCGCCAAGTCCATGCCCGCCACCACAAACCAAGATCATCGGTCGACCGGAATTCGGCGCAGCAAATGACCGCTGATGTGTCATGCAGAAATGTGGATCAATGGGTATTCCGGTGATCTCAACTCGTGTGGGATCCATTCCGCCAGCGATTGCGGCGGTGCGAGCGGCGCGACTGGCGACACAAGTGACATCGACGCCGGCCTGCAGCCACACCGCGTGTGGATGTTCATCAGTAACGACAGTTACCACGGGAGCGCTCAATTCCCCGCGGATTCGCATTCTTCCAAGGAGTGCGCTCGTGAGAAAGTGGGTGGATACAACTACATCAGCACTGTGAAGAGCAGGATGTGCGCGAAATTTCCCCATCACTGAGTCTTCAAAGCGGTCGAGTGCTGGTCCGAGTGTTCGCCGGTCTCGGCGCGGAATATCCGTGCTGTTATAGAGAGCACCGACGACGCGTGGTGCGTGGCGGATGGCACGAAGGTAGCCATCGCGATACACGCTGCTAAACCACCGCGGCGCGTGTTCAAGTGCCTCGATGAAGGTGGCCTCAGAAAGTTGCCCTCGCGCCCGCAATGCGTCATGTATGGCTGCTGACGCCCGCGTGTGTCCACATCCGACCGAACTGCTGCAGAATGTGACTCGCATGGGTGTCATTGGTGTCATAGGGGTCATGGGCGTCATGGGACGGTCGGCGAAAGTTCGGCAGTCAGTACGCATGTGCACCGTCCTCGGTGATGATGCTGTGTTCAGGAATGTTGATGGTTTCGGGATGTTCCGTTGGGTCAGGCTTCCAGCCAACAGAGCGCAGAAGGGCCTCAACATCAATGATTTCGAGGCGCCCATCCGCGTGTTCCACGAGCGCCGATGCACGCTCGATCCAGTCGCCACAGTTGGCATAGATCAGTCCGTCTGCACGCTGTTCAATGCGCGGCTCGTGAATGTGTCCGCAGATCACACCATCAAGCGAGCGCCGCTTCGCCTCATCAGCCAGAACTTCCTCAAACTTGGAAATGAAAGTGCAAGCACTCTTCACCTTCTTTTTGATCGTCTGCGAGAATGACCAACGTCCAAGACCAACGCACGACCGCATGGCATTGGCGATGCGATTTAGTTGCACTAGATAGTCGTATCCATAAGTGCCAAGCAACGAAAGCAACTTTGAATGCTGCACAATGAGATCGAATTCATCACCGTGGCACACGAGTAGTTGTTGACCGCTGGCAAGGCGGTGGACCGCTTGCTTTGCAATGCGAATGCCAGCAAGTTCCGTGCCCGCGTATGGGCGCAGAGAGTCGTCGTGATTGCCTGGGATGTAAATCACTTTCGTCCCGTGGCGCGCGAGCTTCAAAAGGCGCCGTATCACCTGATTGTGAGTGAGTGGCCATGTCCAGCGTTGGCGCAGTGCCCACATGTCGACGATGTCGCCGACGAGGTAGAGCCGTTCGCATTGCACTCGCTTCAGAAACGCTGCGAATTCCTCGGCGCGTGCCCCGCGAAATCCCAAGTGGACATCGCTCACAAAGACGGTTCGGTAGGCGAACATATCTGGTCCTCCCTTAGAAACCGGCCAAAGCCTGGCCGCGGCGGGAGGCGCGATCCATGCGATCTCCCAACCGGATCATCGGTTGTCTCTATGTACATTCCGTGAGGTAGATGCCGTTCTAAGCCAAGTCTGAACAATCCATGAGCAAATTTAGCGCTTCATCGCTTGTTCAACTTCGTCGGCACTGCGCGGGATACCTGTAGTGAGCACCTCATGGCCACTAGTGGTCACTGCGACATCGTCTTCGATGCGGATCCCAACAGACTCCTTGGGAAGGTAGATGCCCGGCTCAATGGTAATGACGGCGCCGACTTCAAGCGGCGCGTCTGGGGAAGCATCGTGCGTCTCGAGACCGAGATGGTGGCCCATTCCATGGATGAAGGCGTCCCCAAAGCCGGCGTCCGCAATGACCTTGCGGCCAGCGGCATCAATGTCAGCAAGCGTTGCTCCGGGCTTTACTGCAGCAATTGCGGCTGCTTGGGAGCGGAGCACCAAGTCATAGAGCTCGCGCTGGCGTGTCGTGAACTTTCCAGAGACAGGCAGGGTGCGCGTGACATCCGCTGAGTAGCCCGCGTACTTCGCGCCACTGTCAAGGACCACCAAATCGCCGGCAGCCAAGGCCCGATCATTGGCGTGGTAGTGCAGGACGGTGGCGTTAAATCCGCCGCCAGCGATGGTGCGGAAAGCCAATTCCCGTGCGCCGTTGCTGCGGTACGCATGCTCCACGGCTTCTTGTAGATCAAACTCGTTCATCCCCGCTCGCATTGATTTCATTGCGGCTGCAAAGCCAGTAGCGGTAATGCGACCGGCTTCCCGTACGCATGCAATTTCTGCTGCGCTTTTGGAAGCACGCATCTTCACCAAGAGATCGCTGCGGTCGGTGATTTGCGTTCCTGGAACGCGCTCAGCCTGCGCGCGCAGGATGGCGAAGTCCGCGGAGACTGGTGCGTTCCAGGCAGCAAGCGGCATGAGGCATGCAAGGGAACGCGAGCGTCGCGTTGCTTCCAAGAGAAGCCTGCTCAGCGTTCCAGTGCGCAGTACGGTGTCGAAGCCGGTGTTGGTTCTGAGCGCTCCGCCGAGTTCATCGCGGAATCCGTCCCACTTCTCGACCTCTGGGTTGAGTGGTCGCAAGAGCAAGGTGGCGCGCTTGGATGGCACTGGGTTCGTCGGGTCAAGGAACAGCATCGCGCCTGGTTCATCAGTGATGCCCGTGAGGTATTCAAAGTGCGCGTGCGGTTTCCACGGATGGTGAAGCGATGGGTCCGCCTCGCCAGCAAGTACTAGTCCAGAGGACCGACCAAGGTCGACAAGAATCTGGTCGCGGCGAGCGCGGAATTCAGCGTGCGTGATTGACGGCGCTGCGGTGGCGTTGCTCATACCGCGAAGGTTACTTGGCTGAGTGTGCAGTGTCTCCGTCGTCGGGACCCCAAACGCGGTCGCGAATCACCACAAGGAGCGCATAGAAGACCGGCACAATGACCAAGGAAAGGAGTGTGGAAACGGCCAATCCAACCATAACGGTCACGCCGATTGAGCGCCGTGCGCTTGCACCCGCGCCAGTAGCGATTACCAAGGGCGCGACACCCAAGATGAAACTGAGCGCGGTCATGAGGATCGGTCGCAGGCGTAGTCGTGCTGCGTCCAGAGCCGCCTGTACTGGAGTCAAGCCTCGTTCTGTACCTGCTTTGGCGAATTCCACAATCAGGATGGCGTTCTTTGCGGCTAGTCCAATGAGCATGACCAACCCGATCTGTGCATAGATATCAAGTGGCATCCCGGCGGCTCGCAAACCTCCGACTGCTCCGAGAACTGCGAATGGAACAGCGATGACCACAAGAATCGGAAGCGTCCAACTCTCGTACTGTGCTGCCAAGAATAGGAACACCGCGATGATTGCCAATGTGAACACAATAGGAGCAGCGTTCGCCGAGGTTTGTTCCTGGAAGACGATGCCGGTCCACTCGTAGGTCATTCCTTGCGGTAGGACTTTGTCACAAATCTGCTCCATGAATGCAGTGGCGTCTCCGGAGCTAATCCCCGGTGCGCCAGCGCCATTGATGGCAATGGTGTCGGTGACGTTGTAGTGAGTGATGTTGTCTGGGCCAGTGGTGGTGCGTTCATGAGCGAACGCGGAAAATGGAATCATTTCCCGCGCGTTGTTCATCACGTAAATCTTGCCGAGGTCCTCGGGGGCCATCCGGTAACGCGCATCAGCCTGCACATAGACCTGATAGACCTGATTGAATCGGTTGAACTGGTTGACATACGCACTTCCGAAATTCAGCTGCAAAGCAGCGAATGCGTCCGCGACGGTGACGCCTAGTCGCTGCAACTTTGCGCGATCAATATCGAGCCAAACCTGGGGAACATCCTTCTGGAAGAAGGTGGAAACGCCAAGCAACTTGTCTGGGTATTTGCGCGTCTCGTTCACCACATCCATTGCCGCCGCGTACAGCGCGTCGGTGCCGAGGCCAGCGCGATCGATCAATTGCAACTGAAATCCACCAACCGATCCGAGTCCAGGAATCGACGGAGGATTGAACGGGAATGCCATGCCGCCAGGAATCGTCCAAAGAAGTGGCTGCAGTCGTTGCACAATGGCGCTCGTCGTGTGTTGCAGGCCCTTCCGCTCGGACCATGGCTTCAGTACGGGAATCAGCACGCCGCTATTGGACTGCGGTGCATTTGCGATGAAGTTGAGACCGTTGATCTCAATCACTGTGTCAACTTCTGGTTGTGCGGCGACGATCTTCCGCGCCTCCGCTGCAACGGCATTGGTTCGATCCAGTGGTGAGCCTGCCGGCAACTGATAGGCAACAAAGAAGTAGCCGTTGTCTTCATCAGGAACGAACGCCGTGGGCGCCGTGGTCACTAACCACAGTGCGGCCGCGATCGCAACGACAAAGATGACGCCAGCTACCACCCAGCGCCGAATTAGCCAGCCAACAGTGGATTCGTACGCCAGTTCAACACCATTGAATTTTCGGTTGAAAGCACCAAAGAAACCACGATCAGCCATCTTGCGCGGCCGCAAGAATATGGCCGCAAGTGCTGGGCTGAGCGTCAGCGAATTGATGCTGGAAAGAACCACCGATATGGCGATGGTCATTGCAAATTGATTGTAGAGCTGCCCAGTAACACCAGGCATCAATGCTGCGGGTACGAATACTGCTACCAGTGAGAGCGTGGTTGCAATGATTGGTCCGGCGACCTCCTTCATCGCGGTACTCGCGGCGCGGTACGGATCAGTCTCGCCACCCTCAAACTTACGCTCGACATTTTCCACCACCACGATGGCATCGTCCACCACGATGCCGATCGAGAGCACGAGGCCAAGCAGCGTGAGCGTATTGATAGAAAATCCCATCGCCAGCATCACTGCGAATGTTCCAATGATTGACACCGGAATGGCAATCATTGGGATCAGCGTCGTCCGGAAACTCTGCAGGAAGACGTAGATGATGATCAGTACAAGGAGCGCAGCTTCCCAGAAGGTTGAAACGACTTCTTCAATCGACGCCCGGACGAACTTTGTGGTGTCGTAGTTGATTCGGTAGTCGACGTCCTCGGGGAAGTCTTTCTTCAGTGACTCCATCGCCGCAGCAACACCTTTGGCAATCTCAAATGCATTCGATCCCGGCAGCTGGAACACGCCCAGCAGCCCGGTTGCATCGCCGTCTTGCTTGCCAACAGTTGTGTAGCTCGCTGCGCCAAGTTCTACGCGCGCTACATCCTTGAGAAGCACAGTGCCTTTGTCACTGCTCCGCACCACGA
Source organism: Planctomycetota bacterium (assembly GCA_026386795.1). GTDB lineage: Bacteria > Planctomycetota > Phycisphaerae > Phycisphaerales > SM1A02 > UBA966. Next base: position 45,643 of record JAPLMU010000052.1, read on the forward strand.
TCTGCTCGAACTCTTTCACTTGTTCGAGCCGGCCCAGTGTGTTCACTTGCATAACAAACGCTGGCACCGCGGTGACAGGAGATGCTCCGGCCTGACCGCCAACCGCTTGGCGATTCTGCTCATCAATGGCCTTGTAGACATCCGTGGGCTCAATGCCGAGTGACGCCAGCTTTGGCGTATCCATCCAAATACGCATGGAATATTGGCGGAGACCGAAGTTGGAAACCTGAGAAACGCCCGGGATGCGTTGCAAGGTCTGCACAATATTGATGTCTGCGTAATTGGCCAGGAAGTCAGCGTCGTAGGTGCCCTTGGGCGAACGCAGACCGACTACCTGCACAAAGTCGGTTGACTGCTTGCGCACAGAGATGCCTTGACGTTGCACTTCGGGGGGCAACTGTGGAATAGCAGTCTGCGCATAGTTCTGTACATCGACAGTACCGATGGAGAGGTCGTAGCCAACAGCAAATGTCACGGTGATCACAGCATTGCCACCGTTCACCGAATTGCTCGACATGTAGATCATGCCCGGCACGCCGTTGATTTGACGTTCAAGCAGTCGTGTCACTACATCCGAAGTAGTGTCCGCTGATGCGCCCGGATAGAACGCGGAGACCTGCACGGTGGGCGGCGTAATCGGCGGGAACTGTGAGACCGGCATGATGGTCATCGACAACCCACCAGCGATCACCATGAGCAGGGCGATCACCGTCGCGAAGATGGGTCGCTTGATGAAGAAGTCGATCATTCAGCGGCCTTGCCCATGCGCTTTTGAATCTTGCCTTCGACAGCCTGCAACATCGCCTCGGGCGAGATTGTCTGTGCGCCGTCATGGAGTTTCTGCATACCCTCGATGACGAGCGTCTCATCGGCGCCGAGACCTTCGGTAATGACGATGCCTGCGCCTCCTCGTGGCCGGTATGGAAATTGCATCTTTGAGTTCGGCCACTTGGAGTTTGACGGTGACATACGCGCCGGGTGCCATCATCAGATCAGTGTTTGGAACTTCAATTCTCGTACGAATTGTGGAGGTTTCGCGATTGACCGAGTTATCAATGAAGACCACCTTGCCGGAGCGGGTCCACGCCCCGCCAGGGAGTGATGCTTGCGTACTTTTGTCATCCGCAAGCTGCATGCGACGCAGTGCGGGAATGTCGGAGTCAACTGGTTCAAACTCCACCCAAAGCGGATCCATCTGCCGCACGGTGACAAGCGTGGTTTGTGGCGTAACGGATGTTCCCGCGTACTTGTTCGTTGCACTTACCTGACCTGCTACCGGACTAGTGATTCGCGTGAAGGACAGATTCAGGTTTGCTTCATCAAGCGCAGCGTGACGTGCGTCGAGATTTGCCTCCGCAGTTCGTTGGTTCGCCAGCATTTGGTCGAACGCCTCTTGGGAGATTGCTGAAACTTCAACGAGCGGGCGATTGCGCACCACTTTGTCAGTGGCGTTCTTGAGTTCCGCCTCTACTACGGCAATATCAGCCTTGGCCTTCTCAACGAGCACGCGGTACGGACGTGGGTCAATCATGTAGAGCATCTGCCCATCAGTGACGGACTGTCCGTTGCTGAAGCCCTGAGTATCAATCCATCCGCTCACGCGCGGGATAATGTCAACGGTGCGCACGCTCATGGTCATGCCCGGGTATTCGCGGTGGATTGCCACATCGCTGACCGTTGGCTTGGTGGTGCGCACGGGCGACGGCGGCATGCCGGCCGGTCCCTGCGGTGCGCGGGAGCATGCGGCGGCAGCGAAGATCAGCGTAAATGCTGCAATAAATCGAGTCTTCTTCATGTTCGTATCTGTCTGCTCAGCCATTTGAGCGGCCAGTAGCTGGGCCGCTTGGCGCTAGGAAGTCATTTGCGGTGGGGGTTGGATTGAATCGCTTTACATCCTCGACAGCGGTCGGCATTGGGCTGTTCTCCCAGCCGCCACCGAGCGAGCGGTACAGCTCAACGCAGTCTTGTGCAACTAAACCTTCAGCTTGCGCGAGTCCGTTACGTGCGATCACCGATGCTTGTAAGTACTCGATGAGCCGAGCAATATCGATCGTGCCTGCGTTGTACTGCATGAACGCCAAGTCGTAAGAGGCGCCGATCTCTCTTGCGCTGTCAGAGAAGTTTCCACGGACGGCTCGAGCAGCAGTAAATGAAGTGATCGATGATTCCACCTGGTTGATGGCAGTCACCACGGTCAACTGGTAGCGCAACAGTGCATCAGCAGAGCGAGCTTTCGCTTGCTTGACGCGCGCTTCAGCCGCCCCGGTCAGGATGTTCATGAAATTCCAACTGATCGCCGGCGTGATGCCGTACGTCATGTTCTTGTTGACGTCGGTGAGATCACTGAAATTCGGTGTTTGGATGACGAAGTTGCCAGTGAATGTGAAGCGCGGCAAATAGCCAGCCTCAGCCACGCCAATTTCGGCTGTCGCAGCCTGAAAGTTGCGTTCTGCGGCCTGAACATCAGGGCGGCGCATCAGCAGTGTTGATGGAATGCCCACCGCAATCGGCATATCCACCGAGGGCACTTTGCCATCGGTTTCCACCATTGCGCGCACGCGTTCGGGCGTTTCGGCTAGCAGAATGCAGAGTCCAGAAAGTTGCTTGGCGATCATGCCGTCAAAGCGAATGGACTCAGCCAATGCCGAAGACTGGCGTGAGCGAACCTCGCCGAGTTCCACTTTGGACCCCGCCTGATAGCGAACCTTCTTCTCGATCGCTCCGACCAATTTGCCATAACCCTGCGCAAGGTCTCGGTACGCCTTGCGCTGCGCTTGGAGTTGTCGAATGGTGACGTATGCCTGCGCAACTTCAGCCCGGATACTCACTAACGCGGCGCGGTAGCCCGCAGCACTCATTTGCACGCGCGAAACGCCCGCCTCAATCTGCCGACGGACTGCGCCCCATACGTCGATTTCCCAAGCAGCTGAGGCGACATTCCACTCCCAGTTGTTGAAACTCTGACGCAGTGCATCTGGATTTTGGATACCGAGCGCGTTGCCGTTGATTTGCCGGTGGCTGTACGCCAGGCCGGTGTCCATCTCGGGGAATAATTTGGCGAAGTCAACGGTGTATTGCGCGCGGTATTCCTCAAGCGCAAGAAGCGTGCGGCGCAGATCAATGTTCTGCATGTCCGCGCGCGAGACGAGCTCGTCGAGCACCGGATCCTTGAAATTCTGCCACCAACGCTCGCTGATTGGCTCGGTGACTGCAAGAGCGGCGTCACTCTTGGCAGTGAATTGCGGCTCAACCGGAACGCGCGGTTCTTGATAGTCAGGCCCAACTGCGCAACCGCCCAGAAGTGTCGCCGTGCTTGCGATCACAGAGGCCCACAAAGGGCAGAAATTCAGGGTAAGGCGCATTGCGCGGAGTGTAGCCGCGACAAGGGGGCGATTTACGCGTTTACGGGTCGCCGCACGGGGTCAAGCAGACGCTGCGCATAGGTATTCATGGCATCGCGCAACTGATCAAAACTATCGAGTACGTACAGAATCGGCTGGTAATGGTCGATTTCGAAACTCGTGTTGCAGACCGTCTCGAGGTCAAAGGGTCGACGATCGACATCCTTGGAGTCCAGCGCGTGCGCACTTTCGCCAGGGCTCGAAATCAAGCCACTTCCGTACAGTCGATTGCGCCCGCCTTCGCGGATCAGACCGAATTCCACGGTGAACCAGAATAGTCGTGACAACCGCTCGACATGGCGCGGGTCATCCGTGTTCGCCGCTGCTTTGCCGTAGGTTTGCAGGAAGTCTGCAAAGACTGGGTCTGCGTGCAACGGCACATGACCAAAGATGTCGTGAAAGATGTCTGGCTCGGGCAGGTAGTTAATAGACTCACGCGACCGAATCACAATAGTGGTTGGAAATTCACGGCGCGCGAGACAAGCAAAGAACGCCTTCGCAGGAAGATAGCCAGGTACAGCCTTGCTTTGCCAACCAGTGAGTGGCATCAAGAATGTATTGACCGACTGCGGCCCCTCGAGGTAGGGAATGTGGTCGCGTACCAAGTTAATGCTGCGTGCTCCACGGAGGTAGACATCGCTGGCGTTGTTAGCCAAATACGCCATCTGTCGGTCATAGAGGACGCGCCAAGTTTCTTGGTTCTCCTCGGTGTATCCAACATAATTTTGTCCGATGTATGCCTTGGAAATGTCTGGGAAGCCAGGTTCGCCGTAATGATTGGCGTACTCCTGAGCGGCCTTGCCTTGTGGGCCATCGATCATCGCGTGGTTCAGATTGCCGGACATGCCTTGACCCATCGGTAGTTCCCTTCGTGTTCGTCAGAGTGCTGCTTGCAGCAGTCTAGGCGTGCGCGCTCTCAGAATGAAGTCGCTAACTGCCGGCCCGCTCCGTGAGCCACGTCTTGACCTCATTCGCGGAGGAAATGGCCGGAATGGCTGAAATCCTTGCGATACCCAACTGCGCGCGCGCGTCAATTCCCCATGGATCAACCCCCACTACTTTGGGGTCAATGAGCAGGTGTTCGCCGGAGACTCGGGCAGCACGAATGACCTGCTCTTGGCAGGAGTTATTGAGTTCCTTGCAGAGTGCCCCTTCATGGGCGGCAAACGGGTTCTCGCGCATCAGCGCTTGGCCATCGATGAAGTAACCCTTGTAGCGAGCGGCGTCAATTTGAATCCGTGCCCATCGAACATCTGGCGGCTCGCCGTGATAGATGCACCACCGATCGCAAATGGCGCCTTCCGGTCCGTTCTCGTCAATCTGCTCAAGAGTCACTTGTAAGACCAGCGCGTCATCACTGTCATCAGGAAGTTCAAGAACGGTGTCTACCGAACGGAGCATCGCCACCATCACCGACGCCACTAAATGGCCACTCGGCGTGGGCGCCACGCAAATTTCCACGCGATCCTCGCCGAAGCGGATCTTCCCATGAAGGTGCGTACGCATGAATTGGTAGGCCTCGTCGGCAATCTCGTCGGTCATTGCATCGAATCCTAACTTCTAGCGGCGCGCGCCGTAGGATTCCGTTCGTGACTCACCTTTGCGTGTCCATTTCCGTTGAAGCCCCGGACGAGATCAATTCTGCTCTTGCCGATGCGCGTCGCGCGATTGAGCATGGCGCAGATATGGTGGAGTGGCGGGTCGATGTACTGGCGGAGTGCGAGAACGCACTGCACCACGTGCGAACGCTTGTGCGCGAATCACCAGCGCCGTGCATTGTGACCATTCGCGGGGCGCGCGAGGGAGGTGATTGGCGCGGCAACGAGGCGGATCGAGTTAGCTTTCTTGAAGCACTCTGCACCGCTGATGGCGAGCCTGCGCCAACCTATATTGACTTTGAACTTGCCGATGCGCAACGCAGCGCAAATTTGCGGCAGAAACTTGAACTCTGCGTAGCGCATCCCGGCCAAGTGCGCACCGTCGGTACGCGATTGATTCTGAGTGTGCATGACTTTGAGGGGCGACCCGCGTCACTCCTTCGGCAATGGACCGCGATGGCTGAGAGTGATGCATGCGCCGTTGCGAAAGTGGCGTGGCGTGCGCGCAGCGTCCGCGACAATATTGAGGCATTTGAGTTGCTTGCCACCCGCGTTAAGCCAGCAGTAGTGCTCTGTATGGGCGAGCTTGGGCTGATGAGTCGCGTACTCGCGCCGAAATTTGGCGCGTTTCTCACCTTCGCCCACGCGGGCAACGATTCTGATGCGCAGCGCGCTGCTGCAAACGCTGCAGGCACCGCGCCTGGGCAAGTGTCCGTTGAAGACATGGTCAATCTTTATGGGTTTCGGAGCATTGGTCCCGCCACGCGTGTCTTTGGCGTGATCGGTTGGCCAGTCGGTCATTCGCGCAGCCCGCACCTGCACAATGAATGGTTCCGCGCAGCGGGGCGTGATGCAGTGCTGCTTCCGATGCCAATTCCGCCGGAGTACGAACACTTTAAGGCGACGGTTGCCGAATTGTTGGCGTTTGCGCCGCTTGATTTCCGGGGCGCATGCGTCACGCTCCCGCACAAAGAGCATCTCGTTCGCTTTGTTCATGAGCACGGCGGACATGTTGATGAGATCGCGGCGCGGATCGGCGCAGCAAACACGCTGTATCTCGATTCCTCTGGTGCATTGCATTGCACTAATACAGATGCGCCCGCCGCAGTTGACGCTCTCACGCATGGCATGGGTATTCAGCGCGCGGAGCTTCGTGACAAGCGTGTTGCCGTGCTCGGTGCGGGCGGGGTTGCTCGTGCCGTTGCGGCTGGACTAGCGGATGAAGGCGCTCGTGTTGTGATCTTCAACCGTAACGAAGATCGCGCGCGACGCTTGTGTGCACAACTCCGAGAAGGTCTGTCACAGCACGGAAGTGGCGCGAAAAACGCTGCAACGGGCAGCGCGAATGAAGGTCACATTGTTGCAGGCCGTGCCGGTGAAATCAGCTGCGGTTGCTTCCATGCGCTTGTGAACTGCACGCCGGTTGGTATGCAAGGCGGATCGGACCCACAGGGCAATCCACTCGCAGATGATGTGCATCTTGATGACTCAATCACGGTGATGGATACCGTTTATGCACCTCGCGATACGCCGCTGATCCTTGAGTCACGGTCGCGCGGCGCACGCACGGTTGATGGCTGGGCGATGTTTATGAAGCAGGCAGAGCGACAGTTCCGCCTTTGGCATACGGACTAAGAAGCAACGACAAGTACACCGCAGTGCTGCTGGATCACTCGTGGGAAGGATTGGGTCTATCGATTCGCTCCGCGTCGGTGCGGAATGCGTCGCGCGCCGACTTTGGAACTTCCCACAGCGTGAATCTGTCAGACTGTTTCACAATCTGTGATTCGCGCGGAATCGCAGCGACTGACATCGGCCCACGACCGCCCCCGCCGGGTGGCCCATCCGACCCGCGCCGCGCTTCCAGTATGTAGAGGCGTTCGTATCGATCAAAGTCCGACTCTTTCAGTGTTCCCCAGCGTGCGTGCGTGTTCATGGCAAATGCAGCCCAGAATTCCAAGCCATGTCGCGCAGCAACGACAGCCTGATCGCCGGGTGCAATATCCGCACGCCAAGAACGCAATTCTGCGAAACCATCATCGTCCACCGTTTGCATGAGCCGCCCATGTCTGCTTGCGTTTGCAGTCACCACGAGTACTGTCGCTGCAATCACGGCTACGGATGTTTGAAGTATCTGCCACCCACGTCGCCGCGGTACACAAAGCAAGAACGCAGCTATGCACGCGAGTGGTACCGGCTCCATTAGTGCGAGCCGCATCATTTGGTCACCGCTTAAGAGCGGACATGCGAGGCATGCTGCCGTAAAGAGCAAGCCAAACAGGAATGCCTCATCAGCACGCGCGTGCGTGCACTCCTCTGCATCGGTTCGACGAATGGAACGCGTCGCCCACGTCAGGGCTGCAATGCCGAGTGCAAGTGCAGTGATCCAGGCAGTGCCCATCCATGCGCCACTGATCGGTGGACCTGGTGGTCCGCGCATGCCTCGCCGTTCTTCGGGTCCACCCATGCCTCTCGGCCCACCGGGTCCTCGAGGTCCGTCCATGCCTCTGGGTCCATCCATCCCTCGGGGTCCATCCATACCTCGGGGTCCATCCATACCTCTGGGTCCACCCATCCCTCCCGAGCCTTCGCTTTCGCCAGAAATCAGCTTCGCGGGCAGCTTTATGACTGCTTCAGCCTTACCTGGCGCTATCCACCACACTGCACCAAATAGGACAGCGCCAACGACTGTGAATAGCAGCGCAGCGCGCAACGCGTGCTTCGGCGAGATCCCACCACGCACCGCCCACACGACAAGCATGAGCACACACCCAAGCGCCGTTGCGGCACACGTGCCCGCATGCGTGAGCGCCGTGAGAACGAGCATGACGATGGCCGCTAGCCACCAGTGTAATGAGCGGCGACGATCACTCGCGCGCATGGCAGTCCATGTGCATATCCATGTGCTTGCCATGAAGACATATGCCATCGACTGTTTCTCAAAGTCACCGACCATTCGTAACAGCGGTGGGCTGATGGTGAGTGCAAGACCAACCGCGACTGCGCTCGGAATTGCGCTCCGTGTTCCGCGCCCAAAGATCCACGCAGCCATAAACAATGGAATAGCCGCCAACGGCTCTGCAACAGTGTCAATAACGCGTGAAGCCCACAGAGTTGCAGTGTCAATATCCAAACCAAACATCAACATTGTGCATTTGGCAAGTACTGCATCGCACAGAAAAGTAAGCGGCACATCGGACCACCGAAGTGCGCCTCGTTCCAGTAGCTCCCGAGCTTGTACCGCGTAGTAGCCAGCATCCATACCTGCGGGCACAGCACTGCGAAAGAGCATCGATCCGCGTACGAAAAACGCAAACGCAACAACGGCGACAAGGGCGATGCACCACGCCTGGTCGCGAAACATGGCGAGCGGCGAAGTGCAGCGCGTGGGGTGATTGGTGGCTGCTTCGGTTTCGTGGTCGGTACTCATCATGCGTACTTCGCTTCGTGTTTCGACAGCGCCTTTTTCGGTCTAATCTTCCACTTTCATCTCCATCTTCTGCGTGGTGTAGCAAGTGGTTGCCGGCCGCACGAGCCGAGGGACGGACTTGTTTCTCGTTTCAATGTCACGGCGTGGATATCCTTGCAACCCATGCTGACCTACCGCACCGCTGGCGAGTCTCACGGCCCCACGCTCCTGGCGTTAGTGGAAGGACTTCCCGCCGGCCTGGTCGTTGACACCGCGTTCATCAATACTGAACTAGCGCGCCGTCAGGGTGGCTACGGCCGTGGAGCAAGGCAGCGAATCGAAACTGATCAAGTGCGAATTCTCACTGGAGTGCGTGCTGGAGTGACGCTTGGTTCGCCAGTAGCACTTGAGGTTCCAAACAAGGACAGTCGGCTCGATGACGTGGAGAAGACTCCACCATTCACTCGTCCACGGCCTGGTCATGCAGATCTTGCGGGCAGCCTGAAGTGGTTGACCCTTGATTGTCGTGGCACGCTTGAGCGTGCAAGTGCGCGGGAAACGGCAGCGCGCGTCGCGGCTGGCGCGCTTGCCCGCGTGTTCTTGCGCGAGTTCGGAATTGAAGTCTTTGGATTTGTGAGCGGGGCTATTGATGCCACATGCGTCATGGAAGTAGATATGGACACGCTGCCTGAACTGCGTGCAGCTCGTGACGCAAGTGACGTCTACTGTCCAGACCCAGAAACGAGTTCCCGGATCATTGACCACATCCACAACGCGAAGGTTGAAAAGGACACGGTAGGTGGACGTGTCGAGGCTTATGTACTTGGCGTTCCCCCTGGTCTCGGCACCTGCGTGCAGTGGAATGAGCGGCTTGATTCTCGCTTGGCTGCTGCAGTCATGGGCATTCAGGCGTTCAAGGCTGTAGAGATTGGAATGGGTGCTGACTGTGCGTGGCACTTCGGTAGCCAGGTGCATGATCCGATCGAATACGACGGTTCGCTTGCCGGAGAGTCGCATCTTGGATTTACTCGCCCCACCAACAATGCCGGCGGACTTGAGGGCGGCATGACGAACGGCATGCCACTGGTGGTTCGTGGCACGATGAAGCCAATATCAACACTTCTGCGCGGTATGCCAAGCGTTGATTTAACTACTCATGAATCAGTGCAGAGCCAGCACGAACGCAGTGATGTCAGTGCAATCGCTGCGGCGAGTGTGGTGATGGAGAATGTTGTTGCGTTCGAAGTTGCGGCAGCATTCATCGCTAAGTTTGGCGGCGACTCTATGGCTGAGGTGCGCGCGCACTTCGACGCCACTATGCAGATGGCTCGTGCTCTCCACGCGAAATAACGGTGGTCATCTCGCTCAGAGAGAAGGTTTCTCATGGCTGAAATCAACAGTGACATTCTTGCGGGGAACGATGCAACGGCGTGCCTTGAGGCGGTCATTCGCATGTTCAGTGCCGATACTGGGACGCTGCATTTCTTGGGCGCGGATGGCATGCTCCACTTGGCGGCGCTGCATGGCATCATTCCAGCGGCAGTCATGGAGCACATCCGCACAATTCCGATTGGTAAGGGCATGGCGGGCGTCTGTGCGGAGTTGAACGAGCCAGTCTCGTGGTGCAATCTCAATAACGACGGATCCGGAGTGGTTCCGTCCAAAGCGCGCTCAATGGGTCTCGCCGGTTCGATTGTGGTTCCTGTCCGGAATGGGTCGGTGCTCGTTGGAACACTTGGAATCGCTAACAAAGAAGAGCGGACTTTCTCAGAGGCAGAGACGGTCCTGCTGATGGAATGCGCGTCATCGTTGGCGCGGTTCCATGCAATGCCGCGCTGAACCGCTGGTGAATTCCGGGTGGTATCGGTTGGACGCCTTGAGATCAGCGCATCTGCGCGGCAAGCCATGCGCGCGAGAGTGCTAAGTCTCGCTCTACGGTGGCGACTGAAACATTCAGCAATTTGGCCACGTTGGGGATGGTGATCCCGCCGATCGTGTGAAGCGAGAGCGCTTCGGCTCTGCGCGGCGAAATCTGCGCAAGTTCTGCAAGCTTGTCGTGCAGCACATCAACATCAGACATATGAGTGGACTCTTCCGCAGGCGAACGCTCGCCGCGCTGTTCAACATCTCCCATTGGTTGTTGCTTTGTGCGCCCACCGCGCTTGATTGTCAGACGCCTGCGCCGTCGATCCGCGATGATGCGGACAAAGAGCATCGTTGCGATCGCTGCGAGATGGTCCTGGTTAACAACCTTCGTCTCTTGTTCGACAAGGCGGCGAAACGTCTCGCCCAGAAGTGAAGTGGGGCTGATGGTTTGCTGGCCAGTTCGGGCGCGTTCGGCTACGAGTTGGCGTTCGGCCAGTGCACGGAGCGCGTCATAGTGGTCAGCGACGAGGTCGGAGATGCCCTTTTTGAAACTTGGGTTATCGCCTGATTGGCGAGAGTTGCCTTCGCTAACGTTGTCCGTCCCCTGATTTCCTTGCTCGTCGGCGTGCGGTGTGGTCGGATTCAGATCGGTCGTGCTGCTCATGCTTCCATGTCCAATAGTGCTTATTTTTTCTCCTCCCCCCGGATATAACGCGCAATTGCGGGATATTGCCCTCAGTGAATTTTCCTCGAAGGTGAGAATTTTCTTCGATTCAGAGGCGTTCGGTCGCTTTGCGCCGCCAAGCGTGAACATTGCGAGTGCATCCACCTCAGCGCCGCCAACGAAGCGGTAGCACGAGTGTTGTTATTTGCACTTAAGATCCGATCGTTGGTCACTTCCTCAACCAAGAGCAGGCGAGGCCGCTCTGTTACCGTGAGACCTTACTTATGTCCAAGAAGATTATTGCATCTGCCCTCGGCGTCGTTTCCATGGTGACAGGCTTTGGTGCCGGGCAGGCGGTATCTGCGCCAGCCCCCGCCAAGGATGGCAGTTTTTACTCCTTCAAAACCACTGCCCTTGATGGCGCGGCTGTGGACCTTGCCATCTACAAAGGCAAGGTGGTCTTGGTGGTGAACGTGGCGAGTCGCTGCGGATACACGCCACAGTATGCGGAATTAGAAACCGTCTGGAAGGAATTCAAGGACAAGGGTCTTGTGGTGATTGGCTTTCCTTGCAATGACTTTGGTGGGCAGGAGCCCGGCACTTCATCGGAGATTCGTGATTTCTGCACGAAGAACTATGGAGTGACTTTCCCCATGATGTCCAAAGCGCAGACCAAGCCGGGTGAAGGGCAGAGCGCGATCTACGCATTCCTGAGTGCTGGCACCGGCAAGCTGCCAAGCTGGAATTTCGGCAAGTACTTGGTGGGCAAGGATGGCAAGCCGATCGCGTTCTATGGCTCAGGGGTAAAGCCAACGGGTGAAGAACTCCGCAAAGCCATTGAACAGGCACTTGCGGCCAAGCCCGTATCCTGAGCGCATGCATCTGATTTCATCCCCCTTTCGCTCGCGCCCAACCATGGTGTTGGCTGTCTTGTTTGCCAGCACATCAGCCTTCGCTGGAACTCTTGACGACGCACTCCGGCTCATACCTGCTGACGCGGCGGGGGTGCTCGTGGTTTCAAACGTCAAGGGCGCGAGTGATGATTTGCAATTAGCGATCGATCGAATGGGGAAGGCAGAGGCGGCACTTGGTGGGCGGCCTATCGACCTCTTGAAGGCACAGGTTGGCATTGGAGCGGGGTTTGATGATCGTGGGGCATTCGTTGCTTGGGCCGCGCCGCGTGCGACAGAATTCACGAACATCGCCGCGTTTCCAGTGACAGACGCCGATGCATTCGTTGCAGCAACATTTACTGAAGCGCCGGAACTTGGTGTGGGTGCGATGCGTGCGCGCACTGCGCCTCGGGCGGTTTGGATTCGCAAGACGCCAAGCCATGTTCTTGTTGCGGATGCGCCTGATTCACTAGCAACGTGGGAGCCCAAAGAGGGGTTCGCTGCGGTACTCGCCACGCGCGTCGGTCGGCGTGGGATGGAAATTATCCGAATGAGCGATTGCTTCTCATGGGCATCAGCGCCGGTGATGAAATCGCTCGCGGATATTGCGCGCAAGGCGAGTGAATTGGACATCGCGGCTGCCAACATGTTGCCCCGTGGCAAGGAGCCAGAGGCGGCGCCAGCGGCAGCGCTTGAGACCATCGGAAAGAGCCGGGAACGCGGCGCGCAGATTCTTGCGCAAGTGACGGACGCGGTATTCGCCGTCGACTTTGATGCCCTTGCTGTTGGAATCCGCGCCTATGCGCGCTTTGATCCCGAAGGTGATGTTGCCAAGGCTATTCCTGCTGGCGACGCACAGATGCATGACGTGACCGCGTTGCTGAATCGTCTTCCAGACGCCGCGTTCTACGGAGCAGTGGGTGTTGACTTTGCAGCGATGGGAGGTGCGGCGCGCGTTCGTTCGTTCTTGGCGACAGTACCGGGTAGCGATCGGATCAATCTTCCGCCATGGCTCGACACCGTGCAAGACAAGATTGATCAGGTGCAAGTCGCCGCGTATCCGAGTCGCCTTGGTATCGCTGTTGGAGGAATTCTCAATGATGCGTCGTTTGTCGTAGTCACACGAGACACGGCGGCGGTGAAGGGCGCACTGAAGTCGTGGATCGAATCACAGACTGGTGAAATTGCCGGCATTCGCAGCGAGCCGACATGGGAAGAGGCGCGGCAGTTGAAGGATGGTTCAACCGTCTCTGCATTTGCGGTGAAGGAAGTGATCACGGGTCCGGGTGGTGATTTCATGCAGCGGCTTTCGAAGCAGTTCATCGTCAGTAGTCGCGGTCTGCACGGATTTGCGCGCGAATTACCCGGCGCTTTGGTGGTCACATACAGCCAGCGGACCGATGTGCTCGATCGTGCGTGTTCCGCCGCGTCAGGCACAAGCAAGAAGACCCTCGCTACGAACGGCATGGTGCGCGCGATGTCGCCATGGCTGATCGCTGACGCAGATATTGTGGTGTTCGTTGGCGTCGGACAATTACTCACCGCGGCGCGACAGGTAGCGGAGTCGTTCCCTGGCGGCGCGGCAGACATGCTCCCCATCGCCCCCGAAGGTCTCGAGCCAATCGCCACAGCGGTCCGTTCGCGCGATGCCACTTGGGAGTTTGCTGTGGTGATTCCATCGGGCGTTCTTGGCGTTGCCTTTGATGCAGCGAAGTCGCAGGCGCGGCAATGAGTTCAGCGGTAGGCGGCGTGCTTGTGGCGCGCATGCACCGCTTTGTGTGGGGCGGCGGGGCTGCACCGATCCTCATGGCGGTGGTGAACACCACTCCTGATAGTTTCAGTGATGGCGGCCTGCATCATTCGGCAGAAGCAGCAATTGCCCACGGAAAGCAGTGCATTCGTGACGGTGCTGGCATTCTCGATATTGGTGGCGAGTCGACACGACCAGGCGCAGTTTCAGTTGCCCCGGCTGAGCAAATCGCCCGCACGCATGCAGCGATCGCAGCGCTGGCCGCTCATACACCGGTGTCTATCGACACAACAAATGCGGAAGTGGCACGTGCGGCGTTCGCCGCTGGCGCGTGCATCGTGAATGATGTGAGTGCCGCCACCGATGACCCCAATATCGTTGATGCGGCCTGCGCCTGTGGCGCCGCTATCGTTCTCATGCATCGTTTGGTCAACCCAGATTCAGACCGGTGGAGTACCGAGCATGATTCGCGGCGTACCTATGAAGATGTAGTGCGCGATGTCCGCGACTGGCTTGGCGCGCGCATCGATGCAGTCGTGCGCGCAGGTATGTCGCGCGAGTGCATTGCTATTGATCCAGGGCTTGGATTCGGTAAGGACGTGCAGCAGAATTTGGCACTGATCACGCGGCTTGATGAGTTCGCGGAGCTCGGTGTTCCGGTACTTGTGGGTGCAAGTCGCAAGAGCTTTCTTGGCGCAATCACTGCGGAGACAGATCCTGCACGTCGGGATGCAGCGTCGGTGGCGGCGGCGCTGGTGGCTGCATCGAACGGCGCGGCAATTCTGCGCGTACACGCTGTGCGTGATCACGCGCACGCACTGGCCACATGGTCCGCATTGCGCAGGAAAGACTGACTAAAAACGCTCGGGCGCCTGCCAGTGGTAAACGAAGACCGGCAAGCGCCCGACGGGATCGATCGACGCGGTGCGTCGAGACTCGGAGTTTGATTTAAGTGCTGCGTCGACGGCGTCTGTGCAGGCCGGCAACTCCGAGAAGCGCTATGGCTCCAGGGGCTGGGGTAGATGTTCCATTCAGAATGAATGCCCCTGAGGTACCGTCGGAAATGGGGATCCACGAGCCCCATTCGGTGGGGGTATCACCAACAGTGGCGTATGCCTGCGTAGCCGGAACGGATCCATCAGCCACGCCGTCAATCCATGAAAATGCATCACCGTCGGGATTGTTGAGGATTCCGCCGATCGTGATCATGTAGTTGCCAGAACTCAGCGTGAAATTGCCCGCGAGGGCTGCCGAGATTTGGAGCACGGGGCTGTAGGTGTTGGCCGTGTAGTTGCCGGTGAGGACCTGTGAAAATTGTCCGGTCTGAATTGACCAACTCTTTACGATCGGAAAGTTTGAACTTCCAGAATCTGTCCGAAGAATGGCAATCTGCATCCCAACAATGTTGCTACTGAGCGATGTTTGGTTCCACGGCGCATTGGAGTTGATGTACTCCGACGACCCCCAGAATGTGACAGCGCTGATAGCTGATGACTGTCCGCTTCCAATACTGAAACTCTGACCGATCGCCTGCGAGTAGTAGTAACTACCTCCGCTCTGCAGCGCGTCAGAGAATGTTCCATCTTGGGTGTAGCGACCGGTTGTCGGGTCAGGCACCGCTGGATTTGGCAGGTTCTGTGCGATCACGTCCGCGTGAACAAGGGCCGGACTTGATGCAACAATGATGAATACTGACGCTGCGAATGAACGCATAGCGAGGCCTTTCCTTCCATAATGACCGCTTCTAGAAAAGAAACGAGCCCAAGCCGTTAGGCTAGGCAGGGAGAAGGTATCTCCAGAATGGGCTCGGGCAACTCAAAGCAGCCCGATATTGGCGGAATCGACCATATCTCGAGAGAAGTCGTCCGATAGTGGCGGTCGCGAGGCGATTTGAGGGGGGTAGTTAGCGGTTCTTAACCGCCGCCTGGCCCCTTGCCGCCCGGCTTCGTCATAGACGTGGGGTTCAGCAGCCGGTCGAGCAGTTTCGGCTCCACCATCTTGTTTCGGAGCACATAGGCGCGGATTGTCTCGCCGCTCTTGTAGGCCTCCTTCGCGGCCTTGGCAGCATTGTCATAGCCAATCACGGGCGCCAGGCTGGTGACCATCATCAGGCTGCGCTCCACCGTCTTTGATGCGTCCGGGTGCAGCTCCAAGCCTTCGATGCACTTGTCGCGGAACATGTCGCAGGCGTTCGCCAAGAGATCGATGGATTCGCACAGGCTGTCAGCGATCATCGGCATGGCAACGTTCAGTTCGAGCAGACTTCCGATGCCGCCGAATCCACCCAGAGTGATGCATGCATCGTTTCCAACGACGCGACATGCAACCATCATGACGCTTTCGCAGATCACCGGGTTGATCTTTCCTGGCATGATGCTGCTACCAGGTTGCGTTGCCGGAAGCATGAGTTCGCCAAGACCGCAGCGTGGACCGCTACCGAGCCAGCGAATGTCGTTCGCAATCTTGCTCATACTCACGGCGATGGTCTTGAGCATGCCGCTTGCTTCGACGACACAGTCGCGCGTTGCCTGTGCTTCAAAGTGGTTGTCAGCCTCAGTAAATGTGATTCCGAGATCTTTACTGAGAATCGCGCTTACCGTGCGGCCAAATTTTGGATTGGCGTTGATGCCTGTACCAACAGCAGTACCGCCGATTGGCAGGTTGCGCGCGAGCACATCGCGCGCGAGTTCTGCGCGCGCAACGGCATAGGCAATCGCCGCCGCATAGCCGCCAAACTCCTGGCCAACACGGATGGGAGTTGCGTCCATCAAGTGCGTACGACCGATCTTTACATGCTTGTCCCACGCCTTGGCCTTGGCATCGAGCGCTTGATGCAGCCGCTTGAGCGCAGGAACCAATTGTTCGTGGATCGCAACGGCACCAGCCACCTGCATGGCAGTCGGGAACGTGTCGTTTGAACTCTGTCCGTAGTTGACGTCGTCGTTCGGATGCAGCGGATCCTTGGAGCCGATCTTCTTGCCGCGCATGACACTTGCGATGTTGGCAATCACCTCATTGACGTTCATGTTGGTGCTGGTTCCGGACCCAGTCTGGAACACATCAATCGGAAAGTGGCGCATCACTTGTGCGCGGCGGTCGGCGAAGTCTTCAAGCAGACGTTCGCATGACTCGACGATGTCGGTCGCCTTGGCGCGCTTTATCTCACCAAGCTTGAGGTTGGCTTGCGCGCAGGCACGCTTCAATTCCAAATAGGCAGCGATGACTTGCGGCGGAAGTGGTCGCCCGCTCACTGGAAAGTTCAGCACCGCTCGTTGCGTGGTGGCGCCGTGTAGCAGGTCGTGATGGACGTGCATTTCGCCCATGCTGTCGGATTCGACGCGGGTGTTTGAACGGACGGCAGTAGTGGACACAGATTTCTTGGAGCGCTTGGACATGGTTGTTGGCTTGGTCTTTGGCATGGTCGGGGGTACCGCTTTGGCATTCATCGTAGCGATGGCATGTGAGTACATGGGGGCTGCCGGGCGGTTTACACTTTCGCCGTGAGTCTTTCAAATAATTCAATGATTACTGGGAATGCAGCGCCTCGCACCATGATCGTCGAGGACCTGTTTCTTGCCGCGCTTGATGTTCCGTCTGTGGAGCGTCCTGCTTGGCTCGCCGCGCATGCGGATGTCACCACTGCGGAGCGCGCAGCCGCATTGGCGATGGTTGTGGCCTTCGAGTCGGGCGCCGGCCGTGTGAACGCGGCGATGGGCGCCATGCGCATCGAGTTGAGCGACGCAATGGCGCATGGCGACGGTAGTGCTGGCCGGTACGTGCTGTTGCATCGACTTGGCGCAGGAGGATTCGGTGAAGTGTTCCTTGGTCGCCAAGAGCATCCAGTTCGGCGCCTCGTAGCAGTGAAGGTCTTGCGAGATGTGCTCTCGTCACCCGTTGCGCATGCGCGCTTCCGTGCGGAGCAACAGGCCGTTGCTTCGCTTGATCACCCTGGTATTGCTGCCATGTTGGAGACGGGTGAAATGCCCGACGGACGACCGTGGTTTGCAATGCCATTCGTCCCCGGTCTGCCTATTACCGACTTTGCGCGAGAGCATTCACTGGACGTTCATAGCCGCGTGCGCAT
Organism: Planctomycetota bacterium; assembly: GCA_026386795.1. Taxonomy (GTDB): domain Bacteria; phylum Planctomycetota; class Phycisphaerae; order Phycisphaerales; family SM1A02; genus UBA966. The sequence goes on from JAPLMU010000052.1 coordinate 63,308, forward strand.
GGTGACCGCTACATGTGATGCCGTTGAACATGCACACCGCCGCGGTGTGATTCACCGCGATTTAAAGCCTGCGAATCTGCTAGTAACTGACGATGCTGGAGTGGCTCGACCGCGCGTCATTGACTTTGGTGTAGCCAAATTAGCGGATGCGGCGTTCTTGGGTGCAGGCACCAATACGGTGGAAGGCGCATTAGTTGGAACACCGGAATACATGTCGCCCGAGCAGGCGGATGCAAATCCACCCGACACGCGCAGCGATGTGTTCTCACTCGGAACCATCCTCTATGAATTGCTCGCCGATCGTCTGCCACGCAGCTCTGATGCATTGCGCGCCGGCGGGCGCGCGGGACTTGCAGTTGCCATTCGCGCCAACGCGCCAGTTCCACCTTCTGAATTAGCACCAGCGGCGCGAGCGTTCGATCGTGATCTTGATGCAGTTTGCTTGAAGGCAATTTCTGCCGACGCGGGTGCGCGCTACCAATCCGTGGCTGAGCTGCGAGCCGATCTCCAACTCTGGAGCGATGGCGAGACGCCATCGGCAGTGCATCCCTCACGTGTTGATCGTGCCATGAGATTTGCGCGTCACCATTGGCGTGGCGTGGCCATCGCGTCCTTAGTGACGATCGCGCTGCTTTCATCCACCGCGTTCTCAGTGCATCAGGCCTCCGCCGCCGAGGGCGCGCGTGCGCAAGCGCAGCGTCGTGCTGACCAGAACGCGCGCGTACTTGAGTACATGACGAGCGTGTTTGCCGGTGCCGACCCAACAGCGCAGGGTGGGCGCGAGGATGTCACCGTGCGCGAGCAGTTGGCCTTGGCAGTTGCGGACCTTGATAGGGGCGCATTGCGCGAAGCTCCAGTAGAAGCAGCGGAAATTCGCTACGCAATCGGTGGGGCATTCACGGGGATTGGGCGAAATGATGACGCGTTACTTCAATACCGCGCTGGGTTGGACGCGCTAGAAGCAAGCCACACGGACATGGCTGCACTTGAATGCAAACTAGCGATCCAGTGTTCCGCTGGTATTTCCATGGCTAATCGTGGAACCGAAGCGGTCGTTATGGCTCGTCGGGCGCTCGCAGCCGCGGATCGCGCGCAGGATGGATTGCTGCGCGGAAGATCGCTTTCGACACTTGCTGATGCGCAACGTGTCGAAGCAATCGACATGCAAGACGCAAAGCGAAACGCTGAAGAGGCGGTACGCCTGCTTCGCTCGATTCCCGACGCACCGCGCGATGAATTGTCATCAGCACTCAACAACCTCGGGATCGTGTATTTCATACTCGGGGAAATGGACTTGGGAATCACTGTTACCGAGGAGGCCATAGAAATAAATCGTGCGCTCGGCAAGGCAAATAGTTACACCGCGATGTTCGATCTCCACAACCTCTCACTGATTGAACGAGGCGTTGGTCGGCTCGACGATGCGGAGAAGCACGCGCGCGAGGCGCTCGCAATCATTGAAAAATTGGCTGGAATGAAGCACCCAAACCGAGCCACCGTGCTTGGCGGTCTGGCTCTCATCAAACGTGCAAAAAAGGAGTTTGCAGAAGGCGAACGGTACACACGCGAAGGCCTTGAGATCTTGAATGAAACAGGTCAAGGGTCATCGCCCGATGCGGCTATTGCCTATATGAATCTAGCCAGCCTGCTTCGCGATCAAGACAACTATGCAGATGCGGTAGTCACTGGGCGTGAGGCAGTGCGAATCTTGGATAGCGTCGCCGGTGCCGACCCATGGCTATGCGCTGCGGCGCGGATGGCGCTCGGGCGTGCGCTGACTGCAACGAAGCAATATCCGGAAGCAGAGAGGCCCTTGCAAGAGGCATGGGCGTTGCTTGAGCCCTTGGGCATTGACCCCAAGCGGCGTTCGTCTGGCTTGCTCGCGTTGTGTCAACTCTATAAAGCATGGAATGCCGCCGATCCAGTTGCGTTACCCGCAGAAAAACTAGAGGCGTGCCGGGAGCGCGTGCGTGCCTTTGAGGCAAAGCATCCGGGTTCAATTCCGGTGAATTCTTATTGATAAGGGCGTCGCCCTAAGAGGGTGTCCGCGCGCTATTCTTCGCTCGTTCCATTTCGCAACACTCAGGAATCAACCAATGGGCTTCATCAAAGAATTCACGGATTTCGCTGTCAAAGGAAACGCACTCGACCTGGCTGTTGGTGTGATCCTTGGTGCGGCGTTCGGCAAGGTTGTTAACTCGATTGTCACTGATATTTTCATGCCACCACTTGGTTGGGCCATCGGCGGTGTGAATTTCACTGACCTGAAGTGGGTCATCAAGCCAGCAGTGGCGGCGGCGGATGGCGTTGCGGCACAGGCAGCAGTGGCAATCACCTACGGCGCGTTCATCGATACAGTGGTTCAGTTTGGCATTGTGGCATTCAGTGTCTTTGTCGCTATTCGGTTCTTGAATAAGCTTGCCAATCTCCGCAGCATGGCTGAGATCGCCAAGATTTCCGAGTTAGCAAATCGAGCTACTGATCGCGTAGCCGGCGCTGTTCGCCCTGGAGACAAGAAGCCCGGCGCCTGAGCTGCTCAGCTGATTCGCCAACTCACGTACTTGAGATCGAGATACTCCTCGATCCCTTGGTGGCCGCCCTCGCGCCCAAGTCCGCTGTGCTTCACTCCGCCGAAGGGTGCTTGCGCTGTTGCCGGTAGCGCGTCGTTGACGCCGACGATCCCGTATTGGAGCGCCTCAATCATGCGCATAATGCGGGCACCGTCCGCCGTGAAGAGGTAAGCGGCGAGACCGTACGGCGTGCCGTTAGCGATCTCGAGCGCCTCGGTTTCTGTGTCAAACGCGCACACCGGCGCAATCGGACCGAAAGTTTCTTCGCGGAAACAGAGCATGGCTGGGGTAACGCCGGTGAGCACCGTGGGAGCCATGAAGCGATCAGTGCAGCCAGCCACAGTGGCACGCGCTCCGCCCGTTGTCGCGCGTGCGCCGTGCGCTACTGCATCCGCCACATGTGCTTCGGCTTTGCGTAAACCAGCATCGTCAACGAGCGGTCCAACTTGCGTCCCGGGTGTTCGACCGTCGCCAACTTTGAGGGCGGCGACGGCAGTTGTCAGGCGTTTGACAAACTCATCGTGCACTCCTCGCTGCACCAGGAATCGGTTGGTACAGACGCATGTTTGCCCTGCATTGCGGAATTTGCTGGCCATGGCGCCCACAACAGCCTTATCGAGGTCCGCGTCATTGAACACAATGAACGGTGCGTGTCCGCCGAGTTCCAGCGAAACGCGCACGACATTGGCAGCGCTCTTTGCCAAGAGGATGCGACCAACTTCGGTACTTCCTGTGAAGCTCACATGGCGAACCGTGAGTCCATCAAAGAACGTATCAGCGATCGCGGGAGCATCAAGTCCAGTGACCACGTTGAATACGCCAGCGGGGAAGCCAGCTTCGATCGAGAGTTCAGCGATCGCGAGCGCACTCAGCGGCGTTTGTTCAGCGGGCTTCACAACTTGCGTGCAACCTGCAGCAAGAGCAGGCCCCATCTTTCTGGTCACCATGGCGATCGGAAAGTTCCATGGTGTGATCGCCGCTGCCACGCCCGATGGTTGACGCAGAACGAACAAGCGCTTTCCTGGGTCACTTGCAGGAATCGTTTCGCCGTAGACACGCTTGCCTTCCTCGGCGTACCACTCGAGAAAGCTTGCCGCGTAGGCAACTTCAACGCGCGCCTCAGCCAGCGGCTTGCCGCACTCTTGGCTGCAGAGATCGGCTAGTCGCTCCGCGTCGCGCAGCATGAGTTCAGAAAGCTTGCGCAGCGGCTTGGCTCGCTCGATGGCGGCCAAGTTCTTCCATGCAGAAAAGGCGCGTGCCGCGGCTTCGATTGCTGCACGCGCATCGGCGCCATTGCCATCTGCAACCTGCGCGATCGTTGCGTCCGTGGCTGGATTGCGGACCGCAAAGGTGTTCCCTGAGCGAGCGGGTACGAATTTCCCATCAATGAAGCACGAGGTCTGCATTCGCAGATGGTAAAGCCGGGAAGATCAAGCCGTCGTGCGGTGGCGGTTACGCCCGCAACAGCCCGTGCGCTGCTTCGAGGCTCTCTGCCATGGGCATGATGGTGTCAAGCCGCGAGGTCTTGATGGCGCTCGCCACGGTCGCGTTCGGTGCCAGAAGAATGAGGCGTTGCTCGCGCGCGGTCAGTGCTCGAGCGATCTGCACTAGGAGTCCCATGCCTAGCGATGCCATGAACGGCACCTCGGTGAGGTCAATGATCGTGTGCTTACGGCGCGTGGCGGTCGCAGCGGTGAGCTTCAGATCGATCGAGCCAACGCCGGCCATATCGAGCGGTCCGATGATCTGCACATGCGTGAACGTATCCGCGGATTCGATGACGGTGATGGTGGTCGGCACGCAGAGAGCCTAGCGTGGCAGGGACTGCTTCGGCGGCTGCGCCGGGTAGGAGATACTGGCCTCAATGGCACCTAAAAAGGCAAGAGGCCAGCATCGTCTGCTGGCCTCTTGTGCTGAGAGTGGACCTGATCGGGCTCGAACCGACGACCTCTTCCATGCCATGGAAGCGCTCTTCCAATTGAGCTACAGGCCCAGCGATTGGCACACCAGTAGGTGAGCCGAAGTGAACGGAGGATCATACCCGCGCATCCGTCACGCACAAGCGCCGCAGGCGTGAAACACGCGCGCGGCGCTTGGATCAATAACACATGGACAGACAGCGTGTGAATTGCGATTCGCGGGCCGTCACTGCGCTGCAGTGATCGCGTTCACATAGTCAGCCTTCGGACGAATGCCGATCCACTTGCCAGCGGGCAGGCCATTCTTGAAGAGGATGACCGTTGGGATCGATTGAATGCCAAGGCTCACAGCCAACTCCTGCGCACTGTCGATATCTAACTTTCCAACTTTGGCTTTGCCCTTTACTTCGGTGGCAACGAGGTCGATCGTTGGGGCAAGCATGCGGCACGGCCCGCACCACTCGGCCCAGAAGTCCACGAGCACCGGAACGGTCGACTCGAGAACCTCAGACTTAAAGTTTGCGGCGGTAACAGTGATGGTGTCGGGTCCGGCCATGGTGGTCGCTCCTGCGGGGTAATGCGCGCGCTTGGTTCCCGTAACGAACGGTTTACAAGCACGCCCGGGAGGGAAATGGTAGCCCGAGCGAGGAATTAGGGAATTGCACAAAAGTCGGGCATTCCGGATGCCGATGCCCAATCAGTGACGACACACGCAACTTACGAGCACTGGCTTGTCCACCGCAGCGAGACTGGCGATGTCCGACATCGCTTGCAGGCGCCCGGCATCGTGAGTGTTGGACGCGGGACCTCCAACATGCTGGTGCTGGCACATCCATCAGTCAGCCGCGACCACGCCGCATTTGAATGGGCGCCGGACGCGACTGGCGGCGGAACGTGGCGCATCACTGATCATGGCAGTGCATCCGGCACGCGCGTCAATGATGTGCAACTCGTTGCATTTCAATCGTTGCCACTGTCGCACGGAGATTGCGTTGCCATTGGTCCAATGGACTTTCAGTTCCAGCGTCCCGCGGCGACGGATTCCCTGACGATCGTCGGTCGGGCCACGCCGCGAGTCGTTGAACGCATCGATGTGCTCGCGCCCGCTGCACTTGAAGCGAAGCATCTTGATGCAGTGCTTGCAATCGGCGCAGCAATTCACGCAGCAGGGGATGATCAATCAGTTGCCGACGCAGCTGTTGATGCAATCGCTCGCATCAGTGGATTTTCTGAAGTGGCGTTTGTTCAGCAATCAACCGCTGATGGAGTATTTGCAGTTGTTGCCTCGCGCGGCCCGCGCGCTGCGCATTTGCGCCTCAGTCATAGTGTTCTCGCTCGCGCGCGGCTTGGTCCGGTAGTGGTTTCTGACGGATGCGAAGCGACAGGCAAGCATCACACGCTTGCGCGCTTGAACCTTTCCCGCGTCGTGTGTGTGCCGGTGGAACTGGGAGAGCGCTTCTTTGGTCTGTTGTACGTGGCTGACGGCGGTGCGTTCCGAACTGCCCTCGAACCAGTGGCCGCGCTCGTGCGATCCGTTGCGGCAGTGGCAGCACTCGCCCTTGCCAATCTCGAGCGGCTACGAATGAACTCCGCTCTCGAAGCAGAGCAACGCGCCATGTTTGACGGCACCATACAGGCATTGGTTGCGACCATTGATGCGAAGGATCCGTACACGCGCGGTCACTCTGCGCGCGTTGCAGACTTTGCACACCTCTTAGCCGTCCACGCTGGCCTGGACGAAGCCGATACAAATCGTGCTCGACTCTGTGGTCTCGTACATGACATCGGCAAGATCGGCGTCAGCGAAGAAGTGTTGCGCAAGCCTGGCAAACTCACTGATGAAGAATTTCAGCAGATTGCTGCACATCCAGTCATTGGCCACGACATTCTGCGGGGCATTCCGCGCATGAGCGATGTCCTGTGTGGAGTCCTGCATCACCATGAACGCTTTGCGGGTGGCGGTTACCCGCACGGAATTTCCGGAGAGAACATTCCGCTCCTCGGGCGACTCATTTCGATCGCTGATGCACTTGATGCCATGACCACCAGTCGCACCTACCGCGGAGCGCGTCCCATGGCCGATGCGCTACAAGAAATCACTCGCTGTGCCGGCACTCACTTTGATCCAGAGTTTGCGAAAGTCATCATCTCGATAGACCGTCGCGCACTACAGAGCGTTGTTGGAATGCATGTATTCGGAGCGCCTGCAATTTCTCCCCCGCATGTTGCAAGCAGCGCCGACATTGCGATCGCCCGAATTCACCCGGGTGCGACGCGTCGCACCGCATAAGCCATTCGGCGCAGGCCTAGGCGCAGCACAAAGACCGTCCATGGTGTATTGCCCGGTCCGCGCAGTGCTTTTTGCCACGCATCCGGATCGCAAGCAGCGCCGCGGGTTCGCACTGTGACAATGCCTGCGTCGCGTTCGGCGAGCCATGCTGCCACGGATTGCTCGCGCGCTGGAAGTTCTTCGATGACCTCAAACTGCTCGAACCATTCCGCACAATCAGACGGTAGCGGAGTGATTTCGTCCTTAGTCAAGATTCCAAGTCCAGGCGCTGCATCCACGGCATTCAAGCGATCGGCAAAGAGTCCCAGTAGCTTGGCGCGCTCAAGCGCAGGGTCGGGAACCAACAGCATTCGCAACATTCGTGATTCGCCAGTTGGTGCATCCCCAGGAGTTCCACTGACTGATGCACCACTACACGCACGCGATGCGGTGTTTGTTCCTGCGGTCCGAACCAACGCTCCCGACCAAAGCACTTGTTGCAACAGTCGACCTGATTCGCTGATGAATTCCAGTTCATCGCCGGGCGCATGTTCGCTCGCCTCGAGGTCCATTCCTGGTCCAAGCTTGATGGCGTAGCCAATGCGTTCCCGCAACAATTCTCGAAGCGCTTCCAGTGCCGGCAGTAGATCAGCAGCGCGGAAGATGCGATTGCCACCGAACGAACGGCGCGCTGGATCGGCGTGTGCGAACGGCGCAGTTCCCGGCTCTTGGAGGACATCGGCAGTTCGCACGCTGACACCGGCGTTGCGTGCAGCCATCCATGCCCGCAGTGGATCAAGGTCAACACCACTGGCTTCTGCAACGCGTGCAAGCTCCATGAGGTCGCCGCCAATGCCAGTGCACAGGTCGTCGATGCGCAGCGCGCCTGCGGCTTGGAATCGCGCTGCTTTCCAGCGAGCCGTCGCTGGCGAACTCGACATTTCTACGCCGCTTCGATCGCACCACAGCGTTTCGGAACGCGCTGCGAACTTTGGACGCGCGCGCAATCGCGCGATGGAAAGTTCTATAGCGGCATTCACGGTTTCCGATGGCCACGTTCGGCGCAGGCGCTCAATGACTGCGGCGGATGGTGTGGAATCGATACCGCGCAACGCATCAAGAAGCGGCAGTGCAGCGGGCGAAGCGAGCGATTCCCAAGCGCTGAGCGCGCTGGTTTCTGTCATCGCTTTACCGCTTCTCCATCTGTCGCGCACTGGCGGCATCGCCAAGCAGCACGGAGAGCGAGCGCAGGTCGTCGGTGGAGTCGAGCACGATCTTCACAATGATGGTAAGTGGAACCGCAAAGAACATTCCGGCAATTCCCAGCAGGTATCCCCAGACCACCAATGACAGCAGCACTACGAGCGGCGAGAGCCCCAGTCGGGATCCGAGCATTCGTGGTTGCAGCACGCTTCCAATCAGGACACCCGACAGACCCTGCACTACAGCCATAGCGATGCCAACGCCCCAGCCATGGGTGACCAGAGCAACCGCCACTACCAAGAGGCTCGCCACAATTGCCCCGATAGTGGGGATGTAATTCAGGAAGAACACCAAGAAAGAAAGCAGGAATGCAAATGGAACACCCAGAGAAACACAGGCAATTCCATTAATCACCGCAAGCACCACGTTGAGTTGCGTAATCACTACGAGAAATGATCGAATCTTGTCGACCACATTTCCAAGGCCGCTGCTCTGCATGGCGTGTGGAAATGCAACGCGCATTTTGGCTGGAAAGCTCGATGCCTCAGCGATGATGAACGCACTGACGAGCAGTACGAACAAGAAATTCTGAAGCACCTTCGCCATAGAAATCAAGATCACATCAGCAAAGTCAGCGATCTTCCATGCATGCGCTTCGCGAAGCAGGCGTTCTGGGTCAATATCAACACCACGCTGCTTGAGTGACTCAAGACCGGAAAGTAATAGCGTGTCAATACGCTGCTCGTATTCCGGTAGCAACGGTTTAATGGATGCCGCCGATTGGCTGAGGTAGTAGCCAAGACCAAGTGCGCCTCCGATGGTGAGCAGAAGCACAATGAGAAGTGCCAACCAACGCGGTACGCCAAGTTTGCCTTGCAAGAGAGCCAAGGGCAAGATGGCGATCATCGATATGAATGCCGCTGCCAAGATGGGGGTAATCACTCCCGCTGCTTCGCGTATTCCTGCGGCAACAACCACGATGGCGGCGAGCGTGACAAGAATCGAAAGTCCACTTCCGGCAGCAGGTGCTGCGGGTGCGGGGGTTGGTTCCTGGAATGGCATGTAATCCTTAGTATTCAGGAGGGTTTCTTGGGAGCAACCGGCGCGGCTGGCACAGTTGGTGCAGCAGGAGCGGCGGGTACGGTCGGCACAATTGTTGTCGGTAGTGTTTGGATGCGAATGTCTCGGTACTCCACATGGTCACCATGACCAAGGAATCCGATCTTTCCAGTAGTGCGCCGTGCGCCGGGATGTTCCTTCTCACTCACTGTCCCTGATTTCAGAGCTGCATCAAGATCGACATCAAGGATCACCGTGTGGTTCAGCGTCACCTTTGCATGTCTGCCATCAAGGACAATCTCTTCATCGTTCCATTCGCCCACTGGATGCATTGCTTCAGCGGCGCCCTTGGATGGTGCAATACCGTACACGCTGCCGTGGTGTTGCCAATCCTTTAGCCAGCCTTTGTACTTCTCATTGGCATCATCAAGGACCTGAATTTCCATTCCTTCGTACGCCGCGTCCCCGGCGCCCGGAGCACGCACGCCGATACCGTTGTTTGCGCCGGCCGAGAGTTTGAAGCGAAATCGCAGCACGAAGTTGGCGTAGTCGCTCACCGTGTAGAGGTCGTTTCCCTTTGGCCCGCAAGTGATGGCGCCGGATTCCACCGAGTAGCCAGCGGTGTCGCCAGTCCAGCCACTCAGGTCGGTTCCGTTGAAAATCGACACGAATCCCGCCTCTGTTGTGGGCGGTCCGGCCGTGGTCAGGACCATCAGCGCGGAAAGGAGCGAAGAGCAAGCCATGAGCATGGTGGCACGGTACCACGGGAAATTGCGCGATTGCAGTCCGGCGCGAGCAAGTCTGACTCATCCGAGAGGGCTAGGATTGAAGCCGATGACAACAGACCCCCGAACCATTGTGAACAAGTGCCGAACGATCGCTCTTGCCTCGTTTGTCGCAGTGTCCGCATCACTTGCAGCAGCAGGTTCCCCTGCGCCGCCGACGACGACCGTAGCTCTCTCAGTAAATGGCGCTACTCAGGCAGGCAAGGTCGCGAAGCCAGCACCGATGCCGAAGCTCAAATTGCAGCGTGTTGCCCCTGAGGTGGTATTGCGGCGCCCAGTGCAAGTGGTGTTCGAGCCCGGCAGCGACAAGCGCATGTATGTAGTGGAGCAAGCGGGCCGCATCTTGGTGATCGATCCATCTGACCGTGAGGCAAAAGATGCACCAGTGTTCCTTGATATGCGTAAGCGGGTGAATAGTCGCGGCAATGAGGAGGGCTTGCTCTCCTTTGTATTCCATCCTGACTTCGCAAAGAATCGAGTCTTCTTCACCTACTACACAGCGATGAATGATGACCAAAAGCGTGTGGATGTTCTCTCGCGCTGGACAGTTGATAGTGAGACGCAGGTTGCCAAGCCGGATAGCGAGCAGATACTCATCACCGTGGATGATCCGTATTCAAATCACAATGGTGGAACGGTTTTGTTTGGTCGGGATGGAATGCTCTATTTCAGTTGCGGCGATGGTGGCGCTGCGAACGATCCATTGTTCTCTGGGCAAGATCTTGGATCGCTCCTTGCGAAGGTCTTGCGCATTGATGTTGATCATCCTGAGGGTGACCGCCCGTACGGAATTCCGAAGGACAATCCATTCATTTCCGTTGCTGGTGCCCGCCCGGAAATCTGGGCGTTCGGATTGCGCAATGTGTGGCGCATGTCATTCGACCGCGTTACTGGCGAATTGTGGGCTGGCGATGTCGGGCAGAATCAATACGAGGAAGTAGACGTTGTGGTGAAGGGCGGAAATTACGGATGGAATGCACGCGAGGGACTGCATGAGTTCCCAGGCGGTCAGGCAGGAAAGTTTGGGAGCGACTACATCAATCCGGTCGTGGAGTACTCGCATAGCGACGGCGTCAGCATCACAGGTGGATATGTTTCGCGTTGTGCCAAGTATCCAGCTATGGATGGCGTCTATCTGTATGCGGATCTCGTTTCGTGCCACATCTGGGGATTGCGAGCGGACAAGGGCGCGCTGTTGGCGGGTCCAGAGATATTGCTCACCACGCACAACCAACTTCCCACGAGCTTTGGGCAGGCGAATGACGGATCGCTTTATCTTGTCACCTTTGAAGGCAGTCAGGATCCGCGCGCAAAGGGTGCGGTTTGGCATATTGCGCCAGCGCAGTAAGCGCATAGACTTCGCGCATGCCCTCACTCGTCGCTCGTTCTCGGATTCGAATCGCATCAGGTGCTTTCAGTCGCACTTGCGTTCCGGTGGCTTTGTTGGCACTCTTGTTTGCCTGTGATTCGGAGAATGACGGCGATCTATGGGGCGACTCCATGTCGCCAACGCAGATACAGCGTGCCGACCAAGGTCCTGGCCCGGGGGGCAATCTCTTCACCACAACGCAGGGCGATAGTGACGATCCATTCGTGGACGACCAGAACTACCCATTCGTGAGCGGACCGTGGTGGTCAAATCCCGCGTACAACGGCGGCTGAGTCCGTCGGTCTGAGTCCGTACACTCCCGACATGCCGCGGCATCTCCTGCAACTCGAAGGTCTCGATGCGGTCCAGCTCACCGCGCTCCTTGATCGCGCCGAGGCGTTTATTCCAGCCGCCCGTGGCGAGGTTTCTGCTACCCCGGTGCTTGCAGGGCGCTTGATAGCCAACCTGTTCTTTGAAGATTCCACGCGGACGCGCCTGAGTTTCGAGGCGGCAGCTGCCCGCCTTGGGGCACGTTCCTTGGCGCTGCAGGGCTCCGGCTCGAGCGCGAGCAAGGGCGAGACCTTTCTCGATACGGCTCTGAATGTTGAGGCCTTAGGCGTCGACGCAATTATTGTCAGAACCAACCTCTCTGGCGGTCCCAACCAGTTGGTTCGCCATGTGCGTTGCGCCGTCATCAATGCTGGGGATGGCCGGCATGAGCACCCAACCCAAGGCCTGCTCGATTGTTTGACGATCCGAAGGGCATTAGGAGCGATCAAGGGCGCAAATGTTGCGATCGTGGGCGATATTGCCAATAGCCGGGTGGCTCGAAGTGCGCTTCATGCGCTGACGACACTGGGGGCAACAGTTCGCCTCATCGGCCCGCCAACGCTGCTTCCGCGCAGCTTTGCGTCCGTGGCAAAAAACTCGGAAAATGTATTGATATCACATGATCTTGATTCAAATTTACACGATCTTGATGCGATCGTCATGCTCCGGGTGCAGGTGGAGCGCGCAGCCGGTGGTGCCATAGCATCGGATTATCGGATTCAATACGGCCTCACCCGCGACCGTGCTGCCCGACTGCCATCACACTGCATTGTCATGCACCCAGGCCCGGTGAATCGCGGCGTCGAGGTTGACGACGACGTTGCAGATGACCGCCGTCGCAGCCAAATTCTGCTTCAAGTGACCCACGGCGTGGCTGTTCGGATGGCGGTGCTTGAGCAGGCTATTACAGGTTAGATGTTTGTTCGGGATATGACTTCCATAATCGACCGAGATGAGGGTGAAGGTACCCTACGGTGCTTGCCGATAGCCCATGCGTCCGCTCGTTTGTTTTCTCGGGTGGCGTGGCGGCGTTGATTCGGTCGGAGATGTTTCCGCCGACCTTCCTACAAGAGGTTTTGTCATATGACTTTGGCCAGGACTGCGAAGCCACCCCGATCAGACCAACGTGCCGCGGGCAAAGCAGTTCCCTGTTGTCTTGCGTTCGGACTGGTGTTCACCGTGGCGATCACTGGCTGTGATTACGACAGCTGGATGGACCCAAGTCGAACCGGTTATTTCGAGCACACCCCCACATCGATCCCCATCCTTCGCAAGATTGATGTGATTGAAGTTGATGAGGATGCATTTGCTACTGAAATGGGTCCGCCGACCGCAACCGACTTGGTTGCCGGTTCTCCGGAGTACATCTTTGCTGCAGGTGACGGCATCGAGGTGCAAATCAATGACCTGTTCCAAGTCGACAAGCCAGAACAATTCAAGCGCACGATCGACCAGTCCGGCAAGATCTTGCTACCGATCGTTGGTTCGATTCAAGCGGCGGGTATGTCGCAGACAGACCTTGTTGCCGCAATCACCGAAAAACTCCGGCCGATCATTCGCGACCCGCGCGTTGACGTAACCATCACTGAGGGTCGCGCCTTTACGTTTATGGTTGACGGTGAAGTGCGTAATTCGGGGGTTTACTCACTCTCGCGCCCAGACTTCGACATTGAACAGGCCGTTGCGCTTGCAGGTGGAGCCAACCAAGGCGTTCGCCGAGTGCGCGTTGTTCGAACGCTCGCTCGCGACGATGCGGCAACGAAGGAAACTGGTACTGGCCCTGCGTCAACATCGCCTGGAAAACAGGGCGGTGCCGCAGCTGGGCAACCGAACCCAGTAGCAGCGCCGCATTCAAACACCGGCGCGCCAGTCGCTCCAGCGGAACCACCGCCGAGCGTTGACGACCTCCTCAAGCAGATTCAAGCCCCGACGAGCGCAGTTCCCGCGCCAGCACCTGCTGATCCGAACCAGCCAGCGCTTCCAGTGCCGTCGGCAACGAAGCCACCCGAGCCGGCTCCTGCCAGCCCTGGCGCGCTCCGCTCGCCATCAATGGTGGTGGATGTTGATCAACTTGAAGCGCCGAAGGTTGCCGAGACATCGGTCGTCCATTCGGATGCTGCTGTTCAAAGCGCCCCAACTCAGGTGCCCTCCACTGAGGCGCGGTATGTCTTTGACACTCAGAAGCAGGAGTGGGTCTTCGTTGCAGCACGTAACGGTGGACCAACCGGTCCTGATACCAATCTGTCCGCTCCCAATTCGCCGGAAGGCGCGCTCACTGGTGGAGCCGCAGCCGGATCGGATGGACGGGCATTGAAGCAGCCTGTGAATTTCCGTCTCCCGAACGGACGCAAGACACGCGTCATCATCATCGACTGGGAGAAGTTGCAGAAGGGCGATTTGACACAGAACGTCTTGGTCCGCCCGGGTGACAAGATCCATGTCGAGAGTGATATCGGTGTCGTGTACATCGATGGTGAAGTGGCGCGACCAGGCGTCTATAACTTGCCCCCGATTGGCGAACTCACCCTCAGTCGATTGGTCACCGCGGCAGGCGGCCTCGGACAGATAGCCATTCCCCAGCGCGTCGATCTGATTCGAAAGATCGCACCTGATCGCGAAGCAGCGCTGCGCGTCAACTTGGCGGCGATCCGCAATAAGGCGGAGCCCGACATTGTTATGCGCGCTGATGACCACATCATCATCGGAACCAACTTCTTCGCAACCCCGCTTGCGGTGATCCGCAACGGGTTCCGAATGACCTACGGCTTTGGATTTCTCATCGACCGCAACTTCGGAAACGATGTATTCGGACCTCCTCCGTACACGCAGCAGCAGTGATTCGTCAAATGCGACGAACCCAGCGCGAGGATGGGCGTAGCAACGCTAGCACTGATCCTCGGAATGAAGTCGGAGCCTGGATCCTTGCATGACAAGCAGCTCGGCGAACACTCCCCAACCTCGCAATACCGCGCCGAGCGCGGCGAGTGGCGGCGTTGGCGCGTTGGATTCGTTTGACGTACCAGATCGTGCGGCTTACGCATGGGGCGCACTCTTGGTGGTGGCCTTTATCGCCACCTTCTTCGAATTCTTTCGCTACCAGTTTGTCCAAGCAACCACCCAGGTCCAGGACTGGGGTCACACACTCCTCATTCCACTGATCGCCGGTTATTTCGTCTATGTGCAGCGCGAGAAACTGGCGGTCAAACGGTTCGTGCCGTCCTGGTCTGCGTTCACGCTGCTCTTTCTGGGGCTTGCGATTTACTCGGCGTCCGCATTTGGACCACAGGCGATTCAACATCACAATGTTCGCGGCGTCGGGGTGGGATGCGCGCTGCTGGGATGCCTCCTTGCAGTGTTCGGCACCGCATCGTTCCGCTGGCTCTGGTTCCCGTGGGCGTATTGGTATGTCTTTGGCCAGACCATCTCCGAACGAGTCATGTCGCGCGTGACCGAGCGCTTGCAGGATTGGAGCGCGATCGGCGCGGACATCTTGCTGAACACATTGGGGATAGACACGGACCGTGTCGGCAACGTGCTCACGGTGCACATGTCAGATGGAACTACGCACCCGCTGAATGTCGCCGAGGCATGCTCTGGCATGCGCACACTCATGGCGTTTCTTGCAATTGGCGTTGCGCTCGCCGCACTTGGCCTGCCGCGCTGGTGGCAGCGCGTGCTGCTTGTGGTTGCGGGCATTCCCATTTCGCTCTTCGTGAATGTGCTTCGCGTTGCGTCGCTGGGAATGCTTTCCATGGTTGACGCGAATTTCAGCACTGGCGAGTTTCACAGCATGGTGGGGTTGATCTGGCTCGTACCCGCGTTCCTTCTGTTTCTTGGAGTGATGTGGGTGATCCGCAATATGGTGGATGATGGGCAAGTGCCCCCGTCCCCGCGATCTGGAGTGAATCCATGATTCACTTTCAGCCAAAGGTGAAAGCGGTCTACTTCGCTTTGTTAGCCACCCTCGCAGTCGGCGGTCTTGGTCTTCGCATTGGAATGCAGGCACTTGATGTTTATCTCAAGAAGGACCCGGTTCCGCTACGCGCTGACCTTGGCTCAATACCGACAGTCATGGGTCATTGGCAACGCATCGGCGAAGACCAGCAAATGGATGCGGCGATGGTTGAGTCGCTCGGCACAGAGAAGTACTTGACGCGTTCGTATGCGATTGATGGTGATCCATCCAAGGGCATCATCTCGCTGCATTTGGCGTACTACACAGGCATGATCGATACGGTCCCGCACATTCCCGAGCGCTGCTGGGGCGCCGGTGGATTGGTGCAACTAGGAGATCCGATCACAATGCCGCTTTCGGTGGAGATGCTTTCGAACATTGCCCCCGATGCGCCGGTGAATCTCGCAACTGGTGCGAAATACCCGACAGCAACGCTGGTTGATCCGGTGACGCGCATTGAAGAAAAAGTGACATTGCCGGTAGGCGAGTTTGCGATGACTGTTTCTACTTTCCAAGACCCACGCGCTTCACGCGTCGAGCAACTTGGCGGCTACTTGTTCATCGCAAACGGACGTTCGACTGCCAGCACCTTTGGCGTTCGTGCGCTGGCGTTCAATCTCACTGATCGTTTCGCTTACTACTGCAAAGTGCAGCTCTCTGCCCGTTACCCATTGGGCACTACTCCCTCGGCCGTTACCTTTAAGACGAACGCCGAGGATTTCCTCACGCAACTTCTACCGCCGCTGATGCGGTGCCTCCCCGACTGGCCGTCGATGGAGCGCACCACAGCACGGACGGGCCGCAAGGATTGATCGATGGCCAGCAAACTCAACCGTAAATTCATCTTCGTCGTCGGCGGGTTCTCCTTGGCCGCGATTCTTCTATTGGTCGCCGTCATCCTGGTGAACCAGTTGTGGCTCAAGAACGCAGAGCGACACATCCGCTCTGGTGATGAATTGATGGCGCAAGGGAAGACTCGCGAGGCATATGCCATGTACGGCCGCGCTGTGGGCAAGAAGCCTGATGTTGTGCGCTACATCGAGAAGATGGAAGATGCGCTCGGCAAAATCACGGGCGATACGCCGGCGCAATCGGTTGAGGATTATCACAATTTCATGGCCCTGAAGCGCCAGCACACGCGCGCGCAACCAGGCGACCCTGAGCAGTGGAAGATCTTGATTGCCGCACTTGAAGACGAAGCAGAGCTTTATTCGCGCGGTGATGGATGGATCTCGATTGAGACCGTCGGCAAGGAAATGAAGGATGTCATGGCTCCGGGTAGTGACGGAATGAAGTTGGCCGAAGAGACGGTGCTGTTTGCGCGCGCGCAGCGCGAGCAAGTGCTCACGTCTGGCGAGCGCACCGATCTTGAGAAGCAACTGGAAGCATTCCTGAAGGTTGCACCAAAGAGTTGGCGCGGTTGGAACGCACTCGTCACTTTGCGGATGGCAGATGTTGCGCGCTTGCGCGGTGCTGGGCAGTCACAGGCAGCAACCCGGCGTCTGGAACTTCTTGATAAGTCCATCAGTGACATGCGGGCAGCAGTGGATCCAAGCGATGCAATTGCACAGAGTTCACTGGCGATCGCCGATCTTGAGCGAGTGCTCCTCGATGCGCGTACTGGTAGTCGCATGGATCGAACCAAGATTGACACGGCGAAACTTGACGCAGCGTGTCTCAAGGCATCAGAGGTGGCGCTTGCTAGTGGTAAAGGATCAGCTGTACGCGAAGCAGCCGCACGAATCGTTGACGCAAAGGGAATTGATGCGGGCGCCAAGCTTCTTGAGGACTGGCTCGCAACGCATCCAACGGACTTGATCACTGCGGGGCTCGATCTGGAATATGTAAGTCGAACTGGAGATGCCGAGAAGGGATTCGATCGCACCCAGGTAGCCGCGCGGAGAGTTCTTGATCAACCCCGTCTTCCTACTAGTTTGATGGCAAGTATCCAATCTGATACACGCGCTCGTGCGCTGCAAGTGCTCCTCGAGGCTGCCATCGTGCAGATTGCGCGCGGCGCCGACGCTACTCAGAAGGCAAAGCTCGACAAGGAGATTGTGGAACTGCGAGTAAGTTTGTTGGAAGCGCTTCAGAATGACGAAACTGTTCCAGGGATGATCGCCGCTGACGCAAAGATCTTGCAGTCGCGTATGGATTTGAATGGTGCTGCCAAGAAGTGGGAGCTGTACTTCACGAAGGTTCCGCAACCACCGGCCGATGCATTCCTGTGGGCAACCATGGTGTCCCGTGCTCAGAACGATCTTGGACTGGCGATGCAAACGGTGACGAAGGGTTCGGATGCGTTCCCATCGGACCTGCGCCTGGCCATTCAACGCGCAGAGATTGCTACTCAGCTCGGGCGGTTTGCTGAAGCAGCGTCGTTGTATGAGGCTCTTGCGAAGGCGCTTCCTGAGCAGGAGCAGTATGCGCGCCTGGCGCAGGACGTTCGATCTCGTGCCGAAGGCGGCCGAAGCGAAGCAGCGCCGGAGATTGCTGGCTTGGAGGCAGCGATGCGCTCCAAGGACTACCCGCGTGCTCGCGAACTTGCGGCGGCGTGGGTGAAATCTTCCAACGCATCATTACAGGCGATGTACGCGCAGGTGTTGGTTGAACAAGAGGCTGGCGATAAGCCAGCTGCGCTTGTGTTGTTGCGCGCTGCACTCGAGAAGTATCCAGGGAATCCAGACCTTGCACGCAATGAGGCGCTCTTGGCAACGGAAGACCCAGTGGAGCGAATCGACATGATGATTGCGCGGGTCGTCACCGATCCAGCTCAGCGCAACAACGAACGAGTGCGCGCACTCCGTGCATTGCGTGCAGATCTTCAGCGGCAGATCGGTGACCTTCGTCGGTCAAATTCGCCGGAGCTCGCGCGTAGCGAGGAGTTCTTGAAGAAGATTGATGCCGTGCTTCCTGACGCAGAGAAGAAAGTGGCGGCAAGCGGCGATGGAGACGCTTCAGCGACCGAGCTAGCGTTCATGGACGCGCTCGCGCGTGGCGACGTTGCCGCCGCAGAGATTCATGTCGCCGCTGCTGCGAAGTTGACAGCGGTTTCACCAATCTTGGAAACCATTCTTCGTGCGCGTTTGCTTGATTATCAAGGACGCACTGCTGAGGCTATTTCTGTCCTCGAGAAGGCACGGCAGGCTGGAAGTAACCAAGCACCGGTCGCGGCGCAATTGGCAATGATTCAGGAGCGCGTCGGCAATGAGCCGGCTGCATTGGCATTGTGGAAGGAGGCGTATGACCGCCGTCCCAATGACTTGGTCAATGTGCGTGGATACGCGCGTTCCCTCGGTCGATCTGGGCAGGGGCGCACCGCCCTTGACATGTTGCGCACGGCAGTTGCGGCAAACTCGAATGATCTCGAAACTCTGACTACCGCCGCGCAGTACGAGGCGGTGTACGGAAGTCGCTCCAAGGCTATCGAGCAGCGGCAACGGATCTTGCAGCTTGATTCAGCCAATCGAGAGAACATCGGGGATCTGTACGCACTTCTGTATATGCCCGCGGACTTCGGTTCGGTGCGTGATGCTCAGGGCCGTCCCCGCTACGACGCACGCGGCTGGTCAACGGTGCCGCCTGACGAGCAACGCCGCTTGCTTGAGGACGCCAACACCATGAATATTGCACTCGCTGAGCAGTTGTATGAAGCTGCTATGAAGATTGCACCATTTGATGTTCGCTTTGCCGGTCGTAAGGCGTCCGTCATGCGTGAAAACGGCAAGCTGCCGCAGGGCACAAAGGCGCTGCAGGATGTTATTGCTCGCGCAGAGGCTGCTGGCAAGACCAACGCGCTGATGTACATGGAGCAAGGTCTTTACCTTGACGATGTTGGCGACCGCGCCGGCGCAGATGCGTCATTTGTCAAGGCTGCTGCCATACAGGATCCCAAGAAGCGCGAAGTTGATCTTGCGCTCGTCGAAGTGGAAGCTCGGCGTGGTAATACGGCGCATGCCATCGAATTGCTGAAGAGCGTCCTCGGTGATGCAATGGAACTTCCCGGTCTACTTCGCCTCACAGACTTGCAGGTGGTAGCGCACCTAAATCCGGATGCAGAGGCGACTCTTGCACGGATCCGCCCGCTCCTTGGTGCATCATCAAACTCCGAACAACAGCGGCAGTTCGAAATGCTTGTTTCAGCAGTTGCATCTGCTGAAGCTGATGAACTTCGCAACGCCAACAAGATCGATGAATCGAAGGCGAAGGTTGTCGAGGCACTCGCGGCTCTTAGTCGCGCTGAAACAGTGGCACCCTCGGACCTCTTTGCCCCGCTACGCCGCGTGCAGTTGCTACGTGGTATGGCGATCGCGCAGCAAGATCCATCGAAGCTCGAAGCGGCGATCGCCGAAGCGGATCGACTTCTTGCGCGCAACGCCTTGTATTGGCCAATGGTGTCCGCGCGCGTTGATTTGTCGCTCGACAAGCGAGATATCAAAGCTGCAGTGGGCATCTTGGAGCGATTCTTGCAGTCGCAACCCGCCAGCGATGATGCGCGCACCCGTTTGATGGATATGCACGGCGCCATGGGCAATGCGGCCCGCGCTATTGAAGTTGCACGCGGAGGACTTGAACTCCGGCCACAGGACCCGGTTTGGGCCGAGAGGCTTGGTGATTTGCAGCAGCGCAGCGGCGATTCAGCTGCCGCGGCGCGAGACTTCGAGCGCGCATTTACGCTCGACCCGAAGTCAACTGTTTACCTGGAGAAGTCAGCGATAGCGCGCCTTGCTTCCGGCGATGCAACTGGGACACTCAACCTATTGCGTGGAGCAAATGAGCTTGTAGCGCGCTCGATAGTATTGCGAGCGATCTCAGCCGCGGCATTGGTCAAGTCCGGTCGTCGCGATGAAGGGTTGGTTGCCGGGCGTGAGGCAGTTGCCGCAGCTCGCGCCCTGCCGGATGGTTCGACAGCCACGGTCGAGCGCACAGTCATGGTGCTTCGAGACATCTTCCCTATCGATAAGCCTGCTGACTTCGAAACATTCCTCCTGCAGGGCGGTGCAGTACCGTCGGTGCTCGACGAAGCCATTCTTGCAGACACTTGGAATCGCAGTGGCCCGGCTGGTTCAGATAAGGCCCTGGAATGGTGTTCGAAGGTCGAGGCACGGGCTGCAGCGAACGCCGCGTCTGTACCGCCTGGTGTGGAAGCAGCGGTAGCAATGACGCGCGGAGCAGTCCTTTATGTCAAGCCGGACATGGAAGGCGCGTGCGAGGCATACGTGCGAGCAGCGCAGCTTTCAAATAAGAATCCTGCCGCACTCAACAATGCCGCCTATCTGCTTTCGAAGGTAAAGAAGGACTATGCCCGGGCATTTGAATTGGCATCGCGAGCAGTGCTCTACGCTCCGACCCAGCCAGATTACTTAGACACGCTTGGTTTCATTCTTCTGCAGACGGGGCGACTCGCCGAGGCAGAGGATGCGTTGAACAAGTCAGTGGCAGCTTCGCCGACGACATCAGGTCTATTGCATCTTGCACAGGTCCGTGCCGCGCAGGGAAACATTGGCGATGCTCGGCAGATTCTCGATCGCGCGCGCGCGCGACCGGGAGACGCAGACAGCACGAAAGAAATCGAGGCGTTTGCAGAAACGCTCAAGGGTAAGTAAAGCCTGAGGGCCAACGATGCCCTCCGGACAGTTGACGCTCGGGAACCATCCCTAGGAAACACTATGACCGCCGCGAATCCATCTTCGACTCCACCCGCCGCCGCCCCGCGCTCTCCATCACCTGGTGGTGCGCCGCGTGGTGGTCGCCAGCAGGCCCCAACCATTGATCCAGTGCGTGTGCTTCGGCAGCATGCTTGGCTGCTTGTGGGATCTGCTGGGGCAGGTCTTGTGCTCGGCGTCATCGCGCACTTCACATGTCTCTTCCTCTATCCGCTCTGGGGTGGATTGGTTCTCTTTGAGATCCGACCCGAAGTCACCGGCGCCAAGGACGCCGTGACGCGTGAAATTGTGCAGGACGAAGCCATTGCCCGACTCGGCCAGACCGAATCACAGAAACTCACCTCCAAGTCAGTGCTTGAGGCGGCGATGAAGGCGCCGGACATTGCTACTACGAAATGGGGTCAGTACTACGACACCGTTGATGAGCGGGTGAAGCAACTCGAAGACACACTCCGCGTTGGTCACCGCCGCGGCACGCAGCTCTTTACGGTGACTTGGCGTACGTGGGAGAAGGGGGATGTTCCGGTGGTCATGAACCGCGTTGCCGACACATATATGTCTATGCGCGAGAGCGAAGAAAACGAGCGGTCTGCACGCAGTAAGGCGCAATTTGAAAGCAAGAGGTCTGGCGTTGAGGAGCAAATTCGCACACTCAAGGCAGAAATTCAGGACTTCATTCGCAAGAACGGCATCACCGCTGGTCGAGAGTCCGATCTTTCTGACCAGCGCTCTACGGAAAATCTAGCGCGCCTTCGTGATGACACCATCCGCGATCTGACATTAGCACAAGCGCGATTGGACTCCATTGATCGCAAGATCGCTGACCAACGATTCGAGGACGAGGATCGCCGCAACGCACTCGATGATCAGTCAATTCGCGCCATGGAGCGTGACCTTCAACAGTTGCAGGTTGCACTGAATGCCTCTCGCGAGCGCTTTGGTGAAGATCACCAGCAGGTGAAGGATCTGATGCAGCGCGAGGCTTCCAGTCGGGGGCGCCTTTCAGCAGCGATGAATGAATCAATGTCCCGCAATTTGCTTGCGGACAAGATCAATTTCGCACAGCGCGTAGTTGGCTTGAAGTCACTCGTTGACAAGCAAACGCTCGATCTGACTACAGGACAGAAGCGTCTTCAGGAACTCACCGCGCAGATCAGTGCGCTTGATGCCCTCAAAGAACAGCTCGTTCAGAAGGAACTTGAACGCAACGATTTGCAGGACCTGATCTCGCAGCTTGATTTGCTGCAGGCCCGTGAAGATAATCGACGCGTGCGCATGGTGCAGCGTGCAACCACGCCCAAGGAGTTGGACTTCCCGCAGTTGAAATTCATGGTGCCCGGCGGTGCGGTGTTGGTGCTACTGGTAGTAGCGGGCATACTGTTCCTTCGGGAATTCCTCGATCAGCGCGTCAAGCAGCCGAGCGATATCGCAGGCATTGGCGGAGCGCGGCTTCTTGGCGTGATCCCAGACATCACCGACGATCCATCTGGTCCGAAGTCCGCGGAACTTGTAGTGACTGAACTTCCCGGGTCCACCACAGCAGAGATGTTCCGTCAGTTTGCATCTGCCGTGCGCAAGTCGATGGATGCGAGCGGACTTCGTTCAATCGCTGTCATGACTCCCCATCCCGGTGGCGGCGCAACAACAACTGCTGTGAATCTCGCGCTGAGCCTGCACGCCGCTGGTCGAACTGTTGCGATTATTGATGCCAACCTGCGGCGCCCGCGTGTTGCATCGGTCTTCGGTGTTGACCCGGACGCGCCCGGCCTGAGTGACATGCTGGCAGGTAAGTCTGTTGAGCCACACATGTCGCACGGCATTGCCATCTACGGACCTGGTACAACGGATAGTCGTGTCTACGAGCGCCTAACCACCGATGAGATGCGTCGGACGGTGGCGCGGCTCCGCGAGAAATACCAAGTGGTGGTGGTTGATCTTCCACCAACGCTCGTTGCGGGTGAGTCACTCGTGGTGGCGGATTGCTGTGACTCGGCAATCTTGGTGGTGCGAGCCATGCAGGATCAACGCGGGCTCGTCTCCAAGTTCATCTATCAATTGCAAGAGACGCACGCGGTTCTCATGGGCACGCTCTTGATGCGTCCTGAACACACCATCGGTGGCTACTTCAAGAAGAACGCTGAGTTGATGGCTGAGTACGCCAAGCCAGTTTCGCCAGTATCAACGGAGGCAAAGTCCTGATTCAGTCATGCCCACACGTGGGGCAGGGACTATGAGCGCAATTCAAACGGGGCGGCGCTTCCTAGTCACAGGTGGTGCGGGCTTCATCGGCTCGCACCTCTGCGAGACGCTTCTCGCCTTGGGCGGACATGTCACAGTGGTTGACGACCTTTCGACAGGTCGGCGCTCAAATCTGGATGCCGCGCAGTTGAATTGGGGCGGCAAGATTGACTTGATTGAGTCCACGGTTTCTGCAGCCCTGCCGTCATTCACAGCGCGCCGCTTTGATGCCGTCTATCACTTAGCCGCAGCAGTTGGTGTCCGGTTAGTGGTTGAAGATCCAGCGCGCGCGGCCGAAACAAATATCTTTGAAACGGCAGCCATTCTGTCGTTTGCATCACGAACCCGGACGCCGATTCTCTTTGCGAGTTCGAGCGAGGTGTACGGAAAGGGCGTTCGTGCGCCATTCAAGGAAGATGATGATCTCGTCTTTGGTGCACCCACCGTTTCGCGGTGGTCATACGGTCTGTCAAAGGCAATTGACGAGCAACTCGCGCTTGCCCACGCGCAGCGTGATGGACTTCCAGTGGTGATTGCGCGCTTCTTCAATACTGTTGGTCCTCGCCAGCGTGGTCGCTACGGGATGGTGCTTCCCCGCTTTGTTGCAGCGGCACTTGCTGGTGCCCCCATTCAGGTTCACGGCAGCGGTCGGCAAGTGCGCTGCTTCTGCGATGTGCGTGATGTTGCCGCAGCGCTACCAAAGCTGCTTGATCAGAGCGAATGCCACGGCCGCGTCTTCAATGTAGGCGGAGATCGCCCGGTCACGGTTGAAGATCTTGCGGCGCTCGTGGTACGTGTCACTGGCTCTGCGTCAATCATTGAACATGTGCCGTACTCAGAAGTCTTTGGCAATGCATTTGAAGACCTCGCCATTCGCGTTCCTGACATTGCGCGCATTCGCGCAGCAATCGGATTTGATGCGCACATTCCACTCGAGCGCACCATTGCAGACCTCATCACAGAGCACGCACGCGCTCCGGAGGCGGCCGCATGAATTGCGTCTCTATGACAACCGACGCGCGTCTTGAAGGCGTGACCTCTTTGTTGATGAATTCGCTTCCTGCGTTGCTTGCAAGTTTTGCAGCAACGGTCGCCACTGTGCCAATTGTCCGTTGGATGGCACACAAGACAGGGGTGGTCGACGCGCCTGATACTGTGCGCAAGTTGCACGGCCGGACGGTTGCCTATCTTGGCGGCGTTGGCGTCTTTATTGGTGTCTTTGTTGGAATCATCGTGAGCGCGTTGTTCTCAGGTGGAGATCTCTTGTCGCTGCCGCCAGTGCCATTCTCAGTGGTGTTGGGAATGATCGCGATCACGTTCACGGGCTTGGCAGACGACATTTGGAAGTTCGACGCACGCTTGAAGATCGCCGGTCAACTAGTGGCCGCTGCCGCGTTAGCAATTGACGACATCGGCATCAATGTGGCAAGCGGGCTGCTCTCGCCAATCATGGGTCCACCGAGTGAAACGCTCTTTCATCTTGGCGGATTCGTGATTCTGAATGCCACGGTGTTCTACTGGGTTGGTACCGCACTTGTTGCTGCATTTGTCCTTGGAGGTAGCAACGCTGCCAACTTGCTCGATGGTCTCGATGGCCTGCTCTCTGGCATCACCGTAGTCATGTGCATTGGGCTGTTGGCGCTGTCACTTCTCATAGTGTTTGCCCTGCCGCCGGACATGTCAAATGTCGGCGAGATCACACGTTCCATGGCCGGCGCACGCGTCGTGTTGTGTCTCAGCCTTCTGGGCGCATGTCTGGGATTCCTGGTTTACAACTTCAATCCGGCGACAATTTTCCTTGGTGATGCTGGAAGCCTGCTCATCGGATTCCTTTCAGTCACCATCATCATGACATTCGCAAACCTACAACCATTCAGTTGTCCGCTGATTGTGCGTGATATCGCTGATGGTGTATCCGCTGTGCCTGGAATGCCGCCCCCTGTCGCACCAGCGCCCGATGCTGGCTATGAAGGACATTCCACATTGCTAGTGATGTGTGGCTTGGCGATGTTTGGACTGCCGATTTTGGACACCGCACTCGCCATGATCCGCCGCCGTCGGGCGGGCGTTCCGTTCTCGACCCCTGATGCCAATCACATTCATCATCGGGTCAAGCGTGCCTGCGGAGGTTCAGTGCGCAAGGCGGTCAGTGCGCTGTACGGGATGGAGTTTGGTCTGGTGCTGATTGGCATTGCAACAGCAGCGTTTGTGCTGGGTATCGGTAGCCGACTTCTCTGGCCCTTCCTGTTCCTTGTCGGTGTGTTCATTACGCTGTTGGCTGTTGCAACCCGCGGTTCAGGTGCCACTCCAACCGGAGGCCCTCGCGTCGCTCGGTCATTGGCTGCAGATGGCGCCAAGCGTCGAGCATGAGCAGCCCGGTTGGCCATCTTCCGGTCTTGCTTGAATCCATCAGTGAGTTGCTTGGTCCACCTCCCGGCGGCACGATTCTTGATTTGACCGCGGGACGGGGCGGTCATGCAGAGGCCCTGGCTCGGGCGGCTGGCACTGGCGGACGGATCCTCCTCTGTGACCTCGATGCCGGGAATCTGGCATTTGCAGAGGCGCGGGTTCGAGCGATCGCCGGAGCCGAGGTCCGAACGATCCACGGTTCGTTTGCCAATGCCGACCGAGCCATGCTGGCTGCCGGATGGGCTGCCGACCGTGTCCTTGCCGACTTAGGGTTCGCTAGCAGTCAGATGGATGACCCGGCCCGGGGCTTTAGTTTCCAGAACGACGGCGCGCTCGACATGCGGCTTGACCGTTCCCGGGGCGAGACCGCGGCGGACCTGCTGGCCAGGATGTCCGAATCAGCGTTGGCAGACGCGATCTTCCAGCTTGGCGAAGACCCCTTTGCCCGTCGGATCGCCCGTTCGATTGTGGAGCGAAGGAGCCGGGCGCCATTTCGGACCACCCATGAACTAGCGATCGCAGTCAGCGCCGCCTACGGCCCGAAGGCCCGAGAGAGCCGGATGCACCCGGCGACCCGGACGTTTATGGCGCTCCGCATCATGGTGAATGACGAATTGGGGGCATTACGAGGCCTACTTGAGGCCCTCGGAACTACTGCGAGCAAGTTTCCGGCCACGAGTTGGCTCAACCAAAACGCTCGTGTGGGCGTGATTTCCTTTCACAGCCTCGAAGATCGACTGGTGAAACACGCCTTCGTTGAATGGGAATCCGCGGGGCTCGGTCGGCGTCTCACCCGCAAGCCGGTGGAGGCGTCCGATGCCGAACTGCGCGCCAATCCGCGAGCTCGTAGCGCCAAGTTGCGCGTCTTTGAATTTGCTGCCGAAATCGTCGCCCCGCGCTGATGAATTTCCGCTTTCCCTGCCGATGAACTCGATGGCGTGCGGCCATCGGGTGGCATGCATCGTCGCAATGGATTTCGGCTTTATTCAGCCAAAAAGGTACGCAATGACTCGTGAGAACAAGCTGGCCCTCGTCATCGGATTCGGACTCATGCTCTTTGTCGGAATCCTGGTTTCCGATCATTTCTCGGCGCAGCGCTTCGACCCAGCAACCGTGGCACAGGCGGAGAGCGCGGCTCCCGCCGAACCCATCAAGCTTGATGCGTTTAGCAATGATGCGCTCGTGGCCCAGGGTGGCAGCGTTGATCTTGCCAAGGATGGCGCGAGCGCCCTGCCGGACGCAGCCGGCGTGAACGGGGGCGAGCAGATCGCCACGGACCCCGCGCCGATGCCGATCGAGGTGGCCAAGGCCGACGGAACTCCAGTTCGTTTCCACAAGGTTCAGAAGGGTGAGACATACTGGTCGATCGCTGCACGCGAATACGGCGATGGTGCGCTCGCGAACAAACTTCAGGAGTACAACAAGGCCGTCGCGCCCGATGCCGCGAAGTTGACGCTCAATTCAGAACTTCGCATTCCGTCAATTGAAGTGCTGAAGCCCGGTGCAACCGCGCGGACTGCTGTTGATGGTGCTGTTGCACAAGCGAAGGTCGAGGCACCAGTGGCTGCTCGCGTTGCCGCGAGTTACACGATCCAGAAAGGTGACACGCCGTACGCCATCGCCCGCAAGCAGGGAGTCAAGGTTGCTGAACTTCTGAAGTTCAACGGAATCAAGGATCCTTCAGCACTCAAGCCTGGGCAATCGCTGAAGATTCCCACGAAGGGCTGATCGTGAGTGTGTGAGTGAATGTCCCGACGGATTGATGGTCTGAATGAGCACTGCATCTCATGCGCCTCTTCTCAAAGCTCTTCTTGATCTTGATTGCGCTCGGCGCTATGGGCCTCGGTCTGTTGGCACTCCGTCAGCAGCGCTATGAGGTCTCGAACGAGATTTCCCGAGCACACAATCGCATTGTGGAGCAGGAGCGCGCGCAGTGGCGCATGCGCGCGGAGATAGCGAGCCGCAGCGATCCAGCTGATATTCGTTCATATGCCAGCAAGCTGAAATGGGAATTGATTCCGGCAGGCGAGTCTGCGTTGCTTGCTGCAACACCCGCTGACACGGCTCTTGGTGGGCAAGTGGTTTCGAAAGTTACAAGTTCAGAAGCGGTCATCAAGGCAGCAACGACAAAGCCCGGCACCGCAACGACGCCCGCAGCAAAGAAGTCCAGCGGTTCGAAGTCTTCCACCACTGGCAATGCGAAAGCAGGCACGCGTGAACGCTGACGGAACACTTCATCAAGACACCGCAACCATGGCGAGTGGCGATCAATCATTGCGCACCCGTCGTTGGGCTCGAGCAATGGTTGCTTGCACAGCCGTAGCGCTGACGCTGACCGTGGTTCGTGTAACGCAACTGAAGTTAATGCCTCCCGCGCAACTCGATGCTGCCGCTGGCCGGCGCACCAGCGTGCACAAGGAACTCGCGCAGCGTGGCGAAGTGCTTGACCAGCGCGGTCGCCCGCTCGCTATGAGTTTGGTGGGATACAAACTTTATTGTGACCCCGCCTTTATCTACGAAAGTGGCTGGGCCAAGGCAAAGAAGGCTTCCAAGACTGACCCGAATGCAGTCGCTGAGTGTGATCCATTCCGCGATGCGGCCATTGCGCTCGCGCCGGTCTTGCGTCGGGCGCCTCAGGCCATCGACGAACTTCTCAAGAAAAATGCTGAACGCCGCTATGTGATGCTCGCGCAGGAAATTGATGAAGCACAAGTCGACACGCTTCGGCAACTCGACATCGACGGTGTGGGGCTCGAGACCAAGCGAGTACGCGACTATCCGTCTGGAACGCTCGCGAATCAGTTGATCGGTAAAGTTGGCTTTGAGCACACCGGCCAAGCAGGGGTCGAGTTTTCATTCAATAAGGAATTGGCTCCCGTCGACGGCCGCGTGAAGGCGCTGCGCGATGCGTTTGGGCGGACATTATGGATCAACCGTGACGACTACGTGCCCGGTGATGACGGGCAAGATGTCCGGCTCTCCATTGACCTTGCAATTCAGGAAATCGCAGAGCGGCATCTTGACAAGGCCGTAAAGGATTTCAACGCCGGTGGCGGGCGAGTCATTGTTCTCGACTCTTGCAACGGCGACATCTTGGCGATGGCTGATTTCCTACAGGAGCGACCGGGTTGGAAGGAAGCGACCCACGATCCATCACGGAAGATCCATCCATCATTGGGTCGCAATCGAAATTTCACCGATCCGTATGAGCCAGGCTCGACGATGAAGAGTTTCGTTTGGGCACGGGCCACGCAGCTTGGTCTTGCGAAGCCCACAGACATCATTCAGATGCCCGTCGGATCGCCCGTTGTTACCCCGTTTGGGCGCGTCATTCACAACGCCGAGGGCGATCCATACAAGTCGTATTCGTGGAAAGATGTGCTCGTCCACAGTGTGAACACGGGTATGGTGACTGTTGGTCTACGCATGAGCCACGTGCAGATGCAAGATATGGTGCACGACTTCGGATTTGGTACGAAAGTAGCCATTGGCATCCCCGGTGAGAGCGCAGGTATTGTCACGCCGGCATCACGCTGGTCGGGCTACACGCAGTCATCAGTGGCGTTTGGTCATGAAATCGCAGTGACGCCGATTCAGATGGTCCGTGCGTTCAGCGCATTCGCCCGAGCGGACGGCACTATGGTGGCGCCGCGGCTTGTGTTGCCGCGCGGAACCACCACAAGCGAAGATTGGCTTCCTGGCTCCAAGCGAGTCATTGATGCAGAAGTACTCGTCGAAGCGAAGGACGCAATGTCGAGTGTTGTTGAATCGGGAACGGGTCGTAAGGCGCAGAGCGACAAGTACCGGATGTATGGCAAGACTGGTACTGCTGAATTGTCGATACCCGGCACCAAGGGCTATGACCGTAGCCGCTACACGGCGAGTTTCCTTGCGGCTGCGCCACTCGAGACATCACGGATCGTGGTGTTGTGCGTGATTGATGACCCGGACAAGAAGAAGGGGCACTTCGGCGGAATGATCGCGGCGCCGGTCGTGCGCGATGTCGTTACCGAGACGCTTGAGTACCTCGGCGTGCCGTACGACCAGGTGATGGAGAAGCGCTCGAAATCCGGTAGCAAAGTCGCGACGCGCTGAGTCGGGCGCGTTGTTGCATCACGGCTCTCTTACTGGCTCGCAATCGCCTTACGAGGACGGCCGCTGAGCGCGGCCCTGTCCTCTCCGGCGAGTGCGGCCAGGGGTGGCGTTTTCCAAACCGGCTCTCTTACTGGCTCGCAATCGCCTTACGAGGACGGCCGCTGCGCGCGGCCCTGTCCTCTCCGGCGAGTGCGGCCAGGGGTGGCGGTTTCCAAACTGGCGTTCGTACTGGTTCGCAATCGCCTTACGAGGACGGCCGCTGAGCGCGGCCCTGTCCTCTTCGGCGAGTGCGGCCAGGGGTGGCGGTTTCCAAACTGGCGTTCGTACTGGC
>JAPLMU010000198.1 GCA_026386795.1 Planctomycetota bacterium
CGCAAGCAGATCGATGCGCTGAACGTTCGCATCTGTGGAACGCAGACGGTGGAAGGCGCTCCGCACCTCAAGGACAAGCACCTTCCAGTGTTTGACTGCGCGAATCGTTGCGGCAACTTGGGTACGCGATTCATCGCACCTCAGGGTCACATCTACATGATGGCCGCTGCGCAGCCGTTCATCTCGGGTGCAATCAGTAAGACCATCAATCTTCCCAATGAGGCGAAGGTTGAAGACATCGGTGCGTGCTACCGCCTGAGCTGGGAACTTGGTCTCAAGGCCAACGCCCTGTACCGCGACGGTTGCAAGTTAAGCCAGCCGCTCAGCACCAAGAGCGATGCGTCTGACGAGCGTGAAGAAGAAGACACTGCTGCCTTGCCAGAAGTAGTCGCCATAACCACCTACGTTGATCGCATCGTCGAGCGCGTGGTTGAAGTGGAGCGCGTCGTCGAGCGGATTGTTGAACGCCCACGACGCAGCCGTCTGCCAGATACTCGGCAGTCCCTGACGCACAAGTTCAACGTTGCCGGTCATGAGGGCTACTTGATCGTTGGTCTCTACGAAGACGGCACGCCCGGCGAACTGTTCATCACCATGGCGAAGGAAGGTTCCACCATTGGTGGGCTGATGGATTCGCTGGGAACCGCCATCAGCCTCGCACTGCAGTACGGAGTGCCGGTGGAGAGCATCGTCAACAAGTTTGCGCACCAGCGCTTTGAGCCAATGGGAATGACCACCAACTCGGACATTCCGTTTGCGAAGAGCTTGGTCGATTACATCTTCCGTTGGCTCGGGATGCAGTTCATCAAGGGCTATCGCGAAGAGAACGCACCGCGTCGCACCAAGCCAGCGGAACTCTCCGGTGGTGGAATGAACGCACACGGGATCGCAGGAAGCGCCCCGATCAGTAACGCCGAAGCCAAGGAGGCTGCATGGCCATCACGCTCAGGAATCACCACGCACGACGGATCGACCAGCGGTTCGTCGACGCAGGCCAGCGCATCGCTTTCCGTCCAGGCGAAGGCCGACGCGCACGAGATTCTTTCGCGCCGTTCAATCTCGGTCGTTGTGGCCGAATCGATCGTCGATGGTTCGGATGGAGCGGACCCGCAGTCACGCAAGTCAGTGAAAGAGACCGTCAAGGTCGGCGAAACGCGCGACACTGGCAACGCGCTTGATCAGTCCAACGCGCACCTCATGGGTGACGCTCCGGCCTGCGACGGCTGCGGGTCGATCACCGTTCGTAACGGAACTTGCTACCGCTGCCTGAACTGCGGCAGTTCGATGGGCTGCTCCTGAGCCAATGAATCACGCTCCATCATGCGGCGTGCCACGGAACGGCACGCCGCATGATGGGGCCAACTTCAAACGACGGTCGCCTCACGCATGGCTGCGTTGCGCACCGCCAGACCCTCTGAAAGGAAGGTCAGGCTCATGAATCATGCGCCGTTGCACGGACTCCGACCCGTGCGCGGCGCGACAACAGACGCGATGGTGGCGAGTTCGTAACAGCGTGACGGTCAGCGAGTGGATGGACCCTCCTTGCATGGCTGGATGAGCACGGATATCAGCGAACTTCGGCCCCCTCTCCTGGGAATGGATGCCCCCCGGCCGGCACACTGGCGCGCGCAAGCGCACACGTGCCGGGCGACCGGGAAGGGAGACCCGACGCCTCACGGCTCGCCCCATCGCGTCACTTTCAATGACGAAGCGCTTCGGCGCTCGTCGTTCCTCCCCCCC
>JAPLMU010000021.1 GCA_026386795.1 Planctomycetota bacterium
ACCTCGCTACGCGGCATATCGAAGGTCCCGCAGGATTGCCGGGCGATCAGAGTCCCGGAGACCGCTCGGCGTGGTCACGTCCACTGGGAGCCCAAGGACCGATTCGAGATGCTGCTTCACGGCGACCAGGTCGAGCAGGTCGCGGTGCGCCTCGAACTCCACCAGCACGTCGACGTCGGAGTCCACCCGACCGGCACCGCGCGCCCGAGAGCCGAAGACGCCGATGCGAAGCACGCCCATGCCGCGCAGGGTCGGCATCTCGGCGCGAATAGCGCCAAGGAGCGAAGTGAGGTCAGCAGAGGCGTACGGGCTCACAATCAGATGGTAACCGCCGGTGCCGCTCACATGCGGTCATCGTCCAAAGCCGACGGCACGGAGCACACACGCCCCCAGACGCGTGAGCGCCAGGGGGCGTGGAGTGTGGACGCTGGCCGAGGCCAGCGTGGAGTGCAGAGTGATGTCAGGCGCGACGGCGGCGGCTACCAGCGAAACCAGCGATGCCGAGGAGAGCGAGTGCGCCGGGGGCTGGGACGGCGGAGAAGCTCGCCATGGGGTTGTAACCAGTCCAGCCCGTATCCATTCGGAAGATTCCAGATCCGTTGGTGCCGCCATCGGCATACCAAGCGGCCGTTGATGTATTCCAAAACACGGTATCTAGATCGGTAGCACCCACGGTGACACCGCCATCAGCCGCAGTATTGCAGCCCATGTTCAGCGAGTTGTAGGGACCGTTGACGCCAGTGGCATTGGGTCCATAGGACTGCGTGCTGAACGCTAATCCCCACACAATCGACTCTGGAAGTGTGATACCAAGACCGGTAAGGTCGAATGTGATGTTCTGAGCGAAACCGTTGGCGCTCCAACCAGTCGGTCGGTACTCGATGAACTTATTTGCGGTCACACTTGCGATTGTTGCACCGTGTGTGTAACCCGTACCAGACTCATAGAAGTTCAAAGTGAAGCTGTGGGTGAAACCATTTCCAGCGTACTGACCCGCATCGTAGTACTCACCACCAACGTTGTAGTCCTCGTAGCGAGCCCAATTGACCATGGTCATGGTTGCAGAAGTCAACTGCCGCGCAGAACCGCCAAGGGCCACGCGATCGCCAAATTCGACGGTCTGTTGAGCTTGAAATGGCTGGCTCGGATAGGACGCTGCCAAGGTGGACGGAATGCTGTTGTAGATGACTTCCGCAGACGCCGCAGCGTTACCGATCGCGGCCGTGAGCATCGAACCAAGAATGAAAGAGTTGCGCATGTTGTAAGTCCTCTGGGCAAAGCCCGAATGGATGGTCCACACTCCCGTGTAGACGTGACAAAGCCGAAACCGTCGGCAGCGGTCTGAATCTCGTGTTTGACCCACCGGGGCAATCACTCTTGAATGGCACGCAACACTTGCAGGCTCCACCTGCATCTGATGTCACGCTCCACATACAAGAACGAAATCTCCCCCCCCCCCCAGCCATCATGCATTTTTTGAGATTTTCATCGTGATTGAAAAAACGCGGTTCTAACTGCGCTGCACCCGAAAATTGTTCCTGGACGCACTCGCCGGAGAGGACTGGGCCGCGCTCAGCGGCCGTCCTCGTAAGGCGATTGCGGGCCAGTACGTGGGCTTTCAAGCGTAAACAGGTGCGGGGATACCCCGGACACAATTTCTCACGCGCGAAAGATCGCCCCCATGCGCTTGCCAATCAGCGCACTCGCCCCAAGCAGCGTGATAGCCAAGAGCGCCATTGCCCACACCCCCAGCGCACTGGCGATCCCCGGCCCGTCCCCCAAACGCTCAAACAATGCGTAGATGGCCTTGGTGACCGGGTAGTCCGCCTCGCGCTGGGCCAGCAGCAGACTGTCGCTCACTTCCAGCATGCTGAAGCTGAACGCCAGCAGCGCGCCCGCGATCAAATTCGCAGCGATCAATGGAATCACAATGGTTCGCTGCACCCGCCACTTGGAAGCGCCGGCCACCTGCCCCGCGTCTTCAAATTCCGCGCTGGTCTGCTGCAGCCCCGCCACCGCACTGCGCACGATGTACGGCATGCGCCGCACCGCATACGCCACCACCAAGAACGGATACGGGTTGGGCGTAGCGCCAATGATGCTTGCAAACGCGCCAAGCGGCGCGTCAGCCCCGCCAAACGGCCACTGCAGGCTGACCGCCACGTAGCCAAAGGCCAGCACCAACCCAGGCACCGCGAGCGGCAGCATGACGAGCGCATCAAGCAGCCATGCAGCACGCAGGTTGGCGCGCACCAAGAGCCGCGCGGACGCAAACCCAACCACCAACGCACACACCACGGCGATCGCAGCCAAGAAGAGCGAATTTCGAATGCTGCCCGCTGAGAGCGGATGCGTCAGGGCTTGCACATAGTGATCGGTAGTGAATGCGCGCGGCAGGACACTTTCGTACCACTGCCCGGGCACTGCAAGGCTCGCGATGATGACGCCGACGGCGGGCATTGCTGCAAAGAGCGCGGTGCCGGCAAAGAGTGCGATGGCTGCGAATGCGCGGATACCCGTGAGGCGCGTCTCTTGACGGCCGATGGACGCCTTCGATTGCATGGCGAACGATGATCGACCCAGCGTCAGCTTTCCAAGGAGATAGAAGCCGATACTGAAGACCAGCATCACCACCACCAGCGCGTAGGGGCGACTGCTTGCTTCCACTTCCTTGATGCCGTTAAAGATCTGCACGCTGGTGACGTCGTAGTACTCAAACATCAGCGGCGTGCCGAGCTCGGTGAAACTCCAGATGAAGACGATGGTGGCACCGGCAAAGATGCCCGGGCGAACGAGGGGCAGCGTGATCCGCCAGAAGCGAGTCCACGCGCCCGCGCCGGTGCATTCGCCCGCCTCGTCAAGCGTGGGATCAAGGTTGGCAAGCGATGCAACGATGTTGAGGTAGAGGATCGGGAACAGGCTGATGGCTTCCATCACGGCGATCGCCCAGATGCCGCCGTTACCAAGCCAGTCGATATCGAGGCCGAATGCCGCGTTCAGCGCGCCCGCGCGACCCAAGAGGTGCCGAACACCGATGGCGCCCACGAAGGGCGGAAGCACGAGCGGTAGGAGCAGCAGTCCGCCAAGGAAGGTCTTGCCGGGAAACGCGTACCGCGCACCCACCACCGCAAGCGGTAGCGCCATGATGATGGCCATGGTGGTGGTGATGGCCGCAATCAGCGTGGCGTTCAGCAAGCCGCGCCGCGTGGCGGGATCCTCAAAGACCGATGCAATGTGGCGCAGCGTGAACCCGCCGTCATCGGTGCGGAACGCTCCACCAACGGTGAGCAGAATGGGATAGACAAGCCCCACGCCGAGGACCGCGACGATTGCAACCAAGAGGAAGGTTTGACGCCATGAGGTCCGCATCCCGGGCGGAGTCTAGTTGTGTTGCGGAGTGTCCGGACGGAGTGTTCTTACGTCCATGAACCGAGCAGCAATCCGAGATCAGCGCCGTTGACCACGCCGTCGTTGTTGAGGTCGCCGGGGCCCGAGGTGCCCCATGCGCCAAGCAAAAGTCCTAGATCAGCGCCGTTGACCGCACCGCTGCCGTCAATATCACCAAAGATGACCGGAAGGTCAACAAACCACGAGACCGCCGACCCCGCGGAGATGGAAAGCACGTCATCACGGGTGACGCTCAGGACGTAGCTACCAGCGGAGAGCGCCTTGATGTACAGGTGCTCAACGTTGTCCACCGCGCTGGCGCTGACGACATTGCCGCTTGCAAAGAGTCCGATGCCTGCATCGCCGGTGATTGATGTTGGAACGCCAGCGATGACTTTCTTGAGTTCAAGGCGCAGGTTCAAGACACCAGGCGCGGATCCGGATGTCCATTGTGTGCCGGGGGCTCGGTTCCATGCGAGAAGCACTGAAACATCGGCGGCGGCGTTCAGGTCGATGCGGTAGTGACGCTGCGTTCCGGGTGAGTAGATTTCGTAATCCCAGGACGACAGAGGTTGGGCGCTTGCAACCGCGGCGCTGGTGGCGGTACTTGATGCAGTCGCTTCCAGTCCGGTGAGAATGCGATGTGAACGATCAACATTCACGGTGCCTGCGCCATAGATTGGGTCGATCGGCTTCACCGTGATTCCACGGCTCGGTCCGGAAGTGGGCGTTTGATTCTGCCAAGTTGCGCTGTGCGTGGCGCCACACATGAGTGCGCTCTTGATAGTGACGCCCTTGCGACGGTTGGTGTTGCTGCTGTAGGGCAGCGTGTTGGTTGTTTCGTACATCAGGGCGGCGGCAGCGCTGACTACTGGCGTAGAGAAACTGGTGTATTGCCCGGGTGCCACCAGTTCTGGCTTCATGCGCCCTGCTCCGTCGACACCTGTTGCTACATCGCCCGCACTGTGCCCGCCGGAGGTCAGACCCACAGCGATCCCGTTGTAACCGCAGGACATCAGTGAACTCATCGCGCTACCGGTGCCGTTGTTTTCTCCGCACACGAAGAGCGTGTCATCACGATTCATGGAATAGTCGGCGCGGCGCAGCACTTCATTGTCGGCGGTGACATTTCCAAACGAACCGATCCAACTGTGATTGAAGATGCGCAGCGAGCCGGGCGCAACGAGTGGCAGCGTTGATGAGTTGCCGTAACTCAGGTTTGCTCCCTGCGCAAATGAACCGGCTTCATACACCCAGATGCGATTGATTCCGGGAGCGATACTTGTTGTTGAACCGTAGGCATTCTGCCCAACGAAAGTTGCATGACCGCTGGTGCCGGATGGGCCACTCATGTCGGTGAATGCCTTGCCGACGAATTCTGCCTGGAGGCGATTGGGGCCGAAGTTGCCGACGGACTCAGACGCCTCCACTTGACCGATGCCAACGTTTGCCCCGGTGGGAGCGGACGCTCCCAATCGAGCGACCAAGGCATCGCGGCCAACTTCGTCGGCCCACACAGTTGCTGGGAGTACCACCGTTGCGGCGGTCAGGAAGACGATGGCGCTGGTGGAGATTCGCATCTGAAACTGTTTCGAATCCATGGTGAGGTTCGGTGACCGCGACGGTGAAAGGCGCGAGGCTATGGGACAAGTATTGCTTCCCACTACGGCCCGGGGCAACTTGAAAGTTCGCAAAGTTTGCAAGTTCTCAGGCTTATCGGGGTGTTTGTCCTATCCTTCCCGCCATGAGCGCCCGCATGACCGTCATCCAGACCGAACACCTCGCCGCGCCGGCCGCCAAGTGGCTCGCGGAGCGGGCTGAGTTAGTGGTGGGCGATGCGGAATCCGCGGCCTTCGCGGCGGCCGCCCCACGGGCCGTGGCGTTGGTGGTTCGAACCTATACGCAGGTGAACGACGCCCTCCTCGCCCGGCTTCCGGCACTGCGTGCGGTTGGGCGCGCGGGGGTGGGACTGGACAACATTGATGAGGCTGCGTGCGCTCGCCGCGGCGTTCGTGTGTTCAACACGCCGGATGCCAACACGCAGGCCGTGGTTGAGTATGTCACGTGTTTAGTCTGCGACGCGCTGCGACCACGGTTGTTCCTGGACGCTCCGGTCAGTAAGGCGCGTTGGCATGAGATTCGTGAAGAAGTGGTGGCGCATCGGCAGATGAATGAATTGCGCATGGGCATTCTGGGATTTGGGCGCGTGGGGCGCCGAGTGGCCGATGTTGCGCGGGCGATTGGGTTTGACGTGGTGTTTCATGATGTACTGAATATGCCTGAATCTGAACGATGCGGGGCGCGATCGTTGAGCGCTGCTGAATTGTTTGCAACGAGCGATGTGGTGACCGTGCACATTGATGGACGCGCTTCGAACCGGGGATTTGTGAATGCGGCGCTGATCAATGCGATGAAGCCGGATGCGTTGTTCATCAATACCAGCCGCGGCTTTGTGGTGGACCACGTGGCGCTTGCGGGGTACTTGCGTGCATGCGTCGGCGCGCAGGCGATCTTGGATGTTCATGAGCCAGAGCCGATTGACGCGGCACATCCCCTGCTTGGAATTCCCAACGCTCACTTGGCGCCGCACCTGGCAAGCAGAACCGATACGGCGATGGACGCGATGAGTTGGGTGGTGCGTGATGTGTGGGACGCGATCGCGCCCT
Organism: Planctomycetota bacterium; assembly: GCA_026386795.1. Taxonomy (GTDB): domain Bacteria; phylum Planctomycetota; class Phycisphaerae; order Phycisphaerales; family SM1A02; genus UBA966. Next base: position 6,054 of record JAPLMU010000021.1, read on the forward strand.
GACATGCGTTCGGCACGTGAACTAGCAATACTGACAATACGGGGTGCACCAACGCCGCATTTCCGCGGGGCGGTTTCGTACACTTCCGAGTCACACCGCACTGAGGAGCACACACCATGTTTGACATCAATTCCATCCACGCCCGTCAGGTACTTGATTCCCGCGGAAACCCAACGCTTGAGTGCGAAGTGACCTTGGAAGGCGGATCGTTCGGACGCGCCTTGGTTCCGAGTGGCGCATCCACCGGCGAGCATGAGGCCGTGGAACTGCGCGATGGCGACAAGAAGCAGTGGATGGGCAAAGGCGTTCTGAAAGCGGTCTCCAATGTCAACACGCGGATTGCGCCGCTGGTGCTGGGGATGGACGCACGCGACCAAGCCGCGATTGACCATTCAATGATTGAGCTGGATGGCACGTCCACCAAATCAAAGTTGGGTGCGAATGCGATTCTGGGAATCAGTATGGCAACCGCGCACGCTGCTGCGGCGGCGTGTCGCATGCCGCTGTGGCGCTACTTGGGTGGCGCGGGCGCACGACGCCTGCCAGCCCCGATGCTCAACATCATTAATGGTGGCAAGCATGCGGACAACAGCGTTGACTTCCAAGAGTTCATGATTCAGCCGTTTGGTTTCAGCAACTTCCACGATGCCATGCGCGCCGGTGTTGAGTGCTATCACACGCTGCGCAAGGTGCTGCACGACAAGGGACTCTCCACGGCCGTTGGCG
>JAPLMU010000147.1 GCA_026386795.1 Planctomycetota bacterium
CCCTCAAATCCGCTGATCAATCTGAGTTTCTCAGTGACCACCTTGTCGAGCCGGACGCGTTCCGCGCCCAGATCAACGGCGTCCGCAAAGTTCACCAAGAGCAATTCTTGACCTTCAAAGGCGATCGGAACCGCTCCGGCCGGACGCTCGGTGGGCAAGTCTGCCACCTCGCCAATTCCAGCCAACGCTTCGATCACACCACCAGCTTCCGCCACCAGCGCCCGAACACCCGCCGGTGCAAGCAAGGTGATCTTGCGCTTGGGCAGCACCTGCCGCGCACCGCGGAGCGTGCGAATCTCATCCACCAACTGTTGCACGCGACCAAACGTTGCCAGCGCGGCGCGATCCGTGACGGATGCATCGACCGCTGGCCAGCCCGCGCGTGCACACAAGGGCGAAGCAGGAACATGGACGCCGCGCAACCCGGCTCGACCAGTTGCCGCCACCGCCGGCCACAACTGTTCCGTGATGAACGGCATCTGCGGATGAAGGAGACGCAGGGACGCATCAAGCACCGTGCGCAACACCTGTTGCTGCGCAGCATCCGTCTTCACGGTGGGCTTGATTGCTTCCAGATACCAATCACACACCTCGCGCCACACAAAGTCATAGGTGGCGTCAGCGGCGTCGTTGAAACGGTAGCCCGCCAATGCGCGTTCATAGGTTGCCAGAGCATGCGAGAGACGCGCAACAATCCATCGATCAACCAGCGGCCGCGTGGCAGGGTCAACGGACGGGTCCCCAACCACGGGCGTCAGGTTTCCAAGTGCAAATCGCGTTGCATTCCAGACCTTATTCGCGAAATTTCGCCCAACGTCAAAGCGCGCGCTGGTGTTCAACGCCAGCGGCGCATCAGTGCTGGGCGTGGCTTTCCCGGTCGCTGCGCCGTAGGCACTGGTGATCTTTTTGGAAGGATCCTTTGGTGAAACCTGCACCGGATCAGCCACCGTGTAGCCGGCGGCATCGGTGATGGTTCGTGGCGAGAACATTTCACCAGACCACGGATCGACCATGTCAACGGGCATGCGAACGTCTTGCGTGTCGGTGGTCATCTGCACCAGCGTGAAACGCATGGCATCCGCGCCGTGCGTTTGAATGATGTCGCGCGGATCCACACCGTTGCCCAACGACTTGGACATCTTCTGCCCAAAGCCATCTTGCACCATGGCATGAATGAACACATGCTTAAACGGAACTCGCCCACCAAAGAAATAGCGATTGAACATCACCATGCGGCTCACCCACAGCGTGATGATTTCACGAGCCGTGGATAGCACCGCGCTGGGGTTCCACTTCTCCAGAAGGCCCTGCATGTCAAAGCGCGCAGGCTCTGGCCAACCAAGTGTGGAAAGCGGCCACAGTGCGGAACTGAACCAGGTGTCCAAAACGTCCTCGTCCTGACGGAAGCCAGCCGCTGTCAGTGCAGGAATCGCCAAGGAATCGGCGTGTTCTGCCACGCATACGAAGCGCTCGTAGACACCATCCGGGCGTCGACGAACCGCTTCGGAGCATCCCATGGCGCGCCATGCACCGTTGCATCCAACGAGTTCGCCGCGTGCGGCATCAACGGCGGCGCGATCTGCAACATCGTTCGCCGCCACTTCTGCGCTCCACACCGGAATGCGGTGACCCCACCACAGCTGTCGGCTGATGCACCAATCACGAATGTTCTCATGCCAATGCTGGAATGTCTTCGCGTAGCGCGGTGGGTAGAAAGTGATTTCACCGTCGCCGATAGCTGACGCGTTGGGATGGGTGCTGCTCGTTGCGCCATTCGCCGCCGCCGTCGCTGCCGCCACCGCCGCCGCGCCGCCATCACGTTGCGCCGGATTCATGGAACGTAACGCAGCGCCGCGCAAGCGGTCATCGGTGACGCGCACGTACCACTGCTCGCTCAGGTACGGCTCAACAGGTACGTGACTTCGATAACTGTGTCCAACGCTGTGCCGATAGGGCTTCACGCCCTCAAGCAACCCGTTCGCCTTGAACCACGCAACAATCGCCGTACGCGCGTCTTCACGCGAGAGGCCAACGAACGCGCGTGCCTCCGCGGAAACGTCTTCCCAACCATGGCGAATCGGGCGCCATGACATTGATCGCGGCAACGCCGTGACGAATGCCAATTTCCCAGTCATTGGGGTCATGCGCGGGAGTGACTTTCAAGAATCCAGTTGCAAATTGCGCCTTGGTGTCGGCCGGGTCGCCGCCCTGCTCCACGGCCATGACCACGTAGTCATCTTCCACAATTGGAATGACGCGGCCAACGATGGGCAAGCGCAACTTCTTGCCGCGCACCGCCGCTGCGCGCGGATCCTTCGGGTTGAGCGCCACAGCGGTATCACCAAGCATGGTTTCTGGGCGCGTGGTTGCCACCGTCACGTAACCGGATCCATCCTCAAACGGATAGCGGAGGTACCAGAAGTGACCGTCCACTTCCTCCATCTCCACTTCGTCATCGGCCAGCGCAGTGCGTGACACCGGATCCCAATTGACCAACCGCTTACCCCGATAGATCAGGCTGTCATCAAAGAGTTTGAAGAATGCAGCACGCACCGCTGCTGCACATACTGGATCCATGGTGAATCGCACGCGGTCGTAATCACACGAAGCGCCCATCAATTCCAACTGACTCAGAATGGTTGCTTCGTACTCATCTTTCCACTCTTGCACCTTGGCAATGAATTGTTCGCGCGTAAAATCAGAGCGGCGCTTGCCTTGTTGCAACAGTCTGCGCTCCACCACTGACTGCGTGGCAATGCCAGCGTGGTCAGTGCCCGGCATCCACATGGTGTTCATGCCCTTCATGCGGTGGTAACGGGTCAGGACATCCTGCAATGTGTTGTTGAGCGCATGTCCAAGGTGCAGCGCGGCAGTCACATTCGGCGGCGGAATGAATATCGAATACGGGGCGCCAGCATCAGTGGGCTCCGCATGGAAGCAACGAGCGTCGCGCCACCGCGACCACGCAAAGGTCTCCGCGTCCGCCGGGGTGTAGGCTTTGGCGAGCTGGAGTTCAGAGGCGCCGGTTGGCGTGCTCGATTCGATGGGCTGTGCGCTTGACATGGAACGACGATTCTACGAAAGCGGAACCCTTTGCCGCGCCGCGGCGCGCGTGCTGTTGCCGTGGACGGCAGTGGCAATGACCATGGCAGCCGCGTTCGCCCCGGTCGGCTGCGGTCCCACGGACGCCAAGCCTGCCGCAGCAAGCAGCGTTGAGCCAAAGAAACTGGACGCCGCCATTCGTGCCATCGATTCGTACCTGGCCGCCGACAAGCCAAGCGAAGCAGTCTTTGTGGCAGAAAAATTAGCGAGCGAAGCCCCCGGTCTCATGCGAGCGCAGGAGATCCACGGTCGAGCGCTGGTTGCCCTTGCCATGCAGCCAGACCTCCCTTCCCAAGACCGCGCCGACGTCATGACGCGTGCAGCCGATGCGTACGACCGCGCCGCCGCCTTGGCGCCAGCAAATGCCGCGTTGCAACACGCCGCCGGTGTTGTCTCTGACACCGCCATGCGACATACGCAGGCAGTCGCCCACTACGAGGCGGCATTCGCAGCCGACCCATCAAGCGCCCAGTACGCGCTCTATTTAGGCATGGCCCGCGCGCGTGACGGCAATGAAGTGGAAGCACGGCGATTACTCACAGCAGCGGAACGCGCCATGCCCGAGTCACCCGATCCAAAGGCCGCGCTTGCCGACTTGGAATTGCGAAGTGGCGATGCCAACGCTGCGCGCATCAAGATTTCCCAAGCCCGCGCGCTGGCGCCAACATCCATCGAATTGCGGATTGCAGACGCGCGCATGAGACGCATGGCGGGCGCGCCGCGCGAATCACTTGAGCTACTTCTAGCACTCGATGCGCCACTGCGCCGCGAACCAGCGTGCGCCCAAGAAATTGCCGCGGCTTACATGGCACTTGGCCAAGCCCGCGAGGCCGCTGGCACGCTTGATGAAAGCGCCGCCGCTGCACCGAACGATTGGAAACGATCACTGCGCGCCGCCTCCGCATGGATGCAGGCAGGCGATCAAGTGAAGGCAATGATCTCTGCTGATGCCGCCGGCATTGCAGGCGCACCCGCGAATGAAGTGCGCGCTGCGCTCAGCGCAACCAGCGACCGCCGTCCAGGCGGATGACCGAGCCGGTGACGTACGGCATGTCCTCGATAATCGAACGCACCAAGCGCGCCGCGTCTTCCGGGGTGCCAGCACGCGCGAGCGGAATGCGCGACTCATATGCCACGCGTTCTTCTAACGGCGCGTCGTCTGGCCATGCAACTACCCCGGGCGCAATGGCGTTGACACGAACCGCGGGCGCAAGCTCAAGTGCAAGCGCTTCCACCATGGAATGAAGCGCTGACTTTGACATGATGTATGGAACGAACGCGCGGCGCGGACGCCCCATCGCATGAATATCACCGAACGCGACCACCGCTCCACCGCCAGTGAGCGCCGAGCGCGCCAAAGCCGGCGCGAGCGCCTGCACCAACAGCAACGGCGCAACGGCGTTGACTCGGATTTCGCGCTCCGCCGTTGCGGCGTCGATCGTTCCGAAGGGCGTTCGCGCGTAGCTCGCTGCGCAGAGAACCAAGGCGTCAACGGTCCGGACAGCGTGAGCGCGCCCAAACCGCTCCACAGCTGCAAGATCAGAAAGATTAAGTTCCTCTACGCCAACATCGATCGCCTGCCCAGATTTCGTTCCCGCCTCGCGAGCATCCGCGGCGGTTTGCTGGTTCTCTGCCGCGCTCGTGTGGTGCGTGAGCAGCAGATCCCAACCCTGACGCGCAAGTTCAAGCGCAACGGCTCGGCCCACGCGGCGCGCTGCTCCGATGACAATGGCAAGACGAGGCATGACCGCGATTGTACGAACGGCAGCGAAGGTCGTCCCCGGCGTACCATCCGCGCCCCGTGAGCCAAGACCCAGCTCATCCTGACGAACCGCGCCCCGACGACGAGCCGCACATGCCCGACATGCACCTCGACCGTCTCGAGGCCATGGCGCGCCGCGCGCCCGGGGAGTTTGCACGTCGCGCCGATGAGGCGATCGCCCGGCACGCGCCGCAATTGGCGCCGTCAAACATTCGGCGTCGGTTTCGTAAACGATCAGTGGCACTCTTTACGCTGCTTGGTGTGATGGCCATCATGGCATCCGTATGGATGGTGTTGCGCGAATCCACCATCCTGCGCGAAGCGATGGAATCACAGTTGTCCCAGCGATTCGGCGGCAACCTCCGCATCAAGAGCGTGAAGTGGGACGGATGGAACCGCGTCATCGCCACTGATCTTGATCTACGCGCGCGCGGCTGGGAGGGCGACGCCGCCACGGTCTGCACCATGCGCCGCGCGGAAGTGGTCTTCTCCCCGTGGAGTTTGCTCTTGGGGCGCATCGAACTCGTCGATATGGAAATCGATGGCCTCACGGTGCGCATCATTGAACGCGTTGACCAACCGGGCGACTTTAACTTTCTTGCATTGCGCCCCACCGCTTCGACAGACGGCAAACCGCTGCAGCAACCGCAGCGAGCGCTCCTCAGCGATCTGCGCATTGAAATCGGGTCCGCTACTGGAGGCGCCGTCGCACTCCGCTCAACGCAGCAGTTTGCAGCAAACTTTCAGCACCGCGTCGGCGACTCAAATGTCTACGAGTTCAGCCTCGAACAAAAACAACAAGACGAAAAACCGATCTTGGAAAATGCCCTCAGTCTGAAGGGCACTTGGAACGAAAGCACCTTCACCTACGAAGCCGACCTCAGCAGCCTTCGGATCGATGAATCGCTATGGCGCGCACTCCCCGCGCAGGCACAGCGCTGGGCGGCGCGGTCAGAGCTTGCCGGGCGCATCGAACGCGCGCACTTTGAAGGCAGCACAGCGCAGCCGCTGCGTTGGGCCGACATCGTCCTGCGGGATGTCACGCTGCGCGAACGCGACAGTGTTCGACAGATTGAATGGGGCCGCCTTGTAGAGGGAACCGTGGTTCCGATCCGCGGTGATGTCACCGTCATGCTTGGCGAAGCAACGATCACGCTGCGCGGCAATGAACTCGATGTCGCTGCCACCCGAGTTACGCTTGCACCGGGCATGCCCGGTGCCGATGCGTTCACCGTACCGCTCGAAATCTCTGCGCACAGCAACATTGCATCGTTTGGCGGCATCCAGGGCGCACTCGATCCGGATGACCTGTGGCTCGAGCGATCCGTAGCGCTTGCCAGTTGGGATATTGCCATTCGAATACCGAAAGTCGACGCGCGACCAACCGCCGATGGAACGCCGCGCCGCATTGAATTACCCATTGAAGCTGCACGCGCGCTCGCGTTGGTTGGAGCACGCGACTGGGCCGCAGATATTTTCGTCACCGCGCGACGCGCCGGCGGTTCATTGGCAGCGGACGGCACACCGGTTGCCGCACCGATCGAACTGCGTGGGAAGTTGACGCTCCTTGATGGAACTATTGAGAGTCCAAAGTTCCCCTACCGCATGTCGAACGTGAAGGGAACCGTTGAAGTTTCCAACGACCTTCTTGTGATGCGCGGCATTCAAGGACGCGGCAGCGATCAGACCGCGTTCACCATTGACGGCGAGATTGAACTCGTTGGCGCTGACCCCGGCTACAACCTGCATCTCTTTGGAACGGATGTTTCGCTCGACCGCAAACTCGTCGGCGCGATTCGTGGAGCACCGGCGCGCATCTTCGCCGCGCTGCTTGCCGATGACGCATGGCGCGCACTGAATACAGCTGGAATTCTCGATGAATCAACCCGCCCCGGCGGAATCGTTGGTGTTGACCTCACCGTGAAGCATCCCCGCGATGGCGGCGAGCGCGTTGAGGTGACTGGCCCCATCAAACTTCAGGACGTGCGCGTTGTTCTTGATGCGTTCCCGTATCCGATGCGCGCCAAAGGCGAACTGTTGATTCTGGACGAGCGTGTTGAATTCCTCGGCGGCGGCATTCACATCGAAACGCCGACGGGCGGCAAGGGGTTCGTGAGCGGACACCTTGAGGTTCCGCGCCATAATGACACGCGCCTTGTTCGCAGTTTCCTTGATTTTCGAGTTGACGGCGAGAAAGTCACGCGCGCCCTGCTTGCTGCCATCCCAATCAGCTTTGAGGATCGCACCAACCGCCCCGTGGGTTGGCCTGGTCTCAAGTTCTCGCCGATCTCAAGCATCCTCATGGAGCTTGGCCTTGAGGGAAGTATTTCTGCCACCGGCACAGTGCTCACCCGTGCCGACGAATCGGATGCAGTGACCACCAATGTGCAGGTGCACGACGGCGCTATTCGTCCGACCGCTGAACTTGGCGGGGTACTGCGCGAGAACGGCCTGAGTTGGCCCGGACGGATGACGCTTGATGATGTTCATGGGCTGATCGTGGCAGACGCGGGACATGTCACGGTAAGCAATGCCACTGCACGCCACGGCGCGGGAACCGTTGCCGCTGAGGGCAGATTCGACTTAGAAAGCAAGGGTGGATCGCTCGAAATCAGTCTCAAGGACTTTCCGATTGAGCGCGATTTGGTGCGCCTGAGTGACGGGCCAGAGGTCGCCCGCATCGAAGAGGCATGGAACGCGCTGACGCCGGTTGGGAACTTTGACGGCGAAGTCACCTGGAACCGTGATGCACACGGCCAAGACACCTACGCGCACGTACGTCTCGATTCACTCACAGTTGCGCACTCAGTGAAGTTAGATCCGGTGTGTGGTGAAATGTACTTTCGCAACGGTGAACTGCGCCTGAACGGGGTCGATCTTCGCGGTCCCGACACCGACGACTCCCCGCTCGTCATTGAGGCTGACGGCGTGATCTCAGGACCAACTCCTCAATTTCATGCAACCATCGCGACACTCTCCCTCGACAGCCCGCTCGTAGCACGCGCACTTGAGGCGACTGGCGCTACCGCCGCCCAAAATGTGTTGCGAGACTGGCGACTCCGCGGAGCGATCGACGCAGATGTCACTCTTCCTGGCCGGAACAAGACCGACCGTTGGTCGGTGGCATTGGAGCCATCATGGATCGGCGGCGAGCGCGATGAAATGCAATTCCAACTGCGTCGCCAAAGCGGTTCGTTGCTGATCGGCCCGTCCGGCGTCGTAGTCGATGAACTCGAAGTCACTATTGACCGCGGCACTGCCACCATCACTGGCGCATTTGCTTCCACCGAAACAAGCCTATTAGTAGGCGAATTGCGGGCGACCGCATCGGTGTCCGGAAATTCGCCGGATTTGCGCGCGCTGATGCCGTCCGCAGCACGACGCGCGCTCGATGAAATTGAATTTGACACCAAAGCGCCCATCTGGACCGATTCGATGCGAATCTTGGTGGATGACCCGCGCGTTGGCAGCCCGCGCATCTCCGTGATTGGTGACCTGAATATCTCCGATGCGCGCTTCCAAGCTGGAATACTCTTTGACCGCATTGACGGCTCACTGGCATTTGATCTGTCGACTAACGGCGGCCAGCCCGCTGGCACCATTGGATTGCAATTTGATCAGGTGCACGTCATGGGCAGGCGCGCAACCACCATTGCCGCTGCGCTGCTCTTTCATCCAGACTCATCATTGGTCGAACTTGAGGATCTCAGCGCATCCATGTACGGCGGCCGCATTGCCGCGCACGGTTGGTTTACGCCTGCCGAACAGTGGGAAATGCACGTCAGCTGCACGAACATCGGATTCGGGCGCTACATCGCCGCTGGCATGCGCAGTGCCGCCGCGGGACTCTCTGAGGACACAGCAAAATCAGCACAGCAATTCACCGACGATGGCTATTTGAGCGGCCGACTCGATGTTGCCGGAACGCTCGGCGTGGATCCCGCGCGCCGCGGCTCGGGCAGGATTGCAGTGGCCGATGGCCGAATGATGGAGTTCCCTCTTGGCCTCAGCATTCTGCAGGTAACGCAGTTGATGCTTCCGCTGAACGCCGCCATGGAACAGGCGAACATGATCTTTGAAATCGATGATTCCTTGCTCCGCCTGAAGAAAATCGACCTCTCCTCCGGCACGCTGCTGCTTGAGGGCACGGGCGAGGTACGCACTGATTCCGGGGCTTTAGCCCTTCGATTCCGCAATCGCGGCAAACTGCCGCTCCTCAGCGACCTCTATGGAGTGGTCACCGACCAGTTCTTCGTGATCGATGTCGGCGGTACGATTCAAGATCCCCAACCGCGGGTGACGCCGATCCCGGTACTCGCCCCCGCTCCGACAGCAGAATCGACAACCGAAACACGATGACACGCAATTCTCCGCAGCACTCACGACCAGAGCCGACCGACGAAATCGAACAGAACGGCTTTGGTCCAGAGCTCGTGGCGATGATCGATCAACTGGTCGAAACCGCCGCCAAGGCAGCACCCGGAACGCACGCGTCACACCGGCGCACCGCGTTGGTGGAAGACCTCGTGCGAACATCGCTGCGGATCCTCGAAGACGGCTCCGACCTTGGTCAGGTGAAAGTCATGGAACGCGCACTGCGTGAAATGCGCACCGCATACCGCGTCTTCAATCGTTGGAAGGGCGTGCGCAAGATCTCTATCTTTGGAAGTGCACGCACTCCAGAGACGCACCCGGACTACACAGCCGCTCGCGAGTTCGGACGCTTGATGGCCGCCGAAGGCTGGATGGCAATCACCGGCGCCGGAATGGGCATCATGAAGGCGGGCCACGAAGGACCAAGCCGCGAATCAAGTTTCGGCCTCTCCATCCGCCTGCCCTTTGAGACCAACGCGAACGACATCATTAAGGGCGACGCCAAGCTCATCAGCTTCAAGTATTTCTTCACGCGCAAGCTCATGTTCCTCGCCCACTCGGACGCGGTGGCATGCTTCCCGGGCGGCTTCGGAACGATGGACGAAATCTTTGAGACGCTCACACTCATTCAGACTGGCAAGAGCCACCCAATGCCGATCGTGTTGGTTGAAGGCGCTGGCCCTGATGGCAAGCCAGGTAACTACTGGACTCGCTGGCAGTCAGGCGTAGTCGACAACTTGGTCGAAGCTGGCTGGATCTCGCAAGAGGACACCTCGCTCTATGAGATCGCCTCAAGCCCTGCTGACGCGACCAGTCGCATCATTCGCTTCTACCACCGTTACCACAGTTCCCGCTACATCGGCGATACATTTGTGGTGCGCGTCAGGCGCCCGCTCTCCAAGCGGCAAGTCGAGCAAATGAACGACGAATTCTCGCACTTGGTGAAGAGTGGAACCGTGGATCAGCACATGGGTCCACTTGAGGGCGAAGACGACCACGTGCACCTACCACGCGTCGCGTTCCATCACACCAAGCGAGGCTTTGGTCACGTGCGCCGCTTCATTGATCGCATGAATGAAATGCCCGATGAGACCGACGCATGAGATGCGCGGTCGCCGCGGGACTGATCGCGGGGCTGGCACTTTTCGGATGCGCAAGTAGCGGATCAACTGCGTCGAAGGGCTCGGATCAGTCAGGCAACTCCGATGTCCTTCCCAGAGCAGCCGCTTCTGGCGCGGAAGGCAAGGTGTTGCAATCACGAACGCGGATTGCCCCTGGTCAAATCGGCCTTGAAGTTCTGACGTGGCAAATCACTACAGATAGCGATCAATTCAATCAAGCGATGCGCACCTACGCTGAGCCTGCCGTCGCCGCGGTTGATGAGATCGCGCTCCGTCGCAATGGATACATCCACTGCGCAGTGAAGGCCGATGCCATCGACAAATTCCGTGATGCACTCGGCGGAAGCCCGCTTGAAATGCGAACATGGCTTGGCACCGCACCCTCATGGCGCGAATTGGTGAATGTTCCGATCGGCAACGCAATGGTCGAAGTCGACGGAGTTGCACACGATCGACGCGGCACGCAGGCGCAACTCATGGCGCGCACATGGCCAGTAGCCATGGAAGACGGCATGTGCATTGCCGTTGAATTGGTGCCGCAGCTTGCCACCGGAACAGCACAGGCGAGCCGCCTGCACAATGCGAATCAACTTGCTGGCGATGTGGCGAGCAGTTGCCGCATGGCATTTGAATTGCAACGCGGCGCGGCCTGGATACTCACCTGTGACCCGGGTGGATTCGTGGAGACGGACGCAGAAGCCCCCGCACGCGCTCGCGATGCCGCCGGGCTGACCGGCCCGCCCTCACCGAACGCCGCACCAGCGTCCGGAAAGATTGGCGCTCGCGTGCTGACCTTGGGCGCAGCCACCCTGCTCGCGGCGCCAGAGCGCCCTGGCGCACGCGCTCGGCGTACCGTCCTCGTGATGATTCCCCACCTGCCGGACAGCGCATTTCCAGTAGAAACCGCAGCGAAGCCGATGGAACCTAGCCAGCCATGAAGCCCCGCCGCCCCAATGATGCCGTGACAGAACCGAAGCCAGGGACTCGCACCGATGGCCGGAGCGATGGCACAATGGACGTCACTCAGTCCGCCGACCGCCCACGCGGAATGCGTGGACGACTGCGACGCCGCAAGGGCCGACCAATTCCCGGTCTCAAAGTCCTTCCCACCATGATGACCATGGCGAACCTGGTGTGCGGGTTCGCTGCCATTTATTACTCCGCGCGCGCCGGCGAGGGCGGCGGTCTCACGCCGTTTGGTTGGCATCCGCTCACAGTCGCTGGCGTGTTGGTATTTCTTGGTATGGCATTCGATGCAGTGGACGGATCACTCGCGCGTCTCACGCATTCAACGAGCGATCTCGGTGCGCAACTTGACTCACTAGCTGACGTCGTTACCTTCGGCGTGGCGCCTGCGTTCATGATGTTGCGCTTGGTGAGTTTGTACTACGGCTCCGGCGAGGGCGAAACGATCCTTGGCCCGGATACTGGGAACCTGTACCCGCGTCTGTGCTGGTCGATCGCTGCCATCTACATCTGCTGCACGGCGCTTCGCCTTGCACGCTTCAATGTGGAAACGGCAAGCGCGTCGGAAGATGATCACCTGTGGTTCAAGGGACTGCCTTCACCAGGTGCGGGCGGCGCCGTTGCCAGCCTCACCCTGCTCCACCAGCACTTGGTGCTCGTTACTTGGAAAGCAGAATTACCAGTTGGCTTTGGTTCCACCAGTTCGCTGTTCATCCCAGCAGCCACGCTGCTCTGCGCCTTTGCAATGGTCAGCCCCATGCGCTACCCGCACTTTGTGAATCGCTACCTCAAGGGGCGCAAGTCACTACCTGCGATGGCCAGCATGCTTGTGGCAATCGCTATCGCCGTGTGGTGGTTCCACGAAGCGCTCGCGATAGGCATGACCGGCTACGCGCTGAGTGGCCCAATTGGCAGCATGTTTCGACGCCGCCCGCCCGCGACTCCGGATGCCGCCTAGGATCGGATCCTCGTTGTTGACTGCTCCCGCCGCACGCCTCCACTGGTATCCGTTCCATGAGCACCCTGCAAACCGCGCCATCCGTTCCTGATTCCCGCGGCCGCTTTGGTCGCTTCGGTGGTCGCTATGTGCCAGAGACACTGGTGCCGGCACTGGAAGAACTGGAGGCCGCATACCACGTCGCGATGGCGGATCCGTCCTTCAAGGCGGAGCTTGATGAATTGCTGCGCGACTTTGTGGGACGCGCCACGCCGCTGACGGAAGCGCCCCGACTCACCGCCCATGCTGGCGGCGCGCGCATTGTGTTGAAGCGCGAAGACCTTGCGCATACCGGCGCACACAAGATCAACAACACCATGGGCCAGGCGCTGCTGGCCATGCGCATGGGTAAGAAGCGAATCATCGCTGAGACCGGCGCTGGTCAGCACGGCGTGGCCACCGCTACCGCGTGCGCGCACTTCGGTCTGCCCTGCGAGATTTACATGGGCGTGGAAGACATCCGCCGGCAGTCGCTCAATGTGTTCCGCATGCGGCTGATGGGTGCGAAGGTGAATGAAGTCACTACTGGCAGCCGCACGCTCAAGGACGCGACGAATGAGGCGATGCGTGACTGGATGGGCTCGGTGGGCGAGACCCACTACATCCTCGGCAGCGTGGTTGGTCCGCATCCGTTCCCGATGATCGTGCGTGATTTCCAGAGCGTGATCGGTCGCGAATGTCGGGCGCAATGCATCGAGCGGTACGGACGACTCCCAGACGCGGTGGTGGCGTGCGTCGGCGGCGGTTCGAACGCGGCGGGCATCTTTGCGCCGTTTGTTGGGGATACAAGCGTCAAACTCGTGGGTGTTGAAGCTGGTGGTCGCGGGCCGGGCGCCGGCAATCACGCTGCGCCGCTCGCGCACGGGACTCCTGGCGTTCTCCACGGCTCGCTCAGCTACGTGCTGCAAGATCCTGCCGGACAGACGGCTGATGTTCACAGTTGCAGCGCGGGTCTTGACTATCCAGGAGTGGGGCCAGAGCACAGTCACTGGAAGGATTCCGGTCGGGTGCATTATGTGGCGGCTACGGACGCGGAGGCGCTTGATGCCTTCGATCTGCTCGCCCGCACTGAGGGAATCATCCCGGCGCTTGAGACAAGCCATGCCGTTCATGCGGCGGTGGTGCTGGCGCGCACGCTGCGCCCGGACGCCATCGTGGTGATCAACGTCAGCGGTCGCGGCGATAAGGACGTGAATGAAGTGATTCGCTTGCGCGGTGGCTGATACCGGGGGTGCAAGTTTCCATAAGAAGGCCGGGCTCGACCGATATGCTGAAACACAGAGGTGCGGCGCACTGACGCGCCGCTGAGTGATTCCATGGAGCATCGCCCGATGAATCTGAAGTCAATCGTTGCACTGGTCACAGCCGCTTCGTTGGCCGCTGGCGCCTTCGCCCTTCCCGCCTGCGCCGCGTTCGCTACACACCTCGACCGTGCAAAGCAAACGGGGCAAACGACTGCCAAGCCCAGTGCGTCACTCGGCGCGGCCATCCAAGCTGCCGTCGAAGCCAGCGGCCTGAAGAACGCAACCATCGGCGTGAGCGTGCGCGAGGTCGGTTCCGGCGCGGCGATCACTGATCTGAACGGCGCGCGGCTGATGACGCCAGCGAGCAACATGAAGGTGCTCACCACGGCTGCCGCGCTCCGCGTGTTGGGTGCTGATTGGAAGTTCAGTACGCGACTCGTTCGCAATGGCGATCGCCTGACGGTGATTGCTGACGGCGATCCATCGCTTGGCGATCCGGAAATCTTGGATGAAGTGACCTATACCGACGCTGCCGGCGTGAAGAAACAAGGTCTCACCACCGAAGAACTCATCGACATCTGGGCCGCGGCTGCCAAGCGCGCCGGGATCACGCAAGTGCGCGAACTGGTGGTCGATGACCGCATCTTTGACCGCGAGTTCACGCATCCCGGTTGGCCGGCGGACCAGCTCGATGAGAAGTATTGCGCAGAGATTGCCGGGCTCACCTTCAATGTCAACCTACTGCAAGGGCGAGTGACCGCCGCGAGCAGCCGACCGGAGATTTCTGCCTGGACGCCCGCCGCGCCGTGGCTTGAGGTGGACACATCCAAGGTCACCGCCACCAATGGCAAGGACTCCAAGCAGAGCATCTGGATCGGCCGAACGGATTCACCGTGGCGTTTCACACTCAACGGCAACATGAAGACCACGCCCGTGGAGCCCATTGCAGTCTGCGTTCGTGACATGCCCACGTTCTTTGCGCGCTATGTCTCTGAGCGCATGCGATTGGCGGGCGTGAGCGTTGCGAGCACGCGCGTTGCCACTGCGGCGGATCCTGCAGCGAGTGCGAGCGGCGCCGTGACTGGCGATACCGTCGGCCCGCCCATCACCTCTGCCCTCGCGCGCGTGGTGAAGCAGTGCAACACGGAGAGCCAGAACTTGTATGCAGAGAGTCTCCTCAAGCGCATCGGCGCGAAGCGATCCGGGCAGAGCGGGACATGGGCGAACGGCGCGGCTGCGCTGGTGGCGGAAGTTGATGCAGCGCTCGGAGCCGGCACCGCGGCGAAGGGCCTGGTGGTCTCGGACGGCAGCGGGCTCTGCAAGGACGATCGCGTGTCACCGAACTTGATGACGGCGTGGCTGCGCGCCACCGCGAACGATCCAAAGATCAGCCAGGCGTTCATCAATAGTATGGCGGTCGCTGGCGTGAGCGGCACCGTCCAGAAGCGCTTCAAGGGTTTAGATACTGAGCATGTCTTTGTGCCGTGTAAGACTGGCTACATCAATGGCGTCTGCTGCCTGAGCGGATTCGTTGGTCGCCCCGGTGAGACGCCCCGCTTTGCGTTCAGCGTGCTCTGCAATGACCTCACCAAAGATAAGGACGGCGTGGGGAAGGCGAAGGCACTGCAGGAGAAGATCGTGATGATTCTGGCTGCGGGGATGTGATATTCACCCCGCCGCGTGCCACGGGTCAAGAGTCGTAATTCCAGCATCAGCAAAGTGGCGGATATTGCGCGTGGCAAGCGTCGCTCGACGCGCCGCGATGATGCCGGCGATCTGAGCATCACGCATGTCAACG
Source organism: Planctomycetota bacterium (assembly GCA_026386795.1). Lineage (GTDB taxonomy): Bacteria > Planctomycetota > Phycisphaerae > Phycisphaerales > SM1A02 > UBA966. The sequence goes on from JAPLMU010000147.1 coordinate 15,365, forward strand.
GTACGACCGAGCGCGCGCTGTCGTGCTGCAATCGTGCCGGCAGCAGCGGCGGCGGGCGCGTCGAAATCCAAGATGCGTCCTTGCATGTCTACGTAGACCGCCTGGTGAAATGCGTTCTGAAGCGCGGTCTTGCGTTCGCCGTCAGGCAACACATCAAGACCAAACTGCACCTCAAAGAGCGTGATGCTGGTGGTCCAGATTGACTCGGACGCTTGACCATTCATCCAGCGCACTACCGCGCGGTCCGGCTCCGCGCGCATGAGCGCCGAGAGCACGTTGGTATCGAGGACGATCATTGACCGAAGCTCGGAGGTTCGAGGGTTCGCGGTGGGAGCTGCGCTAGGTCTTCCGTCAGCCCGATGCGTGCGAAGCGTTCGGACATGCGCGTGCCGAGTGGCTGCACATGCTCCGGGCGTGCAGCACTTGCAAGCACTGCCGAACGGAGAATCTGCCGCACCTCTTCTTCCATGCTGCAGCCGTGAAGTTCAGCCAGCGCGCGGATTCGGTCGCGGATGTCATTCTCAAGGTTTCTGACAATGAGTTGTGCCATGAGTATGAATGATAGCATGATATCTCCTTTGTTCAAGTGAAATCTATTGAAATCCGTCAGCCAGATCACCATACGTCCAGATTGCGCCATCACCCAGAACGACGCGGAATTCCATCGATGAACTTCGGAGCCGTGCGTTTCCGCCGTGATTCACGAATGTGCCTGCACGCACCCCTAGACTCCACCGGATGCGAACGGACTCGCTCATTCCCGCGCAGGACGCGCACGGGTCGGACGCCTTCGGGCAGGACCACCCGAGCCTTGATGCCGCTGTCTTTGACGACATCCAACGCGTCTGGGGATTCGACACCCTTCGTCCGCTGCAAGCCGAAGCGATCGCCGCAGGCATTGCGGGCCGCGACAGTTTGGTGGTGATGCCAACGGGCGGCGGCAAGAGCCTCTGCTACCAAGTGCCCCCGCTGGCAGCCGCACGTGCTGGCGATACCCGCATCGATGTCTGCGTGAGCATGACCAACGAAGAGCGTGATGACGTGCGTCGCGCCGTGCGCGCTGGCGAAGTGCGCTTGCTGTTCGTGTCGCCAGAACGACTGCTTGCGCCGGGGTTCGATACCTGGCTCGGCAGCGTGGGCGTGCGCGCTATCGCGATTGATGAGGCGCACTGTATCAGTCAGTGGGGGCATGACTTCCGCCCGGAATATCGGCAACTCAAACAACTGCGAAGGATGTTCCCGGGCGTCAGCCTGCATGCATGCACCGCCACCGCCGCGCCGCCGGTGCGCGATGACATCGTTGCGCAGCTGGAATTGATCGATCCACTGGTATTAGTTGGGAATTTCGACCGCCCCAACTTGATCTACCGCATCGAGCCGCGCATTGATGGGCGCAAGCAGATTTTGGGCGTTCTTGAGCGGCATCGCGGCGACGCGGTGATTGTCTATTGCATGAGCCGCAAAGAGACCGAGGCAATCGCGGAGTATCTGAGCAAGGAGAAATTCAATGCGGCGTGCTACCACGCGGGCATGACTTCGATCCAACGCTCGAAGGTGCAGGAGCGATTCACCGCTGAGAAACTTGACATCGTGGTGGCCACCGTGGCGTTCGGCATGGGCATTGATCGC
>JAPLMU010000188.1 GCA_026386795.1 Planctomycetota bacterium
CTCCGCATGTTGCGCGCTTGTGTGCAGCATTGACCCGCCATGCTGCACCGTTTCGTGGGATTCACTGTGCGTGAATATCGCCGTGGAGCGTTGTGGTCTGACCCGTGAGAACGACCACTGCAACACTGCCCGCCCGCTCGGCTTTGGACGCTATCCCTTCACAACCTTGAATACGGATACCGACGGCCCGCCCCTCATTTCTGAGTGTGCAGACACGGCAACTGGCGGCCTATTCACCAACGATGTGTGGTTCCGCGTTGTGCCACCAGTGAACGGTGGCCTGGCGGTTTCCACCTGTAATCACGCGGGCTTTGATACCAATATTGTCATCTACGGTTCGTGCGGCGGCGTCCCGCTTGCCTGCAATGACAACGACTCCGTCTGCAACGGAGGCACCTCGCGCTTGATCGTTCCGTGCACGGCGGGCGAGCTGTACCTGATCCGCGTCGGTGGCAAGGGAGTGACCGGCACTGGCGAAATCGATATCGCACTCGGCGACCCGGCGCCGATCCCGGATGGTCTTGCCGTGCAGTGGCCAGCATCGCAAGGTGGCAACAACCACTGGTACGCGGTGTACGCACTCGAAGGCAGCAAGACGTTCAACGAGGCGAAGGCCACTGCGATCGCGCTCGGCGGTTACCCCGCAACCATCACTTCGGCTGCGGAGAGTGAGTTCATTCGTACCCGCGCAACCCCAACGCTCCTCGGCGGTCCAACCGCCTTCGGACTGGTGCAGGCACCGGGCTCCGCGGAGCCTGCCGGTGGTTGGGGATGGTCAAACGGCGAACCACTCGTCTACACCAACTGGAATCCTGGCGAACCCAACAACGTCGGCAGTGAGAATTGGGGTGTCGTCTATCCCAACGGCAAGTGGAATGACGATCGCGATTCGTTTGGCAATGTGCTGGTGGAATTCAATAGTGATCCGCACCTCAACACGGTCACATGGACGACCGCTGAAGGTGGCAACGGAAAGACGTATGCCGCAGTGATTCTGCCGACGCGCGTGACTTGGCAACAAGCGAAGACCTACGCGGAATCGATCGGTGCGCAGCTCGTGTCCATGGAGACGCAAGCAGAGTTGCAGTGGATCTACCGCCGGTTTGCAGCGTTCACCAACATGTGGACCATGACGGGCTACAACGGCGGACCGTGGGTCGGACTGAGCCGCGAAAGTGGTGCTTGGCTCTGGCAATCCGGCGAACCAGTCACGGAGTCTCCATGGTTACCAGGTGAGCCAAACCTCACTGGCGACTTCGCCTGCTTCTACGGCGGCGGAGACGGCCCACTTCCGGGCCTCGACGACACCTTTGAAGCCAACGCGCGTCGCGCGCTGATCATTGAGTTCCCTGCTCCCCCGTGCCTCGGCGACATCGACAACGACGGCATCGTGGGCGGCGCTGACCTTGGTCTCATGCTCGGAAGTTGGGGAGCATGCCCTTCCGGCCCGTGCCTCGCCGATCTCAACAACGACGGCGTGATCACTGGCAGCGATCTCGGATTGCTGCTCGGTCAATGGGGCGCGTGCCCGTGAACTGATGGAATGATTCTCGACGAGAACTTCCGGCTGACGCGCTGAGTGCCTAGCCTGCCCAGATGCACGGCTCGACATCAATTCAGTTGATTTATACGCTCCGCCGACGCCCGCGTGCCGTCAGGCCCGCGAGCCCGAGCAGTGCGGCCGCGCCCGGCGCCGGAACCGTCGACACTGTGCCAGCCCACAGTCCGTTGAACACCGCCGTGCTGTGAGCCGAAAGCGAGAACGTCATCAGGTAGCCGATGGTGGCGATGTTCGGTCCATTCGGGATCGGCCCCGCGTAGTCGTTGACGGAGGGCCCGAAGAAGGAAGCGGTGGTCGTGCTCGCGGCCGACGGATTGTTGGACACCACGCCGGTGCCGTTGATCTGCCCCTGGAACATCGAGGGAAGCAGGCCCACGAGCGACGCCACGCCGCCGTTGTTCGAGGCCAGCACGCCGGAAAGAGTCGTCCGCCACGCATAGCCCGTGTCCGGGGCCACCTGCACCGGCGCCGCATATGTCACCAGGATCTGGAAGGTCCGAGTGACATCGCCCGTGTTTCCGACCGCAAAGTTGGTGGTGATCGAGGGGCTACCGGGCTGCGCCACGGTGTCGGAGCCGGTCAGGTTCCAGTTCACGAACCAGCTGCTGCCGGAGTTCGAGGTGAGGGAGCCGTCGTAGAGGTACGAACCATCGGCGTTGCGAAAGCCGGACGTCGACGTCGAGCTCTGCGGGGCATCACCGGAGACGGCGACGGCCACCGAAAGCTGCGGCGAAACAAACCCGGCCGACGCGGTCGACCCAGCAACCGCGATGGCAGCAATGAAAGAGGCGACACCAGCGGTGGCAACAACGGGACGCTCTAACTTCACGGGCAATCCTTCGGAACGGGAAACTCAGCACGTATCGGCTGCACGCAGCAGATCAATGCCCAGCCGAGGTCTGTCGGCTGGCAGCCCATTTCCATGTGACGCACCTCCGAGGCACCGGGAAGAACCTCTGCCAGAAACATGCCCGTGATTTACGCAACGTCCAGCGCAGGTGCGACTCTTCACGGGAAGAAACAGGGAAATCACGTAGGAACGCCCGAGAACGCACGAGTGACGCGGTCAAGCGGCGAGGGATCCGCAAACGGCGCCGTCATAGGAATCACGAGTCCACCGGGTTGCGCTTCTCAACGATCATCGCATCCGTCGTGCGCTCGGGGTAGCGCGGCAGCGTGGCGACGGTCATGCCGAGTGCTGGCGCCACAATGCGCCGCGGGAACGCAGGAATACCGCCCGTGTAACCCACGTCCTGGGGCATCGCGCGGTCGAAGAACACCAGGAAGTGCAACTCATTCGTACCGAGGTTTTCAATGTGGTGCGGATACCCGGCGGGGATGAAGTACATGTCCCCAGGCCCAATCTCGAACGTATCGATGGCGCTCGGAGATTTGATCGTCATGCGGCTCCGGCCCGCCCGCACGTAGCCCATCTCTGCCGTCTCCGGATGCCAGTGCGGTTCACGCATGCCGTTGCCGCCAAGCCGCAGCGAGTACATCGACTGCGCGCGGAGCGCCGGCCAAACATCGCTGCGGGCGACCCGCGCGGAGCCGAACTCGTTGACGATGGCAGGCGGAATCGACTCGATCGCAAACTTCCACGGATTCGGGCTCGCGGCCGACACAGGGACTTCGGCGGGCCCGTCAGTCTTTCCGAACACGACGTCCTCC
>JAPLMU010000154.1 GCA_026386795.1 Planctomycetota bacterium
TGCCAACAAGAGCGGCAACTGCGATGGCGGCATCTTCAATATCGGTAACCCCGACAACGAAGCCAGCATCAAGGAGCTGGCGGAGATGATTGTTGCAGCGTTCGATAGCAATCCGCTGCGGCCGTTCTACCCACCGTTTGCGGGCTACCAAGAGATCGAAAGCGCGCGCTACTACGGCGCCGGTTACGAAGACGTGCAGCACCGCCGTCCCAGTATTCGCAATGCGCAGCGTTCCATTGATTGGACGCCTGCCATCAGCACTCGCGAGAGCGTTGAGCGCACCGTCGACTGGTTCCTCCAGCAACACGCGCGCGAGAACGGATTCGTAGTGGATGCGGCTAACGTCACGCCACGCGCTCCGCGCACGCGCACCCCGGCCGGCTCGGCGTGACCGTCGCGCTGCGCATCGACGTGGACACATTCCGCGGCACCCGTGATGGGCTGCCGCGGCTCTTGTCCGCGCTGCAGCGCCGCGGTGTTCGTGCCACCTGGTTTGTGACGCTTGGACCGGACAACATGGGTCGTCACGTGCGTCGCATGTTGAAGCCATCGTTTGCACTGAAGATGTTGCGCTCCGGCGCGCCGAATCTTTACGGCTGGGACATTGCTTTCCGCGGCACGTTGTGGCCGGGCACGGTGATCTCAGAACATCTGGCCGACACGCTGCGCCTTCCGGATCGCGCTGGTCATGAAGTGGCGCTGCACGCCTGGGATCACCACCGCTGGCAGGTGGGCGCGGAGTCGCTCGCTGACGATGCGCTGGAAGCCGAACTCGCCCGCGCCATCGCCGCGTTCACCACGGTCTACGGCCGCGCGCCGCACGCGTGTGCCGCGCCCGGTTGGCGCTGCGACGATCGCATCCTTTCGCTGCCATCGTCGCAAGCATTCACGTGGCGCAGCGACGCGCGTGGACCCGCAGTGCCGTTCTTGCCACACAGTGCACGCCTTGGCCGCACGCTTACGCAGCCGCAGATTCCCGTGGACCTCCCCACCTATGACGAAGGCGTTAGTCGCGGCGCCGGCGCCGACGAGCGCTGGAACGACATGCTGCTCTCCCGCCTCGCCGACGGTGCACCGCACGTCCTGACCATCCACGCGGAGAGCGAAGGCGGCACGAAAGCCACACTCTTCGAGCAGTTCCTCGACCGCGCGCTCGCGGCAGGCCACCAGTTCGAACCACTCAGCGACTGGCTCACCCGCCAACCCACTCCGCGCGAGGGCCGCGTTGCACGCGGAACCATCCCCGGCCGCGAAGGCTGGCTCTGCATCGGCGGCTAGCATTCGCGGCGCATGGACGCACGTCGCCATTGGATCATCTGCATACTCTTGTTCCTAGCGCTGGGCGTCGCGGGATTGACCGTTCGTCCATTGATCGTGCCGGATGAACCGCGCTACGGAATCATTCCAGCGGAGATGGTTGACACGGGCAACTGGCTTGCGCTGCGCATGGCGGGCTTCGTCTATTACGAAAAGCCGCCGCTCGGATATTGGTTCACCGCCGCAAGCATGACCGTCTTTGGGCAGAACGCATTCGCGATCCGTCTGCCCAGCGCCATCGCCACGCTGGTCGTTGCACTGGTCGCCGCATGGATGGCGGTGCGCATCACCGGTCGCCGCGAAGATGGCCCGCTGGCATTCATGGTGCAGGCCACCACGCTGGCGCCGCTCATCATTGGAACGGTCGCGCTGCTTGATCCACCCTTCGCTGCGTTCGTTGCGCTCTCTATGGGGGCGCTCTACTGCGCATGCACCTCGCAGAGCCGCACGCGCGCCGGATGGCTAGCGCTCGCGGGCGTCGCGGCTGGCTTCGCCTTCCTCACCAAAGGTCTGCTCGCCTTCGCAATTCCCGGCGTGTCCGCGCTGCTGTTCCTGACATGGGAGCGGCGCTGGAAAGACATGCTCACCATGCCGTGGATCCCGCTGGCCGCCGCCGCCATCACCATCGCACCGTTCGCGTGGATGATCCATCGTGCTGAGCCCGGCTTTTGGGAATATTTCATCGTGGTCGAACATTTCCGGCGCGTGGCGAGCCCGGATTCCAACCAGCACCCCGAGCCGTGGTGGCAATTCCTAGTGGTGTTCCCGATTGGCGCCATGCTCTGGACGCTTGCCTGGCCGAACGCATGGAAGGGTCTGCGCGACGCAGCGGAGTGGCGCACCGGGATACGGTTTATGGTCGCGTGGGTGATCGGGCCGATTGTGCTTCTCTCGTTCAGTAGCGGCAAATTGCCAACATATGTGTTGCCGCTCTTTGCTCCAGTCGCAGTGCTCGTTTCCATCGGACTACTTCGTGCCCGTGCATCGGAGCGCATTTCGCTTGATCGATTCGCGCTCTTTGGGCGCGCGATCGTTCGCATTGCCGCTATCGCATCATTCGTCATCGCGATCGTTGGCGGCCGTCGATTCGGCATTCCCGTCTTGTGGGAATCCGGTGAGTCGCTGCGCTTCACGTACATCGGCGCCGCGCTCCTCCTGTGGGCGCAACTTGATGTGTGGAGTTGGAAAGCCCCA
>JAPLMU010000183.1 GCA_026386795.1 Planctomycetota bacterium
GCATTCGCGACATGAAGCCGGAGCTTCTGCTCTCCTTCCATTACCGCAACATGGTGGGCGCCAAGGTGCGCGAACTGTTCCCGGCTGGTTGCCTGAATCTGCATTCGGGCATGCTGCCCAAGTACCGCGGTCGCTGCCCAATCAATTGGGTGCTTGTGAACGGCGAGACCGAGACCGGCGTCACTGTGCACCACATGGTCGACAAGGCCGACGCTGGCGACATCATTGGTCAGAAGCGCGTGGAGATCCTTGCCGATGACAACGCGTGGTCGCTCACGCAGCGCATGGCCACCGCATCGGCCGCGCTCTTGGACGAAGTACTTCCGCTGGTCAAGCAGGGCAAGGCCCCGCGCACTGCGCAAGATGAATCAAAGGCCACCGTCATGGGTCGCCGTGGTCCGGACGACGGGCAGATCGATTGGAATCGCACCGCAGCGCAAGTTCACAACTTGGTACGCGCGGTTGCATCGCCATGGCCCGGCGCGTTCACGCACGCGGGCGCACGCAAGGTGATGGTGTGGCGCACGCGTCTCGTGCAGGGAATAGGCAAGCCGGGCGAGGTGCTTTCGTCGGAACCGCTCGTCATCGCCTGCGGCACCGGCGCACTGGAAATTCTTGAAGGTCAGTCCATCGACGGCGTCTGGTCAAACGGCACGCAGTTGGCCAAGGAACTCAACCTTCTGCCGAAGATTCGCCTTGGTTCACCCATCAAGTCAAGCAAGAAGAAGACCACCAAGGTCTTGATCTTGGGTGTCAACGGTTTCATCGGCAGCCATCTGTCCGAGCGTCTCCTGCAAGACGACACCTTTGAGGTCTACGGGATGGACCTCCACAAGGAGAACCTCGGTTCGCTCACTGAGCATCCGCGCTTCCACTTTGTTGAAGGCGACATTTCCATCAATCGCGAATGGGTTGAATTCCACGTTCGCAAGTGCGATGTGGTGCTGCCGCTGGTAGCCATCGCTACACCGATCGAATACGTCCGCAATCCACTGCGCGTCTTTGAGCTGGACTTTGAAGAGAACCTGCGCGTGGTCCGCGACTGCGTGAAGTACGGCAAGCGCCTGATCTTCCCAAGCACCTCCGAGGTGTACGGAATGTGTACCGACGAGCGCTTTGACGAAGACTCCAGCCCGTGCATCACTGGCCCGATTCACCGGCAGCGTTGGATTTATTCCACCAGCAAGCAGCTGCTCGACCGCGTCATCTGGGCATACGGAGCGCAGCGTGGTCTTCGCTTCAGCCTGTTCCGCCCCTTCAATTGGATCGGACCGCGCCTCGATTCGCTGGACTCCGCACGCGTCGGCAGTTCGCGTGCCATCACGCAGTTGATCCTCAACTTGGTGGAAGGTACGCCCATCCTGCTTGTTGACGGCGGCAAGCAGCGTCGTTGCTTCACCGATGTAGACGAAGGCATCGAGGCCCTATACCGCGTGGTTGCCAACAAGAGTGGCAACTGCGATGGTGGCATCTTCAATATCGGTAACCCCGACAACGAAGCCAGCATCAAGGAATTGGCGGAGATGATCGTTGCGGCGTTTGATAGCAATCCGCTGCGACCGTTCTATCCGCCGTTTGCTGGCTACCAAGAGATCGAAAGCGCGCGCTACTACGGCGCCGGTTACGAAGACGTGCAGCATCGCCGTCCAAGTATTCGCAATGCGCAGCGTTCCATCGATTGGACGCCTGCCATCAGCACTCGCGAGAGCGTTGAGCGCACCGTCGACTGGTTCCTCCAGCAACACGCGCGCGAGAACGGATTCGTAGTGGATGCGGCTAACGTCACGCCACGCGCTCCGCGCACGCGCACCCC
>JAPLMU010000057.1 GCA_026386795.1 Planctomycetota bacterium
GTGACCGGCTCTTCGGAAAGAATGGCATCCACAACATCATGATCGAAGCGCTGCACCGTGAACCAACCCTGTTCGCGACGATCGTGCTCATCGACTGATCCCAGCGGCGCTTGCACTTGGAACGCTGTCGTGACAAGCGCCAACACCTCCGGCTCCTCTGCGCGACGAACGCTTGCGAACGCCGTGGCGAACTTTGGCCAGGTGCGCTGTGCACGACGTTCCGTGGCGGCAGCGGAATGTTCGCTGGCGTACAACACCGCGCGACCAGCTTCCATGCTCTCAATGATTTCCGTCGGCCACGCCCAAAGCTGCTTGAAACTGCCGCGTTTTTTAGCGGAACAGATCACTGCGCGCACGGCCATCAGCGAGCCGTCACCCTGCTCGCGCGCCGTCTCGCGGAAGGCGGTTGACCCTGGAGTTTCTTCCGCGATGTACTGCGCGCACTCTTGCCACGGAATGAGTGTCACGAAAATATCGGGACCGATTTCGATCGGCTCTTCCGGCTCTGGCGGTGGCGCTTCAAGCAGCAGACTTGCCACATGATTCAGCAAGATTGCAGCCGCTTGTGAGTGACGCGCGGGTACTTCAAGCATCTCCAATTCTGGAAGACCGCAGCGCAAGAGTCCGGTGGTGAACAGCATCATCGGTACATCATCTTCGTCTGATGTGGCAACGGCGGTGATCGTCCACAGGCTCTCGTCATTGGGAACTGCATCGGCGGCTAGAAACTGCTCTTCAATTTCTTGGCGCGGCCAACGACGCGCGTTGGAGACATCCAAGATGCCAGTCAGTTCAGGGAGCGATCCTGCAAGCATTGCCATCAAATGGAAATACTCGGCGTGCGTCTCGCCGGGCTCAAGCACGGTCTGCATGCCAACCACCCACTTGCAGGCCGCCATGGCCGGATCTTCAAGTTGCCCTGGTTCGGCATTGAGCGCGCGTTCCGCCCACAGCACCACCGGCGAATTCACGCCCGGGATGTTCACCATCAGCGCCCACAACATGCCTTCATCTTCATCGGGCTCGCTTGACTCCATCTCCACTTCGCGGCCCACCCAGCTTGCCACCGCGCGACCCACTTCATCACGCGTTGGCGCATCAGGGTGCGGCCAGAATCCGACCCATGCGCTGGCTATGGGCGCGGGGAGCTCCCAAGCGCTTTCGCCGAGTGGCTCGTCAGTGCCGTCGCCAGTGCCTTCGTCGGTTCCTTCATCGGTGCCGCCGTCAGTTCCTTCATCAGTGCCGCCGTCCGCATCTTCGTCAGCATCCTTGTCGCCATCGGCTTCAGGGTCGCCATGTGGACTCGGAGTATCAGATGAGGCGGGATCGGGCGCGTTGTCGCCTTGTGGCTGCGGGTCGAGGGGCTCATCGTCCGGGGACTTCATTGCGGTGCATCGTAGGGTCACACGCCGACTGAAGTACGCTTCGACGCCTATGTCCGCTGCGAACCACGCTACCGACGGCCACGCGCGCACCCCCGGACCACCGGGCGGCGCGAACGAGACGCCCTTCCGATACACGGCGACGTTCGCCAATGCCACCGAAGAACGCTGGCAGGCGCGGCTTGAACAGGCTGAGGCAGCGGGCGGCGGCTATCGACAACCGAACCCGGGCGAGCCTGGATTCGATGCGTCGCGCCCGAAGTTTTATTGCTTGGACATGTTCCCGTACCCATCCGGCGCGGGGCTCCATGTTGGCCACCCTGAGGGCTACACCGCCACCGACATCATCTGCCGTTTCAAGAAGATGAAGGGCTTCAACGTGCTGCATCCCATGGGTTGGGACGCGTTCGGTCTGCCTGCGGAGCAATACGCCATTCAAACAGGCGTGCATCCAGAGGTCACCACCAAGAAAGCCATTGATAATTTTCGGCGCCAGCTGAAACGCTTTGGATTCATGTACGATTGGTCGCGCGAATTTGCGACGATCGATCCCGACTACTACAAGTGGACGCAGTGGATTTGGCTGCTGGCTTACAGCGCATGGTTCGATCCGAAGGTGAAGGCCGCCCGACCGATCAGTGAGTTGGAGGCAGCGTTGGTCAGCGAGGATCGAGAAATTGCGGCGATGAGCGCCGACACTTCCGCAAGCGCTGCCGCCTCATCTGCAAGCGGCGCAACTTCGTCCGCGAGTGGCGCGCCCGTGGGCGTTACAAAGCGCTGGAGCGCGTGCACCAAGCGCGAACGGCAGGTCTATCTCGATGGATTCCGCTTGGCGTATCTGGGCACGCAAACCGTGAACTGGTGCGCAAAATTGGGCACCGTGCTTGCCAACGAAGAGATCATTGATGGGCGCAGTGAGCGCGGTGGCCATCCGGTGGTGCGCATGCCGCTCAAGCAGTGGATGTTCCGCATCACGGCCTACGCCGATCGATTGCTTGCTGACCTGGCGTTGGTGGAGTGGCCAGATTCAACGCGCACTATGCAGAGCGAGTGGATCGGTCGCAGCGAGGGAGCGGAGATTCGATTTGCGGTGGATGGCGCAGGTGCAGCTTCGAACACGAACAGTGCGGCCAACGCGGTGAGTGATTCGGCAGGCGCTGATCGTGAGTTCCTCTTCGTCTTCACCACCCGCCCAGACACGCTATTCGGCGCCACCTACATGGTGGTCGCGCCGGAGCATCCGCTGATCGCGCGCATGGTGGCGCGCGGCGGCGACGCGCGGCTCGCGGAGTATGTTGCGTGGGCGAAGAATCGATCAGACATCGATCGCCAAGAATCAAAGAAGAAAACGGGTGTGCCGACTGGCTTGTTCGCTGTGAATCCAGCGACCGGCGCGCGCATTCCTGTGTGGACCGCGGACTACGTGCTCATGGGCTACGGAACCGGTGCGATCATGGCGGTGCCCGCACACGATGAGCGCGACTTTGAATTTGCCAAGGAATTTGCGCTGCCGGTGCTGCAGGTTGTCGACATCACGGGCGTTGCCTGGACCGGCGAGATGGCAACAAGCGGCGAAGGTCGTGCGCTCAATAGCGCGAACGCCGCGAGTGGACTTTCGATGAACGGCATGACGACCGCCGACGCGAAACGTGCGGCGATTGCGTGGCTTGAAGCGAAGGGCATCGGCGGTTTGCGCATCAACTATCGCCTGCGAGACTGGCTGTTCAGTCGGCAGCGCTACTGGGGCGAACCGTTTCCAGTGGTCTACGACGCTGAAGGAATTCACTATCCGGTATCGGTCGCTGCGTTGCCGGTGGCATTGCCGCCACTCGCTGACTATCGACCGGTAGAAAGTAGTACGCCGCAGCCACCGCTCGCGAAGGCGCGCGATTGGACGCACACGACGGCCGGCGCGGCAGGCGTTGATCCTGCACTCTTGCCTGCGGACACTGCAGTGGTGCGCGAGACGAACACGATGCCGGGTTGGGCGGGAAGTTGCTGGTACTACCTGCGCTATTGCTCGCCCAAGGATGCGCAGGCATTTGTTGATCCAGCGGCGGAACGGTATTGGATGTTGTCGCGGAAGAAGAGTGCGAAGGGAGCGGGCGAGTCCGGCGCTGGTGCAGCGACGGTTGCCGCTCCGACTTCGTATGACGCGACCACGTGTCACGCAGGTGGTGTTGACCTCTATGTCGGCGGCAGCGAGCACGCGGTGCTACATCTTCTGTACGCGCGATTCTGGCACAAGATGCTCTTTGATCTTGGCAAGGTGAGTACGCCGGAGCCGATGGGGAAATTGTTCCACCAAGGGCTCATCACCAGCCATGCGTATCAGCGTGCGGACCGCACGCTGGTGCCGATCGATGAAGTTGAGGATCGTGGCGAAGGTCAATGCGTGGAGAAAGCCACTGGCGAGCCAGTGACGCAGATTGTTGCGAAGATGTCAAAGAGCCTGCGAAACGTGGTCAATCCGGATGATGTGATCGCGGAGTACGGCGCTGACACGTTCCGTTTGTACGAGATGTACATGGGACCACTGGAGGCGTCGAAGCCATGGAACACCCGAGACATTGTTGGTGTGTTCCGCTTCTTGCAGCGCGCGTGGCGGCTTGCGGTTGATGAGCGCACAGGTGATGTGTTGTGCGCGGCGGTGGCTGATGCGACTATTGAGAAGCAGTTGCATCGGACCATTGCGAAGGTTGGCGAAGACATTGAGCGTCTGAGTTTGAACACGGCGATCGCGGCGATGATCGAGTTGGTGAATGCAGCGACGCGGCCGAGTGATATGACCGACGCAACAAAGGGCGGCATGACGCGCGATCAGCTAGTGCGATTCGCGTGTGTCTTGTGGCCATTCGCGCCACACATTGCGGACGAGATGGGAGAGCGCTTGGGCGTAGTGGGCGGGCTGCATGGAATGCAGTGGCCAACGTTCGACCCGGCAATGCTGGTGGACAGCGAGGTGGAGATTGCGGTGCAAGTGCAGGGCAAAGTGCGCGCACGGATCACGGTGCCAACGGCAGCGAGTGCGGCGGAGATTGAGGCCATGGCATTAGCGCACCCGCAAGTACTGCCACACCTCGGCGAGAAGCCACCCAAAAAGGTCGTTGTAGTACCCGGACGAATGGTCAACATCGTCCTCTAAACAGGCACCTATTTATTTCTTCTCGGAGATGTACTTCAGGGCTTCGCCCACGACGTAGAAGCTGCCGGTCACGCAGATCAGATCCTCACGGCTCACTCCGCGGATTGCCATGTCGATGGCCTCCGGGACCGTCCGTGCAATCTGACTCATCTTGCCGGAACGCTCCTGGAAGAGCTTCTGCAACTCTTCCGGGCTCGCCGCGCGCGGCGTCGAGGACGCGCGCGTGAAGATCACCTTGTCTGCGCCAAGATTGACCTTGTCAATCATCTCGGCAATGTCCTTGTCAGCGCAGCAGCCGAATACACACACCATGCTGTCGTACGGAACATGCGCGCCGACGCAACGCATCAGCGCGTTCACCGCCGCTGGGTTGTGCGCGCCGTCACACAGAACGCGCGGACGGTGCGAAACCACTTCCATGCGTCCCGGGATCTTGGTCGCGGCAAGGCCAGCGGTCAGCTTGTCTTCGGACAACTCAAAGCCAAAGTTCTTGAGAACATCAACCGCAGCAAGCGCGAGTCCGCAGTTGCTCGCCTGATGCTCGCCCTGCAGCGGCACCGGAACATGCTCAAGGCGACTGTTCTTGGTGTACATGCACACTCGAGTGTGCGGTCCAAGGTCTGGGGTCACGCAGAATCGACTGGAGAACTCGATGTCCTTGTTCACAATCCGAAGCTCAGCGCCAACTGATTGCGCTACTTCGCGCATAACAGCGTCGACTTCTGGATCCTGCTCGAAGAACAACGCTGGTACGCCCTTCTTAAAGATGCCCGCCTTCTCGCGAGCAATCAGCGCCTTGGTTCCGCCAAGCAGCTTGGTGTGATCCAAATCAATCGACGTCACGATGCTCACAAGCGGCGTAATGACATTGGTCGAGTCAAGGCGACCACCAAGGCCAACCTCAACCACCGCAATATCAACAGCCTGCTGCGCAAAGTGCGCGAATGCAACTGCGGTCATCAATTCGAAGAAGGTCGCCTGCTCGCCGAGCTTTTCTGCAGCCTTCGCCACAGCGCGGACCGTATCCACGAATTCCGTCTTGGGGATGAGGTTTCCATCAATCTGCACGCGCTCGCGCATGTCGATCAGATGCGGGCTCGTGTACACGCCCACTGCGTATCCGGACGCGCGCAGCATCGAAGCGATCATCGCCACTGTGCTGCCCTTGCCGTTTGTTCCAGCAACATGCACCGTCTTGATCTTCTGGTGCGGATTGCCAAGCAGGCTCATGAGCTTGTGCATGCGGTCGAGCTTGAATGTCTCTTCGCCGTACTTCGCCGGACGCAGCCGCTCAAAGTCCGGGCGCGCCATCAAGTAACGCGTCGCCATCATGATGGATGTGATTTCGTTCGGCTTCGGGCACTCAAACACCGCGGTTGGCTTTGGCTCAACCGTTGCGGGCGCCTTCGGTGCAAATGTGAACGGCGTTCGAGCAGCAACCACCGGCTTGCTAGTTTGTTTCGCAGTCGACACCTTCAGGTTGGATGCCGCCGTCACGGAACTCCGAGTGCCAACAGGCTTCGATGCGACCGATGACTTCGCAGTCACAACAGCCTTTGCAACCGGCGTGGTCTTCACAGTTGCTGCGATCGTGGTCTTCGCAACCGGCGTGGTCTTCACAACCGGCGTGGTCTTCGCAGAGATCACCGTCTTCGAAGAAGCCACTGTCTTCGCACCAGTCGCGGACTTCGCAACAGGCACCGTCTTCGTCGAAGACTTGACGACCGGAACCGTCTTCCCCTTCACAACAGACTTCGATGTCACCGACGCTACTACTTTCGTCTTGCCGTTTCCGCTTGTCTTAGCGGTGGCGCTTTTTACAGGTGCGAGGCGGGAAACCGTCTTGGAGCCGGCGCGCGAGGCGCTGGCGGAGGTCACCTTTGGCATAGACGGGCATTCTAACGAAACAGCGCATAAAACGCGAACTGCCACTCGCTAATCCATGGGTAACAAGGAGTTACGTCATCGCCACTCATGCCTCGGATAGCGCCTTTTGAGTTCCTTCTTAACCTCCGGGTACAGCCGCTCCCAGAAGCCTGGCAGATCCTCAGTCACCTGCACCGGTCGGCGATTCGGCCCCAGTAATTCGAGCACCACCTTCACACGACCACCAGCAACTGTTGGGTGCCCAACGAAGTCATAGAAGTCCTGAATCTTGCCGCGACCACGCGGCGGCTTGCCCTCGGCGTATTCAACTTTCATCTTCCATCCACTCGCAAGCGCGAGCGCCGCCGGAGCCGCACGCTCAACAAATTGCTGCTCGTCCCATGACAGCGCGCCGCGAAATATATCGAGCACCGGACGCGTATCAAGATCTGAAGCGCGCGCGCACCCCTGCGCGATTTCTGCTGCGAGAACGCCAAGATCATCAGCGTCATAGGTAATCAAGCCGCGCTCCGGAAACCACGCGGCAACACACCGCACCCGCGCGATCCACTGATCAACCGACTCGTCCCATGTTGTCGGCCGCAACTCACCATGGTCGAACGACCTGCGCAAACACGATGCCGTCAAAGACGCGCTCTTCAAACTCAGCCGCCGCGCCAAGTTCATCACTGAAACGCACCTCGGTCTGCGTAGAAACTCGATCCGGCATTGCATGTTCCACCCACTCCACATCGAGCGGCGTGACCATTCCAAGCGATTGATGCAGTTGATCGCCACGCCCGCCCTCGCGCACCTCAAGTGCTAACACAAAGCCAGAGCCGCGTTGAACACTGGTTGGATCGATACTCACCTTGCGGCGCCCCGGCATCGCGCAATGCGGCCGCTGCGCGTCCATCCGCCATCCAACATGATCAGCGAAGCCCGCCAGCAACGCCCGCGAAACGCGTGCAAATGAGTCGCCTTCAAACGCAGCGGTCGCGCCACTATTTGCCTGATCGCTCTGCACCACGCCACCGCGTGACCCGCCATCCCGCCCCGCCGCCGCCACCGTTCGATCATCATCGCCACCCGATGCCGCGCGCACCAACTCGCGCGCAGCAGACGCCACCTCGCGACAAGCTCCAAGCGACGCGTCAACACCCTCGTGCCGCGCGTTTCGAAATCCACTCGCCTCTACGCGCAACAGCAATTCTTCGCGCGCGCCAATATCACTCGGTGGCTCGCCGTCGGGCGTCAAGCGGACCAATTGCGCCGGACCGCCGCTCTGCACAACATCACGGTCAGAAACAATCGCGCACCAACGCGCCGCGCGCTCAAGGACACCAAGTGATGCCGCTTCCACCAATACACGACCGAGCCGCGGATGCACAGGAATGCGCGCAAGCCGCTTGCCAAGCGCAGTCAGCATCCCATCTGCATTGATCGCTCCGATCGCATCGAGCGTGCCGTGCGCGCGCAACACTGCATCATCAGCAGGCGGATCAAGCCACGGAAATTTCTCGAACGGACCGAAGCCCATGGACAGCACCATCAACATGGATTCCGCAAGATCGATGCGCCGCACTTCCGGCGTTTCCGCCGCCGGCCGCTGCGCCTGTTCCCAGTCGGTCCACAACCGCACGCATGCACCCGGCGCAGTGCGCCCGGCTCGACCAGAACGCTGATCGGCACTCGCACGGCTGATCGCCTCGGTGCGCAATGCATTCAAACCGCGACGCGGATCCACGCGGAATACCCGCGCCAATCCAGAATCAACAACCATTCGAACGCCCGGAATAGTGATCGACGTCTCCGCAACATTCGTCGCCACAATCACCTTGCGACGACCACGCACCGCGGGCGCAACGGCGGCGTCTTGCCGATCGGCGGGCATCGATCCGTGTAGCGGCACCACGTCGAACACGCTGCCTCCCGCAATGGCACGAAGCTCTGCGCGCACCGCATCCACAGTGCGATCAATCTCAAACGCACCCGGCATGAATACCAGCGCATCACCTTCATGCCCTTCATCAACAAGCCGGCGCACGGCGCGAGCGGCGCGCTCCCAAACCGGCGCACCTTCTGCGCCCGGCTCATAGCGAATGCTCACCGGATACGCGCGGCCCTCAGCCGTAATGACAGGCGCAGAGAGATATGCCGCCGCCTGCCCTGCGTCCATCGTTGCACTCATGGCGGCAACCATCAACTCCGGACGCTGCTCGCGCGCGGCGCGTACCACGCCCAGCGCAAGATCAGCAAACACACTGCGTTCATGGAACTCATCAAGCAACACGCATCCGATTCCCTTCAACAGAGGATCGCGCTGCGCTTGACGCAAGAACACACCCTCGGTGACAAATCGAATGCGCGTGCGCGGCCCGACCATGCGCTCGAACCGTGTTTGAAAGCCAACATCCTCACCGAGCGCCACGCCCATCTCTTCGGCAACGCGCCGCGCCGTCATGCGCGCCGCAAGTCGACGCGGTTCGAGCACCACGATTTGCCCATCAACAAGCCCAGATCGCGCCAATATTTGCGGAACTTGTGTGGTCTTTCCACTACCCGTCGCGGCGGTCAACACCATCGCCCGGGCTGTTCGCATGCATTCGGTGATCTGTCCAGCGGCGCGTAGTACTGGCAATGCGGAGCCAACATGAACGGCATCAACGGCATCACTCGCACCCCCGCGCCGCGCTGGCACATCACCCTTCGGATTCGTGCGCGGGTCCGTCACTTCCCAGTCAGCATGCGTGTGCGCACCGCGTCCATGAAGCGTGATATCTGCGCCTGTTCCCTCGGGCTTGACGCGGGCTCGACTTCAGATTGCCAGAATCCAAGAAACCGATCCGCGCCCTTGTCGCTCAGGCTCTTGCCCTTCATGCGCTCGCGCTGCCGCTCTTCGCCGCGCTTTGCTTCTTCCCGCGCGTTCGTCATGATGTCCTCATTCGTGCTCTCTGATTCTTTGCCGGTAGCAGTGGTCTCTGCAAAGCGAAACCAATCAGCTACCCACTTATCAATGAACGCGCCGCGCTCGCCAATCGGCAGATTCACATAGGTCGCGGCGCCTTGAATCAAGATGTCCTTGGCAAGGATCCGAACATTCTGCGTCATCTGCTCGCGCACCTTGCCTGTCACTCCAGACAAGAACGCGGCGGCCACCACGCTGTCTTGCTGGTTCATTCCGCGAAAGCGGCTAATGAATTGCTGTACGTATTTCACGCGCTCATCAACAGACAAGAGGTTGAAGTCGTCGGTTGTGAAGTAGCCCAACACATTGTCAACTGGCGAATCAAAGATCGACGGCGGCGCCTTCCAGCGCCCCGCAAACCACCAAAATGACCCACTCACTAAGAGTGCCACCACGAGCGCAGCGGCAAACCACGCAACAATCTGCGAGCGGTGCTCCTCCCAGAGTTCGCCAATATCCATGTCGCGCGATCGAATTGATTCCATCAGGTTCATGGTGTTGTTCCCGTTTCTGCGTCGGCGGTGAGGTCGACGGCTATACGCGCACTGCCGTCAATGTAGACGCCGTTGCGTTCCACGCCAACGCGGCGATGACGATCTTGGCTATCGGTGAGCAATGGATACCGGGCGGCCTCGCGTTCAAAGAAGTCTGTCATTGCACGCGCCTCAGCATCCAATCGGACGGACATCAGACGATCCATCGATGTCGTCGCTGGATCAAATGACATCAGCAACGTCACAACATCCACCTGCACGGCAGGCGTGTAGCGAAGCAAACCCGGCAGATACATGTAACTGGTTCCAGTGGAAAGTGATTGCTCGTCCTGGTCGGCAGGACAAATCCATGATGGAGAATTCGCTGGCAAGAAACCAGAAAGAAAGTTTGGCAATCCACCATCAATGCCCGCATTGGTCACCACGGGCAAGAATTCACACATCGGCAGTCGGCCTGAGTTCTGCTGGCGAAACGAGTCAACGGCAATGAAATCTTGGCGAAGGTTGGAAAGGCAGCCCGCATTCTGACTTTCGCGCTGAATGGCGCGCGCGCTCGGCACGATGATCCCGATGAGCATCCCGATGATGGCTACCACCACCAGTAACTCAACAAGTGTGAAGGCTCTCCGAAGCATGGGTTGCATTCTAGGCAGTCCGGCTCAGGCGGCAAACATGGCTTCGACGAATCGGTCCGGATCGAAAGGCTGAACATCGTCAGGCGTTTCACCAACTCCGACGAGTTTCACTGGCACATCGAGCGCATCGCGGATGGCAACCACAATCCCACCCTTGGCGGTGCCATCAAGCTTCGCAAGAAATATGCCGCTCACATCGCAAGCGGCTTTGAACGCCGTTGCCTGCAACACCGCATTCTGCCCACTCGTGGCATCGAGCACCAAGAGAATTTCGTGCGGCGCGCCGGGGATCTTTTTGGCAAGCACATTCCTGATTTTCGTCAATTGCCGCATCAGGTTGTCTTGAGTGTGCAATCGACCTGCCGTATCCACAAGCAGTACATCGACACCGCGCGCGATCGCCGCATCCGCAGCATCGAAAGCCACCGCTGCTGGATCTGCTCCTTGGGCACCTTTCACCAAATCAACACCCAAGCGCCGCGACCATGTTTCCAATTGCGCCACCGCGCCCGCGCGAAACGTATCCGCAGCTGCTAACAACACAGTCCGACCATCGTCCTTCAAACTCTTGGCAATCTTTGCAACACTCGTGGTCTTACCAGCGCCGTTGATCCCCACAACAAGCACCACGGTCGGCTTCGAATCCGCGACGGCAATCTCACGCGAACCAGATGCCAGTCGCGCCTTCAATCGCGCCTTGAGAAATTCAATCGCATCTTCACCGCGCGGCACACGTCCGGAGCGAAACTCCGTACGCAACTCCGCTGCGATCTCACGCGCCGCGCGCACTCCCACATCGGCCGAGACCAGCGTTCGCTCAATTTCGTCGATGAGTTCTTCGCTCAGCGTGCGGCCATGCAGAATGGAACGAAATCCTGCGCCGAATACTTCAGCAGTCTTCTGCAAACCACGCTTGATCGCATCGACCGCGGCGCGAAAGAACATCTCAGCCTTCCCCCACGGCTTCCGCATCTTCAGCGGCTTCGCCTGCAGTCGCATCGCCGCCTACGCCATTCATAATCTTGTCGAGCACCCCGTTTACGAATTTGCCGCTGTCCGCAGTGCCAAATTCCTTTGCCAATTCCACAGCATCGCTGACCACTTTGCGTGGCGGCTCGGATGATTGACGCAGTTCGTACCAACCGAGGCGCAAGAGATTTCGATCAACAACAGGCTGTCGATGCGGGGGCCATTCGCGCGCCAGTGTGGCAATTTCGCGATCCGCGTCGTCATGGAATTCCCACGCAAGTGCTGCAAGCGCAATACCGCGCTCAACATCGCCGCGTGATGCGTGGTCAATATCCGTTTCCGCCTGCGCCATACCGACCAGCGCCGCATCCGAGCTTTGCCCCGCATCTAACTGGTACATCGCTTGCAGTGCGCACCGCCGCATCGCTAATGTGGCAGCGCCTTCAGGAAGGCGTTCGTGCCCGCCCGAAGCACCCGCATCCGATGTTCGTTCATTGCTAGTCATTGACGGAGATCCTCGCATACACGCACACAGGCGAGCGCCGCAGTCATTGCTTCCGCGCCTTTGTTTCCCAAGTCGCCACCGGCACGCGCACGCGCCTGCTTCAGATTCTCAACCGTCAACACGGCGAGGCCAACTGGCTTGCCGCGCGCAACGGAAATTCGCGCCAACTCATTGGTAACGGCTTGCCCAAGATGACGGTCATGCCGCGTCTCGCCGCGCACAATGCAACCGATCGCCACCGCCGCTGCGATGCCCGCTCGGGAGAGTGCCGTGTCAATGAGCAGCGGAATCTCAAATGCGCCGGGAGCCTGCAGGCGAACGATGTCCACTGCTTGGCCCCCAAGGCGCAGAAACTCGGCGGTTGCCGCGGCTTCCATTGCCTCGGTGATCTCACGGTGATACGCGCTTACCACGATCGCCACGCGGAGTCCGCGTGCGTCGGCGGGAATATTGCTGTCAGCCTTCATTTCGGTGCGGATCTCTCGTCGACTCTCGGGCAACTGCCGAACTGTTTGGGAACTCTCTACAAACTCTCTCGCAAGGCAATACCGGCGGCATGCACGGCGACGGGCTGATGATCGTAGCAGCGCCCCGTTACCATGGTCCTGTGCGTCCTGTTGCCGAGCGCATCCTCGACGCGTTCCAACTGACACGGCTCTCCCTCGCGTTCGGCGCGGTATGCGAGCTGTGGCTGGTGACGCTGCTCACGCGGGCCGACCCCCGGTACGTGCACCTGCCGCTTTACCACATGCCACTCTGGAAGGCGCTGGTCTGCACCGCCGTAGTAGCGATCGGCTTATTCAGTTTCGCCGCCAGTCTGAATGACCTTCTCGATATTCGCCATGATCGGCGCTTCAGTCCAGAGCGACCACTCGCTGCGGGTCGCATTCGAACTTCAAGCGCCGCGCTGCTTTCATTTGGCGCGCTCATGGCGGCGGTGATTTCCGCAAGCGCGCTCGGCGAGCCGGCGCTCATCCTGACCGTTGCCGTTGCAGCGGCCGTCATGTTCTACGACGCCATCGGTAAACACATTCCATCGATCGGCATCGTGACCATCGGCCTCGTCCATGCGGCCAACATGCTGATCCCGAACTGGACGCTGACTTTCACTCTGCCGATCTGGTGGTCCATGTCTCACGCTGTGGCCATCGCTGCCAGTGTGCATCGATATGAAGACAAGCGCCCCTACTTCGGAACCAAGCGAATTCTTTCACTCGTAGCAGCTTGGTTGTTCTGGTCGATCGTCCTCCTTGGAGGCGGTGCCCTTGCAGCGCGCAACTCCGCGGGCGGCTACTGGCCACAAGTCGCGCGTGGCGATGAATTGATCGGATCGGGACCAATCGGCATCATCTGGCCCGTGCTCGCACTTGCCGGATTTCTGCTCCTCGTCCGCGCGAAAGTCGCTGGATCGCCCGGTCCGGCTGGCGCAGAGCGTCTTCGTCGCTACGGCGCCATGTGGCAAGCCGTTTACGCCGCAGCATGGCTCATGGCAGCCGGACTGCAAGCCGAGGCACTGGGTATGGCGGCACTCGCCCTCGCCGGGATTGTGGCGATGACCTTGCTCAAAGAAATCAACGGATTGAGCGGACGCCCGATCAGTTGGCGGTGAATCGCCCGCCACTCAAGTAGCCTTCCGCGCGTGCCCCGCGCATCACTCAGCACCTTGCGAACCCTCTCCTCCCTTGTGGGGTGCATCGGCGTCGCGACGGTTCTTTCCACCGCACATGCGCAGGTGGAACGCGCGCGCGTCGAAGGTGATCGATTGGGTGGATTTGTCATTCCGACCGAGCCCGGCATTTGGCCAATCTCACTGCGGGCCACCAACGCTCATGTGTGGAAAGTTGACAGCACGCAGCGCGTTTATCTCTCCGGTCGCGTCAGCGTAAATCTCGGCACCTACGACTTCACCGCCGAGCGCGCGGTCTTATGGATTGAACGCATACCGAGTGCCAAGGGACTCATCACGCAGATCGCCGTGTGGTTTCCAGAAACCATCGAGCCAACCAAAGCTGCCGGTCTCGGCGCAGGCGGATCAAACCTGTTCATCACTGCAAGTACCTACGGTGATGTCTCGCTCTCTGCAGTTCTCTTTGAACCAACTGCACCCGCTCCCAACGAAGACCTTGCGCGCGCGCAGCAACGGTTGGCGGCGTACCTCGTAGAACTTGCGGACAAGCCGCCTGCGCTTCGCATCCTGCCGGAAGTTCTTCGACCACCGCGGCCACCAAAGCCGGCCCCGATGGTGGTTGGCGACATCGCGCCACTCGACCCAAGCGTTGCCGCGAAGATTGAGGCCGCCGCACAGCCTGGCGCAGCGCAATTGATGGCGCAGATGCCAGTGGCCGCGCCTATTCCCACGTTTGCTGGCGAGGCGATCCCCGGATCATCGTCAAGACCAATCGTCGCGCCGGACAGCATGGTGGCATTCGCTGCCGAGCAAATTGACGCCGATGCCAAGACTGATCAAGTTGCTCTCACCAAGGGCGTCACCATTGATGTGTTGCCGCGTTTCGAAGGCGGAGCATCACGCGCGCTGCAAATGCGTGCGGATCGCGGCGTCGTGTTCTTGAAGAAGGGAACGCTTGGTGCACTCAAGGGCGGAAGCACGGAAACGAGCGCGGACTCGGTTGCCGGCATCTACCTTGAAGGCGACGTCTATGCCACCGATTTCAAGTATGTGATACGCGCGCGCCGCGCCTACTACGACTTTGCAACTGGCAAGGCGAGCATGGTGGATAGCGTGTTGCGCACCACCGCTCGGGGTGGCATCCCACTGATCGCACGCGCTGCCGAGTTGCGTCAATATTCGCAGCAGCAGTTCGAGGGCAACGACATTCAAATCTCGATGAGTGAATTCTTCGAGCCGCATCTTTCGATCGGTGCCGATCGTGCAACTATCACCGAAGCGGAAGGCTCCGATGGCGGGACAATCAGCAAAGTTCGCGCTGAGAATGTGACCTTCAAGACCGGATCGGTTCCATTCTTCTGGCTGCCGGAGTTTGCCTCAGAAGGCGATATGACGCCGCCGATTCGGGCAATTGGCGGCAATTACAACGAAAAAACCGGCGTGCAGATCTATTCCGAGTGGGACTTATTCTCGCTCATGGGAATTGCCAAGCCGCGTGATACAGACCTCAACCTCGTGCAAGAGGCGCTCACCAATTACGGTGCTGGCGGTGGCGTCAAGGGAAAGGTCGGTGGCGCCAAGGTTGACATGCTAGTGATTGATGACTTCGGAAATCCCGAGCAGACATCGGCAGGCCAAGAGGTCGTGGCGAGTGACACCATTCGCGGAACATTCAACCTGACTCGCGAATTTGATTTCTCTGATACTTCAAAGCTTCAGCTGCGCACTTCTTATGTGACCGATGAGAGTTTCCTGCAAATTTGGCGGCAACAGCAATTTGCTACTGATTTCCAGCGCGAAACAAGCACCTACTACGTAGACCGCGGCGAGCGATCAGAATTTTCGGCACTCGCTTCTATCCCGACGAACGACGTCATCACCAACAGTTCGCAGTTGGCATCACGGCCATATCAAGTGCGAAAGTTCCCAGAGGTTGCCTACAAGCGTTGGGGCGACACACTGTTTGGCGACTCCATCGTCTGGCAGCAGGAATACAACATGAACCTGATGGCCTTGGAGTTCGGCCGCGGTTCGCAGGGCAGTACCGGTGTCAAGAACAACACTTTCAACCTGAACGGTCAGACATACGCGCCTGGCAAGACGTTTACCAATTCGACCACGCTGACTGATCTCTATGAGTCAAGCGGATACAACGGTGATTCGGTTGCGCGCATCTTTACGCGACAAGAGCTCTCGAGCACATTCGGTGGTAATGGCTGGAAATTCACGCCATTCACTTCGGCCAATGTCTTTGGATATGTCAGCGGCGACCGCACCACTTATAACGCCGATGCGGAAGATTTCCGCGCCATCATCGCCACCGGATTCCGTTCCAGCGCGGACTTCACTTCTAACTTCGACAAGTTTGAAATTGCGACGCTCGACCTGCACCGCATGCGCCACGTGCTGACTCCGTATGTCAATACCTGGGCTGGCTACAACTCCGCCGACAACCTTGCCTATGCGGTGTACGACCAAGAGATGGAAGGCGCTACTGGTGGCGCGGCGGTTCAGGCTGGATTGAAGCAACGTTTGCAAACCATGCGCGGCGGACCTGGAAACTGGCAGTCCGTCGACTGGTTGATGCTTGATGTTGGAATCATGTGGAACGAAAGCGGCGATGACCTCGCGCGCAACTACACCGATGGCGCCAAGTACAAGCAAAGTCTGTTCCCACAGTATTTCGCTTGGCGCCCAGAACTCAGCCAGTGGGGCCGCAATGCGTACGGCAGTTTCCAATTTGCAGCGAGCAGTTCGTTGACTCTTCGCGGCAGCCTCACATACCTCCTCGCCGATGACCTGCCATCCGATGGCACCGGCGCATTCGGTATCGCGAGCGCCGGGCGCGGCTCGATCGGCGCCACCATGCAGCACTCGCCGGATGTTTCGACATTCATTGAATATCGCGGCATCAACAACTTTGCGCCGGAAAGCGTGTACCTCTCTGATTCGCTCCTGTCAGGCGGCGTGAACTACCAGATCAGCAAGGCATACACCGTCTCGTTCGTGCCCACCTACGACCTGCAAGAGAACGATTTCCGCCTGTTTACTGCGAACCTCAGCCGGGAAATGCCCGACTTCACGCTTCTTGCCACCTTTGGCTACGACGCAATTCAAGGTCAGTACTTTGGTGGCATCAATATCGCCATCGGCGGCAAGCCGAGCTCAGCGCCATTTACCACGCAGGCAATCAATCGCTAATTGCGCGTGATTGGCATAGCTGCGAGACGCACCATTCCTGTGCGCGCGTCAATCAAATAATTCTTCAGAACGCGCCGGCGGCTCGATGCCCACGTGCTGGAATGCCGCTGCCGTGAGTCGCCTGCCCTGCCGAGTGCGTGCCAAGAATCCCACCTGCAACAGATAGGGCTCGACCACATCTTCAAGGGTCAGCGCATCTTCGCCAATAGTGGCGGCGATCGCCTCAAGTCCTGCCGGTCCGCCGCCGTAAGTCGTTGCCAGCGTTCGCAAATAGCGACGGTCCAGTTCGTCAAGGCCGAGCACATCAACGCCCTCGAGCGCCAGCGCATCGTCCACTACACGCGTGTCGAGTCGCCCCGATGCGCGCACTGCGGAGAAATCGCGGACACGGCGCAGAAGCCGGAGCGCAACGCGCGGTGTGCCGCGGCTACGTTCGGCAATCGATTGCAGTGTGCTTGCAGTGATTCCATCCATGCGCAACAACCCAGCAGCGCGCGCAAGAATCGCAACAATGTCCGTGACCGGATAGAAGCCGAGATTGTGCGCAATTCCAAATCGCGATCGCAATGCCTGCGTCAATAGACCCGAGCGTGTGGTAGCACCAATCAGAGTGAATGGCCGCAGACCGATCGTCACCACCTTGGAATTCATGCCGCTATCGACGGTGAAATCAATGCGGAAGTCTTCCATCGCTGGATAAATGTATTCCTCAACCGCGGTCGGCAGCCGGTGAATCTCATCAATGAAGAGAACGTCATGAGCCTCCATCTTGGTGAGCGTGCCAATCAGGTCGGCAGCCTTGGTAAGAGCTGGGCCACTCGTCACATAGGCGCGCGTGCCCATTTCTGCAGCAATGACGTGCGCCAGAGTGGTCTTTCCAAGTCCTGGTGGACCATGCAACAGCACGTGCTCCATGGGCTCGCCGCGCCCCTTGGCAGCCTCAATAGCGATACGAATCCGTTCAATCAGATCGCGCTGACCGACGTACTCATCAATACGAACTGGACGCAGCGCACCGGTCGCCTGTTCGGCGTCCGTGGCTTGTTCTGCTGCAGAAACGATGCGTTCGCGTGCCATGCCAACGAAGCCCGTCAGAACTGAACCTGCGGAGCATTGCGCTGCGCCGGATCATCCACTTCAAAGAATGGCATGTCTTGGAAACCGCACATGCGGGCAATGAACAGTGCAGGAAACTGCCGGGCCGTGGAGTTGAAAGTCTGCGCCGCTCCGTTGTAACCACCGCGCGCACCAGCGATTCGATTTTCAATCTGCGAAAGTTCGCCTTGCAGTTGCAGGAAATTCTGATTCGCCTTCAAGTCTGGATACGCCTCGGCAACAGCCATCAGGCGACCAAGCGCACCGCCCAAACCTTGTTCTGCCTTGAGGCGCTCATCCATATTCATGCCGGGGCGCACCGCGGCCGCACGCGCCGAGATGACGCTCTCGAAGGTCTGCTTCTCATGCGCGGCGTAGCCCTTGACCGTATTGACAAGGTTTGGCACCAGATCATGGCGACGCTTCAGTTCAACATCAATACCACTGAAGGACCCTTGCGCGGCAATGCGCGAGCGCGTCAGCGAGTTGTAAACCCCAATGCCCCACAGCACCAGAATGATTGCCAAGACAGCGATCAGGCCAATGATTCCAAGCGCGACGACTGTGATTCCACCCATCGAAGTCCTCCTTGCGCCAACGAATGCTGGCGACAGCGTAAACGATACCCCAATCAGCGCTTCTGGCCTGTTGCAGAAGTCTCCATCCGCAACACCGCGGCAAACTCCGCAGCCGTCACCGGAGTCACGCTCAGCCGATTTCCCTTCTGCAGGGCTGCCATGGACTTCAGGGCTGCTGCGGCGCGCAACTCGTCAAGGCTCACTACGCGGCTGAAACACTGTACGAATTTCAGGTCGCGCATCACCCAGCGCGGCGCGGCGCGCGTTGACTTCGGGTCGTGGTATTCGCTCTTGGCATCAAACTGGGTTGGATCGGCACGCGGCTCGCC
Source organism: Planctomycetota bacterium (assembly GCA_026386795.1). Lineage (GTDB taxonomy): Bacteria > Planctomycetota > Phycisphaerae > Phycisphaerales > SM1A02 > UBA966. The sequence goes on from JAPLMU010000057.1 coordinate 18,795, forward strand.
CACCACCTCTGCAATGCCTGCAACGCCGGTTGGGTCCGCATTGGAGTGGTAGATCAACACGCGATCACCCGCAGACATGGAATCGCGCATGAAGTTGCGCGCCTGGTAATTGCGAATGCATTCCCAGCCGGTAAGGCCGTCGCGGCGCAAGTCCGTGATGGAATAGACGGACGGTTCAGTCTTGCAAAGCCAGAAGGCACTCATGCCCTGAGGATATGCTCGTTACAGATGCTCGCCGCGATAATCAGCGCCGCACTCCTGACCGCGCCGCCCGCCGCGGGCGCGCCAGCAGCCGCACCGCCGACCGCGACCACGCCGCCGACCGCAGCCACGCCGCCGACCACCGCCACACCGTCGACCACCGCCACACCGTCGACCACCGCCACGCCGTCGACCGCAAACACAACGCCAACCCCCGCCGAATCACTCGCCGCGCGCCCCGCTCATGGCACCGGCGCGAACCCAAGCCGCGACGCGCGCACCGCCGCTCGAAGCACCGCCGAGTCTGAACTCATGGCAACCTTGGTGCCCGCGCCACTCACTGCAGAAGAAATACGCGCCACCGCAACTGCTCTCGGCGCGGAGCCAGGTGCTCAGGATTCCCTCAACTCATTGCTGCTGCAGTACGAGACGTTCACCAAGGAGTCGTATGCGAACGCCTCGTCCGCTGTTCATGCACGGCTGTCCGCCGCGTTCAGAAGTTCAACCGCTACTGGCTCTCTCGATCCGATGCCAGGTCCTGAGCTTGCAGCGCTTCTTGAAGCAACCAGCGAGTGGCGCCGCGCACTTGCTGCGGCAGACATACAACTATTAATCACTGCGGCCACACTTCGAACTGGTGAACCAACACAGTCCCCCGGTCTCGCGCTGTATCTGCGTGTTGTCAAGCGCGACGATGTCCCTGCAACCGACCCAGCAGCCGCTGTTCGCTTGCCCGATCTTCTCACTGAGTCGGGACTCACTGGTATTGATCGCCGCCGCATCGAAGACGCACTCGAACGGCATTGGACGCGCATGGCGACCGTGATTGCCGCGCGCCGTGTTGAGTTGATCACCACTGCCCTTGAACGAGCGCGCCTCGAGGAATCGTGGGGTCCCGCGTGGGAACTCACCGCTACACAGGCCATTATTGACGAGCGCACACGACTTCTCGACCAATTTGCCGCACGCGACCGCGCTTCGGAAGCACCGCTGCGTGCCGCTAATCATGATGCCGCCATCGCGCTCTTGCGATTGTTGCCTGCGCCGGCCGCTGAGCTCGTTCGTGATGCAGCCGATCGTTCTATCTGGCCATGGATCTTCGATTCTGAGACCGCACTTGAACAATCCGTAGCGCGCGCCACGGCGATCGCTGGTCCACCACTTGGCGAACCACTCACCGCGATGATGTACGACCTGCAGCAGCGACTGACTGCGTCGCGCCGTGAACTCAGCAAGCGTGCCGCAAATTCTGAGGAGCTTGATGCGATCGTTGCAAGCGCACAGTCCGGTGCACCGTCTCGTGATGTTGTTGCACTGCTCGCAGCCCAGCACCGCTTGCAAGAGTTGATCGATAAACGACGCCGACTCGTGCGCGACACCGCGGTTCGCATGGAACAGGCGTCCGCGGGTGATCCGCGTACCCGAGCAATATTCGCTGAGCGAATCACCGCGTGCGATGCCGAATCGCGAACCGCGCAATGGCGTTTGAAAGGGATTGATGAACGGATCGCGCAACTCCGCGCGGGCGATGAAATAGATACTGATATGGATTCCCCTCTACCAGGTGATGGCCGCCCGAATAATCGGTGAATGAGCGGGAATCAGCATGAAGCAGCATGAACATGAATAGACCAACCCGAACCATACGGATGCGCCGCCACGCGTTCGCAGCACTCGCGTTCGCCGGGGTATGCATCACTGCGTTCATAGCAGGACCCCAAGTGACAACCGCTGCTCCGCCAACAGCAGTCGCGCCAACAACGACTACTGTCGCGCCGCTCGTCGCACGCGTCGAAAGCGCGCGCGGGACATTTCGAATCACGCTGCGTGCTGCTGAGGCACCCATCTCCTGTGCGAACTTTGTGAATCTCGTACAGCGCGGCGTCTACGACCACAGCGCGTTTCATGATTGGACGCGTGTTCTCCGGCAGAGCGGTGGTCCCGGACAATCGTTCGACCCCGGCTACACCATTCGCCGCGAATTCAGCGCGAAACTCATGTTTGAGGGGCCAGGCATGGTGGCTATGCAGAAATCACCGGACGGCGAGCACGCGCACGGGACACAGTTCTTCGTGACCGTGAAGGAACAGTCGCGCTGGAACCTCGACATTCCAATATTCGGCACCGTTGCATCCGGCCAAGAGGTCGTCGATGTCATTGAAAAAGGCGACGGCATCACTCGCATCGTGATCGAAGGCGACCCTGGCCCGCTGCTGCAACGCTTCGCAAAGGAAGTGGCTGCCTGGAACACCGCGCTCGACGCCGCCATGATCCGCGCAGAATTGCCCGCACTTCGAGCCGCTTCAGAAGGAGCGGCGACTCCAATTGCTCCGGTAGTTCCATCCGTTCCATCCCCGCCATCCCCGCCATCCCCTCCATCCCCTCCAAGAACACCGGCAACCCCTGCGCCTCCTGCAGGCTCACCGCACTTCTAATTCCAACTCTCGCCCTTCGGCCAGTCAGCGCTGTGTTGCCGTTCGGCAAGCGCAATCAGACGTTCTAAATCAACAATCGCTTCGCGCACAATGGATGCGCGCCGAAATGCATTCGGCTCAGCGAGCAATCGATATCGATCTTCTGCATTCCGCACCAATGCATAACCAGCGACTTCAATCGCCGCATGGGTCGGGACATCATCGCGCGCAAACCAATCCAATACATGTCGCGCTGCAATCACTCGCTCGAGCCGCGGTCGCGCTAGCAATGCGCGCATCGTTCGGCGTACGCGCAGCATCGCTGGTCTTGTTCCATCAACTGGCTCAAGCGGCTTGAGTTCAGCCATGCGATACAGTCGATCACCATCGGCTTCATGCATTGCCACAATCTTTGCCCGCGCGACTCCGTGCAACATGATGTCGTGACGCCCATCAGGCAAGCGTCGATGCTGAACAATGCGCCCAACGCAGACCACCGGTCGCAACTCCGGCGCATCTCCGTAGGAATCCCGCCACGCTTCACCGTGAAATGTTGCCATCGCGATCGGCGCTGTGTGCTCAAATTCACCCGTTAAAGAATGACCAAGCGCATCAAGCACCATGCGTCGGTAGCGCGGCTCGAACACATGAAGTGGCTGTAACGCGTGCGGAAGCAGTGACACCGTCGGCAGCGGGAAGAGCGCTACCGGCTGTGAGAAATCAACTGCGTCAGCATCGAACATGAAAGCAATGGTAGGCAGCCCGCGCTCAGGGCGTTCGAGTGCGCAGTTCAATACAGCCCTCACCACGCTCGCGGCGGATGTCCCGGCGCTGACCGAGAGCCTCGCGCCACGCGTTCAGTACCCCCAATCGCTCCACCGTGGCGACCGCGGTGCTTCCCATCAAGTCGCACTCGGCAGCCGGAACGAGCCCATCCGACAGAATCTTCATACGCCGCCACAACTCACGCCGCTGGCTGCGCAGTGGGTTCGACGCATCCACCAACCGATCGTGGGCTGTCTGTTCCTCTTCGCCCATGAACGCAATCGGCGGAGCTTCAAGGACGGCGGTGCCCAGACGCCCCCATTCCTGCCAGAAACCAGCGAGATCAGCAACCGTTGCGGAGCGCCGCTGCATACGAGGGACAACAAACGGCAGTCCAAAGAGATCAATATCAGCGCCACTCGGCGCGCGACGGAGATCAAGCAGACGACGCACGTTCGCAAGCGCATCTTCATAGCGATCGAATCCCATGGTGTCGCGGTACGTATGGGCGCATGCAGCATTCAGCTCTACGCTTACCACATCAACGCCAGCATCCACCATCGCACCCATGACTCCAGACGAGGCGAGCAACTCGGTGCGAACGTGAACTGCCCGGACCCCGGCGTTCTTCGCCATGCGGATAAATGTCGGAAGCTCTTGGTGACGCATGGGATCACCAAGCCCTGCGAAACTGATCACCACATCGCGTGCATCAATTAACTGCTCCAAAATGCGTTCCATAAGGGCATGCGTCATCGGCGGGCGCTGAATGGTTCCGTAGCGATGCGGACTTGCGCTGCCATTTGCAAATCGGCCTGTACAAAGTTCGATAAGCAAATGCTGCGGAACGAAGGTTGGCAGCGCTGCATATTGCCGTTCCAATGCAGGAATAATTTCCACCCAGCCCGGAAATGCGCTGCTCGTTTCTGGCAGGATCGGCTCAAGCCCGCGACGCATTCGAATCTTGGCGCGTGGCGAATCAAAGATCGCGCGCACTGTTGCAATGCGCGCTGCGAACGGCGCGTGCACCACCCAACGCGGCGCGCTACGCAAGTCGTAATTCCACTTGCCACGTAAGCCAGCCATTGCACCGACCGTCGCACCGGAACCTCGTTCCGCCAAAAATCGCAGCGCATCAAGACCAGCGGCACATGGCGAGAGCCCTGGTGGCGCGTCGCCAAAGACCACACCGCGGCGACCAACAGCCTCAAAGCGCGCCGCCACATCCTCAATGCCCGCGCCTCCGTCAACAAGTACGAGTGGCCAATCGGCGCCAACAATCAATGCTCCATCAATTCGGCGCGCCGCGAGGCATTCCGCAATCGCATGCGGAGCCAGCATCTCATCAAAGACCGTACTTCCGCCGATGCCGCCGCCCCACATTGAGTCGCACCACAGTCGGCTCGCAGCGATCGCTTGCCATTCCGCGCCGCGCAATGAACCGACGCATCCCTCGACTTCCAATGGAACGCGAACGCGGACCTTCTCCAAGAGAGCCGTCATGGCTTCTGGTGCGTCAGTCAGCACAATGATGCGCTCAATACTGGGCGCGCTTGCCATGCGTTCAACGGTTCGCGCAAGCACAGGGCGACCACCGAATTCACTGTCAAGATGACGCGAAACACCCGTGCCGCCGTATTGCGAATCAGCAACAATGACTCCCACAATCGATCGCACCTGTCGCGGCGGACCAACATTGACACCCGTGCGCGGCACTGGCTGTCGACGCGGAAGCGGGAGTGGACGACGCACCACCGCATGGCGGAGAAGTACTTCGCTGATGGGCATTTCTGCTGCATCTGCAACAATTCCAGCGCCTGCATCAAGTACCCGCAGCCCAGCTTCGCGATCTGCGCTCACAAATGCGCGTACACGCCGCATGGCTGAGTCATGAAATTCGCGACGCTGCATACCTAAGCGCCATTCAAGTGTCGCGAGCGTGATGAACGGATTCAACTGCGCACTCCATGCGGAATCGAGCGCAGTGCCCCGTGCGTGCCACACCCCATCAAGCCCCAATGGATCAACGCCCACCAATGCCACCGGATCGCAACCGATATGACGCAACAATCGATGCGCGCGTTCCTCCGCACGACCAGCGCCGAGCGATCCAAACTGCGTGGAGTCACCGCCTCCTTCACCAGTCAAGCGGATCAGTCCACTCCACCACCGTTGCGCCGCAGACTCCAGCACTGCCGGCACAAAGAGTGTGGTGCTCGAAAGAAGCCGCGCCGGCAACTGCCCAAGAATCGCTTCAAGATCCGGCTCCTCGACACCCAGCACCACAGCGTCCGGAGCAACGCCCGCGGCAACGAGCGGTCGCAAAGCACCGGCCGTGCACACCATGATGTACTTGCTGCGCGGCCCTGAATCCGCCAATGCGGGAAGCGCCTGCGCGAGCGACGGCCCCTCCGCAACCAATACCCCCAACGAGCCGGCGCACACCGCGGAGAGTTCCGCAACGCCATCAGGAGTTTGAGAAGTGGAAGCCGAGGCCATGATCGCTATAGGCTACGAGCGCAGAAGGCGAGGCGCAGGACCGCCGCGACCCGTACCCCAGTATGAACCTTGAACTTCCATCCTCGCCACTTCTCGTGACGCTCTTCGCTGAAAGCCCGTGGACCATCGTGTTCCCAATGCTCGCGATCGCTGCGGCGCTGGCCTGGTGGGGCGCGCGCACTGACCGCGTTCGCGCCATCCTTGCCGGAGTTGCCATGATGTTCTGTGCAGCAGCAATTCTTGCGCTTGCGGCCGTTCAAGTCTCTCCTGGCGAGCACGCCCAAGTGACCGTTCGGTCGCTCGTTGCTGCTGCTGAATCTGCTGACCTCCCACGATTACGAGCCTGCTTCGCACCCGACGCATCGATGCACTACGGCGGTCCGGACAGCCCGGGCGATGACCTTGAACGCCTCATGCACGCGGCCGAAAGTCTGAGCGGCAAGCACCGTATCGAATCAAACACCGTGACGGAACTTTCCATTGCAACCAAGGATGCCAATACCGGCATCGTGATGCTCGGTTGTCGCACGACGACCGCTTCGAGCTACGCCGCCATACCAACGCGCTGGTGGATTGAAGTCCGCCGCCAAACAAATGGCGAGTGGCTGATTGAACGCCTCGCGTGGATCGAATTGCTCAATCAAGTGCCCGCACGGGGCACGCTCTGACGATCACTTGCCCTGCACAGCAGCGGCAATTTCACGAACCGCGCGCTCAATTCCAGCAGCATCAACATCACGATGCGTCACCGCACGAACGCGCTGCGGATCGAGACCCATCATCCGTACACCCTTGGATTCCAAGCGCGCACACAGGGCCTGCGCCGTTCCGATCGCAGGATCGACATGGAAGAACACCATGTTGGTGGGCGTTTCTTCGGCACTGACATGCGGGCGCAAGCCGCGCAAGGCAGAGATTCCACGTGCAAACGCCTTCGCATTCGCATGGTCGTGCGCCAAGCGGTCAACGTTGTGCTCCAGTGCAAAGATCGCCGCCGCGGCAAGCAGGCCACTCTGCCGCATACCGCCTCCAAACATCTTTCGAAATCTTCGCGCACGTTCAATGAACGCTGCTGGACCAACCAGGGCACTTCCGACCGGGCACCCCAGTCCCTTGGAGAAGCACACGCTCAACGTATCGGCATGCTTGGCGAATATCGCCGCCGAGTAACCACCAGCAACGCACGCATTAAAGAGACGCGCGCCGTCAACATGCACGTGGAGACCGTGGGCATGCGCCTCGCGCGCCACCCGCTCCCAACGATCCATGCCCCACACCGTTCCGCCCCCGCGATTCTGCGTATTTTCAGCAACCAGCATCTTGCTCACCGGGTGATGAATATTGCGGGTACGAATGGCGGCAGTCACATCATCCGCATCAAACAAGCCACCGTCACCGCGAACGGTCCGCACCATGGCGCCACTCAACGCCGCCGGGCCGCCGGTTTCGTAGTGAATGATGTGGCTCTCTTCATGCGCAATGATCTCATCGCCGGCGCCGCACGCCACGCGAATCGCCAACTGGTTTGCCATGGTTCCACTGGGAACGAACACCGCCGCTTCCTTCCCAAGGCGCGCCGCGATCATTGCTTCCAAGCGCGCGACGGTCGGCTCATCGCCAAGCACGTCATCGCCAAGCGGAGCGGAGCGCATCGCATCCCACATCGCCGCACAGGGCTGGGTGACTGTGTCCGAGCGAAGATCGACCGAATGTTCAGCGTGGTTATGCATACCTGTCACTCTTCTTGGCTACTGAGCGCGCGTTAGAAATTCAAAGCATGCATGTCTGCTGGAACAAACTTGCCGTCCTTGCGCACAATCTCTCCATCAAACGCCACCGTTCCGCCGCCGTATTCCGGGCGCTGAATGCACACCAAATCCCAATGGATTTCGCTGCGATTGCCATTCTCAGTCTCCTCATAGCAGCGGCCCGGCGTGAAGTGGAAACTGCCGGCGATCTTCTCATCAAACAGGATGTCCTTCATCGGATGCATGATCAACGGATTGAAGCCGAGCGCAAACTCACCGATATAACGAGCACCCTCGTCAGTATCAAAGATCGCTTCCAGTTCCTTCTGATTCTGATCTGCCCAGCACTTCACCACCCGTCCCTTGGAGAATTCCAAGCCAATGTTCGTGAAGCTGATGCCGTTGAACAACGTGGGCGTGTTGTATTGCAGAATTCCCTCCACACTATCGCGCACCGGCGCAGTGAAGCATTCGCCATCTGGAATATTGCGTTCGCCGCAGCACGGAACCACGCCAATTCCCTTGATTGAGAAGTGCAGATCGGTCTTGCCTGGTCCCTTGATGTGCACCTTGTCGCACGCCTGCATGCGCTTCTTCAACGGCTGCACGTCGCGGTCCATCTTTGCGTAGTCCACGAGGCATACATCAAAGTAGAACTTCTCAAAGTCCTCCGTCGACATCTGCGCCAACTGCGCCATACTTGGCGAAGGCCAGCGCAACACCACCCACTTGGTGTGGTTGACGCGCTGCTCAAAGTGCACGGGCTTGGCGTACAGCTTGCCAACAAGTTTCATCTGCTCCGGAGGAATGCCACTCATCTCACTGACATTCGCAGCGCCGCGAATACCCACGTAGCACTGCATGTGCTTCATACGTTCCAGGTCGCATTCGCCCCAGATCCGCAGGCCTTCCTCACCGCTCTCCTTGTTGAGGGCACGCATCACCCGGTTGGATCGAAGCGTCACGTGCGGATGACCGCCCGCCGCGCGCGTCGCTTCCACCATGGCTACGGCCATGGCTTCGGGCGCATCAAACAATTCCAGCAACAAATGCTCGCCCGGCTTGACCTGGCAACTGTGGCGGACCAACAATTCAGCGAGTTTTTGGAAGCGAGAGTCCATGGGAAACACATGGTACGCGCGGTCCTGCAGCCAACAACGCACGCATGACTTCCACTGTCAATTCATTAAATCTATCAATTACTAGCTCCGCGCTGGCTAGTTCTGCGTGCGTATGTCCCTCGCTACAAATGGCAACACAGGGCATTCCGGCTGCATGGGCCGCTTCGATACCTGGCACCGCATCCTCGACCACCACACATCGATCCGGCGGTACCCCCATCCGTTCCGCTGCCTTCAGAAAGATGTCGGGCGCCGGCTTTCCGTGCTCTACATCGCGGCCACACACCTCCGCGTGGAACCAGCGCGAGGCGTCCAGCTCATCGACCGCCACGCGCAGATTCTCCGGCGGTCCACTGGTGCCGACCGCCAGCAACCAACCGGCATCATGCAATCGCGCCAACAGTTCGCGGCCACCAGCCATGGCCGGAAATGACTCCGCAACCAAGCCTCGGTACAGCGCTTCCTTCTCATCGGCGTACCCGACGGCATCGCTCGCACTCGGTGGGGTCTTGCCATCCTCGCGCCAATACAGGTCAACAATTCGATCGTTGCGCATGCCAAAACTGCGCACGAACAGCTCGCGTGGCAGGTTTACGCCGTGGCGCGCGCACATGGCATGCCAGGAACGCCAATGCGCGTCAAAGCTGTCCACCAGGGTGCCGTCGAGATCAAAGATGGCTGCACATTGCTGCGTTTGTGTCACATGGTCACTGTACCGCCCACGCGTACAATGCCGCGCATGAAGAATGAATCCACCGCGCTCTTGGTGATCTTCGCCGCGTGCTCCACCATGTTGGTGGGCTGCAAGCCAATGGCGCCGCGCCCAGCTGTAGCGACTCCGGCGCAGCAAGAGGCTGAGCCCGCCGCCACAGCGAAACGTGATCCAGCAAAGGACCCCACTCCCGGCGACCCAAACTGGGAGAGCGGCTCAGCACTCGGCAAAGCACGCGACGCAGCAGTGCGTACGAAGGTGAAAGTTGACGCGTATCAGAAGGAAGTCTCCAAGCAGGCAGACGAAGTCTTTAAGAATCCGTGAGCCGGTTGCGCGGGTGACAGCAACGCCGCGCAAGACTGAACGCCGCGAAGCGTTGCACACCGCGAAACATTGAACACCGCGCAACCCTAAACACAACGAACTAAAAAGCACCGCGCGCGTCCCGAACATCGGAACGCGCGCGGCATTGTTCTCAGTTCAATGGCAACTTACTGCTGCGGTGCGTTCGGGATCTCAAGAAGTTCAACGTCAAAGACCAGCGTCGCCTTCGCAGGAATCGGGCCACGTCCACGCTCGCCGTAAGCAAGCATGAAAGGAACGATCAGCTTGCGCTTGCCGCCAACCTTCATTGAACCAACGCCTTCGGTCCATCCAGGAATCACGCCTGAAAGCGCGAAGGATGCTGGCTCGCCGCGATCAACGCTCGAGTCAAACTTCTTGCCGTCCACAAGCCAACCGGTGTAGTGAACTTTGACGACCGCATTCTTGTCAGCAGGAGTGGCGCCAGTGCCCTCCTTGAGGTCCACGTATTGGAGACCGCTTGGAAGAGTGACGATCTGACCTGTAAACGCGTCGCCTGGGAATCTGCTCATCATGGTGTCGCTCACGATACTGCCATCCACCGCATTGACCACCACGTCATGACGCTGACCGTCCTTGAAGACGGCGCAGGTGATCACCGGAGGCTCAGCGGCTGGATTCATGGCGGCTTCGCGCACCACGCCACCCTTGGTCTTTTCGAGCGCCTTGGTCACGGCCGCAGGCATGGTGACCACCGCGCCGGTGACTTTGCCGTTCACGGCGTCCACCAGCACGCGCTTCTGAAGCCCGTTGCAGGTAAGGATCACTTCATAGGAGGTCACCACGCCATCCTTGGTGATGGCACGACCAGCAAGTGACTGTCCGCTCATTGCCTTCTCAGCAGTTTCAACAGCTTGCATCATGGAAACCTTGGCGGCCTCAAGTTGCTTTTGCGTTTCAACTGGCTCTGGCGGGAGTGTTGTGTAATCAGCGCCGGCTGGGGCGGCTGGCGCCTGCGCCAACACGGATGAGCAGACCAACATGGAAGCGATAGTGGAAGCAGTACATGCGAAGCAACGCATCGAGCAATCTCCTGCGCGCTGAGCGCGCCGTGAAGTGAGTGTCAAACCCGTGGGGAGGGAACACCGGCCGCGCCGGTATTGACCGTCTGTCCAATGGCCATGGCCCGGAACCGTTCCGGATTGGCCTCAATCTCAAGCACTTTGAGTAAGCGTCGCGCATGGCGATCCTCACCCGTGTAGTGAGCGCCCAAGAAGGCGCGCACCAGTTCCTCAGCGACCGCCAGACCAATGGTCCGACCGCCAAGCACCAATACGTTCATGTCATCATGTTCGACGCCCTGGTGGGCGGAATAGTGATCTTCCACGTTGCCAGCGCGAATGCCCGGAATCTTGTTCGCGGCAACGCTCATGCCAACACCGCTGCCGCAGAACAGAATGCCGCGATCGGCGCGGCCGTCCACCACCAGGCTGCAACCGGCAACCGCATAATCGGGGTAGTCCACGGCGGCGGTGGTGTGCGTGCCGACATCGGTCACCTCGTGGCCAAGGGCACGAATGACCGGAAGCATCTCCTGCTTCAAGTGAAATCCAGCATGATCACAAGCAACGACGATTCGCATGGGAAGGTGCGGATGCTACGCTTTTAGCCAGAGGACCTCCCGATGCCGATGAATACCACCATGAACTTCACAATCGCCACCATCGCCCTGGTACTTGCCCCGATCAGCCCGGCCACGGTTCTGCAGCCGCAGTCCGGTGGCGGCGGATACGGCTACGGAGCCGGCGGCGGGCAACAAGGCGCAGGCAACAGTCAACAGGGGCAAGGGCAACAAGGCCAGCAAGGGCAACAAGGGCAAGGCGCCGGGTACGGCGGTTCGGGCGTGACGGGTGAAACCCGGAATGGCGTTCCGTGGGGTGTCGGTTACAACCACGCGGGCGGAGAGGTGTCACGAACAGACTCTGAAAATGCCGCTCTTGCGCCTGAATATCACATGAATATGGTGGGCCCAACGGCGGCGATGGCTGTCGGAAGCGGTGGTGGGCCACCGATTCAGAACGGCGAAGCTCCTGGCTATGTCCAAGCGAAATTCGTCACGCCGTACGGCAACAATGTGGTGATGCATCACTACGGTCCGGGGTATCCCCCGCCGCTCGGGCAAGCGGGTGGCTCATCCGGTGGCAACGGTGGCGGCGGCGGAATGTCGAACGGAACCGTCGCTGGAAATCGAGATATGGTGAACTGGGGACTGACTCCCTCGTATTACGCAGAAGAGATGGGCAACGGTGCCTGGTTTGGGAGCCCAAGTGGCAATAGCCCTATGCCGTACATCGGCGGCTTCAACGATTGAACGAGGCTGGCGGCACTGATCGAACCAACTGGGACCGGAAACACCAGCTCCGTACGTAGGCGCTCGGCAAACCCCAAAAACAACCGTGGGCCCGCCGTCGGACAACGGCGAACCCACGAGTTCAGAAAAGGGCTCAGTTTCGTCTACCCACTCGGCTTCCAAGCTGGCCGGCGAACGAAGCGTGTGCTCCGCCACAGCCAGTGCGTGACTTGGTCGCGTTGCCGTCAGCGGAGTGCATGCGCATAACGCAGGCATTTCGCCAACAAGAGTCTGGTATCTGGTCCCTTTCGCTTTCCTTGACCGTACCCCGAAGGGCTCGGTCTCCTCTCAAACCTCTGCCACAAAGTAGCCCCGGTTCCACGAAGGTCAAGAAGTGGCAGCGAATTAACTGATTTTGCGGTCTTATAACAGGTGATTTGACAAGTATTTAAGAGATTACGCCTCCCACGGCCGCCCCAGATTGCATGGCGACAGCCTGCCGCCAGCGCGCGAATGCCCAGGCGACACTCGACGAACCGCCTGAAGCAATATCCCAAAAAGCACAGCGCCCCGGCTGAGAAAGCCGGGGCGCTGCTATATATCAAGGAACAGTTGGACGCCATTGACTAACCATTACTGGCTAGTTCACTGCATTGCTGCAGTACGAGGTTACGTTGACTAGTAAATCCACTATCAAGATCGCTCTCGATTGTGGTCTAAATTATCCCTTAGAAAGGAGGTGATCCAGCCGCAGGTTCCCCTACGGCTACCTTGTTACGACTTAGTCCCAGTCACCAGCCTTGCCGTGGGCACGCATGAAATTGCGCGACTTCGGGCACTGCCAGCTCCCATGACTTGACGGGCGGTGTGTACAAGGCTCAGGAACATATTCACCGCGGCGTAGCTGATCCGCGATTACTAGCGATTCCAACTTCATGCGGGCGAATTTCAGCCCGCAATCTGAACTGGGGTATGCTTTAGCGATTTGCTCCACCTTGCGGTCTTGCATCGTTCTGTACATACCATTGTAGCACGTGTGCAGCCCTAGACATAAAGGCCATGAGGACTTGACGTCATCCCCACCTTCCTCCGGTTTGACACCGGCAGTCTCGCTACAGTCCTCGCCATTACGCGTTAGCAAGTAGCGACAGGGGTTGCGCTCGTTGAGGGACTTAACCCGACACTTCACAGCACGAGCTGACGACAGCCATGCAGCACCTGTTCACGTTCCGCCCTTGCGGGTGTACCTCTACTTTCATAGAGTTTATCCGTGAATGTCAAGCCTAGGTAAGGTTCTTCGCGTTGCTTCGAATTAAGCCACATGCTCCACCGCTTGTGTGAGCCCCCGTCAATTCCTTTGAGTTTTAATCTTGCGACCGTACTCCCCAGGCGGCATACTCATCAGTTTTCCTACGGCCGGAATGGAGTCAAACCACTCCGACCAAGTATGCATCGTTTACAGCGTGGACTACCGGGGTATCTAATCCCGTTTGCTCCCCACGCTTTCGTGCCTCAGCGTCAGATTTGGCCCAGTCACCTGTCTTCACCTTTGGCGTTCCGATAGATATCTACGCATTTCACCGCTCCACCTATCGTTCCAGTGACCTCTACCAACCTCAAGACGCATGGTTCGCCAAGCAATTCCACGGTTGAGCCGTGGGATTTCACAAAGCGCCTATGCATCCGCCTACGCACCCTTTAAGCCCAGTGATTCCGATTAACGCTCGCACCCTCTGTATTACCGCGGCTGCTGGCACAGAGTTAGCCGGTGCTTCCTTTGGGTATGGTCATGTCTTTCCTGCACCCTGACAGCAGTTTACACCCCGAGGGGCTTCATCCTGCACGCGGCATTGCCCCGTCACGCTTTCGCGCATTGCGGAAGATTCGTTACTGCAGCCTCCCGTAGGAGTCCGAGCAGTGTCTCAGTCTCGATGCGGCGGGCCGTGCTCTCACACCCGCTACCCGTCTTCGCCTTGGTGAGCCATTACCTCACCAACTAGCTGATAGGAGACGAGGTATGTAGGAATCTATTCCTCGCCCTTTCGCCACTACATGTATTGCTACATATCGTTCGACTTGCATGTTTTAGCCATGCCGCCAGCGTTCAATCTGAGCCAGGATCAAACTCTTCAATTAAGTTCTCTACTCTGCGGGTAAACCCGCTTTGCTTCGAATGAAGGTTGCCTGGCGATCCGTCCATAGGACGGACCGGTCTTTTATCGTCAGTCCACACTTACGTGTTCTGACGTGCCGAGATGGCAATCTCGGCAATTTTTGGACATCCATTCGCCTCACTTTCAAGCGTTTTACAGCTTGAAAGGTAGGAGATGGCTGTGGATATAACCATGTCTTCGTTTGGCTTCACGAGAGATGTCCAGGCAGTCGACTGTGATCGACTGCTTTGCCTGCATTTGCAGGCTGACGTCGTGAACCCATCGTGATGAGTCCCGACGCCGGCGCATCCTCGCGGCGTTCCAACTGTTCACTTGTCAAAGAAAGGCCGCATCGGACGAATCCGAAGCGGGTCGCGAATTGTAGCGAAATCAGAGTTGCCGTCAAGGGGGTTGGGTGCCCCAGGCAAGGAATTTCACAAGGAAAATGCACCGGCGCGTGGGCGCCGTTGGCGTTCCGAGTCTCAATCGCCCTTGGGGCGGCCTGAATGGTCGGATTATAAGAGGGGCTCAATAAGTATGCAAGCAGAATTGTGCATATCGGGCACCGATTTCAATCCTTGACACTGACCACTGCCCCGGTCACCCGCCCTGCTCCTGCAAGGCGCAAAACGGCAGCCGCCTCGGCAAGTGTGGCGCCAGTCGTTCGAACATCATCAACGAGGACCACGTGCTTTCCGACCACGCGATGCGCACGACGTCGCGCACTGAATCTTTGCGCACGCGCGATGCGGTCAACGCGCGCATCTGCATCAACCTGCGTTGCACCAAGCCGCTGCCGCAGCGCTGTGCAACAACGCACTGTGCACGCACGCGCAACAGCCGTTGCTATCGCGCCCGCGTGATCGATCCCGCGCGTATGAGTGCGCAACCACGGCGATGGCACCGGAACGATCACGACGCCACGATCACCCCTAGAAATCAGGCCACAATCAAGTAACTGCTGGCCGAGCGCAGCGCCAAGCGTCTCAGCCATTGACTCCCATCCGGCGTGCTTCACATCAACAACCCACGAACGCAACGGCCCTGCATGCGCACCAAGACGCACGATCCACTCCGGCGCCGCATCACCAGCGCGGCGCGTTCGACATCGACACGCTCGCTCCTGCATCGTCACGCCACAACGCTCGCACCATGTCCACGGCGGATCAGGGCGAAATCGCGCGCGACGGAGCGCGTCGGCTGGCGCTGGGAGACCGCGGCCGAGCAATTCGTCGGCGATGGCTTGAAGTTGTCGTAAAAGAACAGTCACCGCGTCAGTATGGACGCGGTGACTGAAGTACTCGGGATTTGCTGCGGAAATTCTTCACTACCGAACGATGGCGTGCCGTCACATCCATCGCGCGCGCCCTACATATGCAGCCATCAATCTCAGCTTGCTGCCATCCGCCGCAGCACGGTGTGCAGAATTCCGCCGTTGCGGTAATAGTCAACTTCAACCGGCGTATCGATGCGGCACAGCGTGTCAAATTGCACCTTGGTGCCGTCGGTCTTTACCGCGGTCACCTCAATCTTCTGCCGCGGCTCAACACGATCATTCACCGCAATGCTGAATGTTTCGGTGCCATCCAGGCCCAACGTCGCGGCGGTTTGACCATCAAGGAACTGCAGCGGAAGCACGCCCATGCCAACAAGGTTCGAGCGATGAATACGCTCGTAACTCTCAGCGATCGCGGCCTTCACCCCTAAGAGCATGGTGCCCTTTGCAGCCCAATCGCGGCTTGAACCCATGCCGTAATCCTTGCCCGCAAGCACCACCAGCGGAATGCCCTTGGCCTTGTACGCCATGGCCGCGTCGTAGATGAACTTCTCCTTGCCGCCGTCGGTGAAGTCGCGGGTCCAACCGCCGGTCTTGTCCGACGTGATCTTGTTACGGATGCGCGTATTAGCGAACGTTCCACGTGTCATCACGCGATCGTTTCCGCGGCGGCTACCGTAACTATTGAACATCGCGACGCTCACGCCATGCTCCGCGAGGAACTTGCCTGCAGGCGAATCCGACTTGATATTGCCAGCCGGAGAGATGTGATCGGTAGTCACACTGTCGCCTAAGAACGCCAAGCAGCGCGCTCCAGCGATCGGCGCAATGGTGCCCACTTGCATCGACATACCCTCAAAATAGGGGGGATTTTGAATGTACGTGCTCTTGGAATCCCACGGATACATCTCGCTCGAAGCAGCGGCAATGGCGCGCCACTCTTCGCTTCCCTCAAAGACGTGCGCGTACTCGTGCGTGAACTGCTCACGCGTCACGAACGCAGCGACCGCGTCGTCCACTTCCTTCTGCGACGGCCAAATATCCTTGAGATACACGGGCTTTCCGTCATTTCCGGTGCCGAGCGGCTCGGTGGCAAGGTCAATGTTCACCGTGCCCGCGATCGCATACGCGACCACCAGCGGCGGACTTGCCAGGTAATTCGCCTTCACGTCTTGGTGAACGCGCGCTTCAAAGTTGCGATTGCCGGAGAGGACGCTGGCCACCATGAGGTCGCCATCCTTGATTGCCTTACCGATATGGTCCGGCAGCGGTCCGCTGTTACCGATGCACGTGGTGCATCCGTAGCCGACGAGATAGAAGCCAAGGTCCTCGAGCGGCTTGAGAAGACCACCCTTTACTAGGTAATCCGTGACCACTTTGCTACCAGGCGCAAGGCTCGTCTTCACCCACGGCTTGCGACTGAGACCCTTCGCTGCAGCCTTCTTGGCAACCAGTCCAGCGCCG
>JAPLMU010000090.1 GCA_026386795.1 Planctomycetota bacterium
CGTGCGGCGATCGACAGCTTCATGACCGCCGGTGCGCTGCGCGTGGCTGGCTACCCAGGCGTGTACGCCGGTTCCACTACCGCCGCCGATCCAAACTTCACCTCCAGTGCGTGGACTGGTATCGGACTGGCCGCCAACGGCGTTCCGTCATTGGCGGGCTGGTACACGAGCGATCCACCGTCCGAACAGAACGTGGCAGAGAGCCTGACTGGCCTGGCTGGTCGCCGCAACTCGGGCCCCACCGCCGGTGAAGGCGCCACGGGTCCAACGGTCGGTAGCGATGGCGCCGCATGGGGCATTTGGTGCTCGCACATGGTGCTGAGCGGCACGCAGCCGGTGGTCTTTGGACCATCGGGCAATGTGCAATTCCATGCGTCCGCGTCCATTAAAGATGGCGTGACTGGTGTCACTACCCAGGGCGTCAGCACGATCCCTGCACCGGGAGCGATCGCCATGCTTGCTGCAGCTGCACGCCTTGGGCGGCGTCGGCGTCTTTCATCCACTACTGACAGGAGTTCCGTCATGAACACCAAGAACGCGCTTCTCTGCACCACACTCGGTGCTGCTGCGTTGGCGGCTCCCGCAAGCGCTGGGTTCATGGGGTTTGTTGCCTCCGTGCGTGAAATCGGCGGATATCGAGTGATTGACGTCTTTGCAGCGGTCTCCAATTCCAGTGACCGCTTCCTGAACGTGTACGACGCCACCATCTCCACCACGGTGGCGGGCGGCTTCTATCAAGCGTCATCCGAGTTGAACAAGGCATGGCGCCCAGACACCACCAACTGGACGTCCACGCGCAATGCGATCGATAGTTTCATGACTGCTGGAGGCACCAACTATCTGCTTCCTGCCGGCGTGTATGCCAGTGCGAACACCGCTGGTGATCCAAACTTTACTGGCAGCTCTTGGACACCAACCGCGATCAGTGCGCCCGCTAATACGGTTCCGGCGTTGGCAGGTTGGTACACCAATGATCCACCGGCCGATACCAATGCAGCCGAGGGGCTTGCTGGTCTCCCGGGCCGAGTGAATGGCTCGGGCGCCTCGGGCGCGCAGTTTGGAATCTGGTGTTCGCACCTGGTGCTGCAATCAACGTCACCGATCACGTTTGGAGAAACTGGAAACCTGCGCTACGGCGCGTTCGCATCCATCAAGGATGGCGTAACGGGTGTCACCACGCAGGGTTTCAGCGTCATTCCGGTGCCAGGCGCGGCGGTGCTGCTCTTGGCCGGACTTCGTTCGCGCCGTCGGAGTGCGTGAACAGCGCTTCTCACTTTCTGACTTTCAACTTTCAACTTTCGACTTTCGACTTTCGACTTTCGACTTTCGACCAACCACAGCAATAGAAACAGGACCTGCATTATGAAGTTCGCATCAATCGCCATCGTCAGCGCCAGCGCGCTCGCCACTCTCTCCCATGCCGGTTTCACGGGTTGGACTGCATTTGTGCAGCGCTCGGGCGACTACTACCTCGTGGATGTCTTTGCCGTGACCACGGGCGAGCCGGATCGGTTACTGAATATTTACGACTCAAACATTTCCACCACTGCTGCCGGGAACTTCTTCCAGGCTGCTGGGAATGCCAGCAAGACGTGGAAGCCTGACACGGTGACCTTCACCTCCACGCGCACAGCCATTGACAGCTTTATGACCATCGGTGCAACGCGCTTCGCGGGCGATGCGAATGTCTATGCCGGTTCAACCACCAACGGTGACCCAAACTTCACTGGCAACTCATGGAATGCAACACCCGCGAGTGCACCGGCGAACACCGTGCCAACACTTGCTGGGTGGTATACGAGCGACCCACCGAACACCTCGCTCAGCGAAAGCCTCGCGTTGGTTTCGGGCACGCGCGTGGGTACTCAAGGAGACTGGGGTTCGTGGGCTGGTCACTTGGTGGTGAGTGCAAGCAACGCATCGATCATCAACTGGGCTGCGTCAGCAACCGTGAAGAACACCGTCACTGGAATCACTGTTCAATCCAATTTCGCGGCGAATTTTGCAGTGCCAGCGCCAGGAGCTATGGCGGTGTTGGGGCTCGCGGGAATTGCTTCATCCCGCCGCCGGCGTGCATGAGTGAACGACATCATCGTCCGCGAACCAACACGCCGTAACTCACGGGTGAGGTTTATCTGCCATGCCTATGCATGCGTAATGTAGAAATATCCTAGTGCTTGCTTGACTGCGCAATACGGAGTTGTACTGTCCCTATGTCGAGGTGAGGTTGGCTGCGGCTGGTAAAGGACCAGTCGGCATTGAAAAGGGCTAGCACATCATCCCGGCATATGTTTCAAGCTCCTGCTATCGGCGGGAAAAGGATGTTTCTACAAATGAAGATCGCTCTTATTGGAGTCGTTGGTGCAGCTTCCATGGTTGTTGCTGCTGATGCTGGTTTCCTTGGGTTTGTCGCCTCCGTCCGCAC
>JAPLMU010000048.1 GCA_026386795.1 Planctomycetota bacterium
TCGCCTTACGAGGACGGCCGCTGAGCGCGGCCCTGTCCTCTCCGGCGAGTGCGGCCAGGGTGAGCGGGTTCCAGACTGCGCATGTATGTGTGTTGCGTTGGCGAGCACCCGCAATGAACGTTCGATCGTCAGCAGGCTCGTGCTCTTGCCTAACCTATACATATGCGCGTCGTTAGTCTGCTTCCATCAGCCACAGAACTTCTGTTTGCAGCCGGCGGTGGGGATCTGCTGGTTGGTCGGAGTCATGAATGTGACTGGCCGCCGCAGGCGTTGAGTGCTCCGATACTGACGAGTGCGCGTATTGCGCATACTGCTGGGAATTCAGGTGACCCACATGCGGTTGTTGACTCAGCAGCAATTGATGCGGCGGTTCGCGCGTCAATTGCTGCCGGTGAATCGCTTTACCGTCTTGATGAAACTCTGCTGCGTGAACTCAATCCAGATGTGATCCTGACGCAAGATCTTTGTGATGTGTGCAGTATTGATCTTCGCAGTGTGGAACGTATCGCGCGCACATTGCCGCGTGTGCCAAAGATTGTCAACTTGAATCCAACGACGGTGTGGCAAGTACTTGATGACGTACTCACCGTGGGTGAAACTGTTGGCCGTTCCATGCAGGCGCAGGCGGCGGCCACGGGGCTGCGTGATCGACTTTGGACTGCGAGTGAGCGCGGCGCGCCCTTTGTTGATGGTCCTTCTGTGCTCTTTCTTGAATGGACTGATCCACCATTTGTTGGTGGGCATTGGACCCCAGAACTCATCACCCTTGCTGGTGGTTCGCACCCACTCAATGTTGTGGGTTGCAAGAGCCGCGTTGCCACCGCCGCGGAGATCATTGCGAGCGCGCCCGAGCGCATTGTTGTAGCGCCCTGTGGTCTTCCACTTGCTGCTATCCGTGCATCCATGCCCACTCTTGAACTCACGGAATGGTGGGGGAAACTTCCTGCTGTTCAGCGTGCGCGCGCGGCGCATGCGCGCGGTGAGCAATGCGATGCAGTTATGCTCGTTGATGGCAACCAGATGTTCAATCGCCCCGGACCACGGTTGATCGATGCTTTGGAATGGCTTGCCGCATGGATCAACGAGCGTCCTGAACATGCGCCGGTCGGATTCCCCGCCGAGCGCTGGCGCCCCCACCACCAATAATGAGAGTGACGCCATGAACGACAAACTCACTCATGCATCGCAGGAAGCCCTCCAAGCTGGTCAAACGTTGGCGAATTCAGCAGGGCATGCTGAGTATTCACCCCTTCATCTGTTGGCCGCACTGACTACTGATTCACGCAGCGCAGCATCAAGTGCGCTCGAGCGCGCCGGAATTGATCCTCGCCGCGTGCAGGAAGTTGCGCGCGCAGAGCTCAAGCGACTGCCGACCGTCGCCGGAACTCAACCTCGACCCGGGCAGGCGCTTGGACAAGTGATCACCGAGGCTGAGCGGATCGCGCAAACAATGAAGGACGGCTACACCACCGTCGAACATTTGCTTCTTGCGCTTGCTTCTGCAAACACACCAGCCAAGACCGTACTGACTACGCTTGGTACAGACGAACGAAAACTTTCGAAAGCAATCCAGGAGATCCGCACCGCAAGCGGAATAAAGAACGTGAACGACCCGAATGCTGAGAACACGATGGAGTCCTTGAAGAAATACGGCATCGATCTCACCGAGCGTGCCAGCGCCGGAAAGCTTGACCCTGTCATCGGTCGTGATGAAGAAATTCGCCGTTGCATGCAGGTCCTGAGCCGCCGCACCAAGAACAATCCGGTGCTGATTGGCGAACCTGGCGTTGGCAAGACTGCTGTTGTTGAAGGTCTTGCTAAGCGAATCGTCGATGGCGATTGTCCCGAGCAGATGAAAGATGTCAAGATCGTTGCCCTAGATGTTGGGCAGTTGCTTGCGGGTGCTAAGTTCCAAGGTGAATTTGAAGAGCGCTTGAAGGCGGTCATCCGCGAGGTGAGTTCTTCCAACGGTAAGATCATTCTCTTTATTGATGAGATCCACACTGTCGTAAGTGCTGGCGCAAACACCGGTAGCCCAGGAGCTGGGCAGCTACTCAAGCCAGCCCTCAGTCGCGGTGAGTTACGCACTATCGGCGCGACCACACTTGATGAATATCGCACGCACATCGAAAAAGATCCGGCATTCGAACGTCGCTTCCAGCCCGTCTACGTTGGCGAGCCGAGCGTGCTTGACACCATTGCAATTCTCCGTGGAATTAAGGGTAAATACGAAGCACACCACGGCTGCCGCATTCAAGACAGCGCCCTTGTTGCTGCCGCTCAAATGAGTGCGCGCTATATCGCTGACCGATTCCTGCCTGACAAGGCCATTGATCTCATCGACGAAGCCGCGAGCCGCCTCCGTATTGAAAATGACAGCATGCCCAGCGTGCTTGACGGGGTGAAGCGCCGCCTCGGGCAATTGGAAATGGAACGCGAAGCTCTCAAGATGGATAAAAATCCAGAGAGCAAAGAGCGCGTAAAGAAGACTGAGAAGGACATCGCCGAACTGAAAGAAGAGGATCGACGCCTCACCGCACAGTGGCAGGCTGAGAAGAAGGACCTCGACCTTGTCAACAATGCACAGAAGAAAATCGAAGACAAGAAGATCGAGGCAGATCAAGCCCAACGCGCTGGCGACTTTGAAAAAGCTGCACGCATTCTCTATGACGACATCAAAAAACTAGAAGTGTCACAGCGGACTGCGCAAGAGAATCTGCAGAAGCGCATGGCTTCCGGCGAGATGCTCGTCCGCGAAGACGTGGACCCCGATGCCATTGCGGCTGTGGTCAGTCGTTGGACAGGAATTGCTGTTTCAAAGCTAGTAGAGAGTGAAAAACAAAAGCTTCTGCACATTGAGGATGACCTCCGCAAGCGTGTTGTCGGTCAGCCTGAAGCAGTCGAAGCGGTAGCCGAGGCTGTACGCCGCAACCGCGCTGGTCTTGGAGAGTCGAGTCGACCAATCGGATCGTTCCTCTTCCTTGGTCCGACTGGTGTTGGCAAGACGGAGTTGTGCAAGGCGCTTGCGGAATATCTCTTTGACACCGAAGCGGCTATGGTTCGCATCGATATGAGTGAGTTCATGGAGCAACACTCCGTAGCCCGACTCATCGGCGCGCCGCCCGGGTATGTCGGCTACGAAGAGGGCGGCCGCCTCACAGAGGCCGTGCGTCGCCGACCATACTGCGTGGTGCTCTTCGATGAATTCGAGAAGGCTCATCCAGACGTCAGCAATGTCCTTCTGCAGGTGCTCGATGATGGTCGCCTCACTGACGGCCAAGGTCGTACCGTGGACTTCACCAACACCATCATTGTCATGACCTCCAATATTGGAAGTCACGTCTTCATGGAACTCAGTGAGAAGGGCGAAAGCGATGCACTCATTGAGGCACACGTGATGACCGAAGTGAAGAAGCACCTGCGCCCGGAACTCATCAATCGCATTGATGAGCAAGTCATCTTCCATCAACTGACACGAGCGGACCTTTCAGGAATTGTCGAAATTCAACTGACAAACCTGCGCCGTCGCCTTGAAGAGCGCAAGATCACGCTGAACCTCACGCCTGGCGCGATCGAGGCACTTGCCAACGAAGGCTATGACCCGCAGTACGGCGCGCGTCCACTCAAGCGCGTGATCCAACAGCGGCTGGAGAATCCGCTTGCAACACAAATCCTGAGTGGTAAGTGCCCGCCAGGAACAACCGTCACCGTGAACTACGAAGGCAAGAGCTTTACGTTTGAGTCGCGATGACGGTGGTCTCGCCCGACATGCTTGGCTGGCGCGGTTTTCAAGCCAGCCTTCTTACTGGCCCGCATTCGCCTTACGAGGACGGCCGCTGAGCGCGGCCCAGTCCTCTCCGGCGAGTGCGGCCAGGCGAGCGGGGTCCAGACTGTGCATGCAGGTGATTGGCGAGTGCGATGAGCACCACCTATCCAATTATTCCACAGTGACGCTCTTGGCCAAGTTGCGCGGCTTGTCGACATCCTTGCCGCGCAATACTGCGGCGTGGTACGCGAGCAACTGCAGCGGAACCACCGTCACCAGTGGCTGCAACATCTCTGGGACATCCGGCACATAGAAGACGTCCTCGGCCATGCTCTTGATGTGCTCGTCGCCTTCGGTGGCAACCGCAATGACGTGCCCACCGCGGCTGCGAACTTCCTGAATGTTTGAAAGCACCTTCTCGTACTGGCTGTTCCGCGTGGCAACGAATACGCATGGCATACCGTCATCAATGAGCGCGATCGGTCCGTGCTTCATCTCCGCGCTCGGCATTCCCTCTGCGTGGATATAACTGATTTCCTTCAGTTTCAGCGCGCCTTCCAAGGCAACCGGGTAATTCACGCCGCGACCAAGGAACAACCAGTTCTCGCGCTCCATGTACTTCTCGGTGGAACGTCGAATATGTTCGCTCTGTTGCAGAATGCGCTCAATATGCGCAGGGATCGCTTCAAGATCACGCAGCGCCGAGGAGACAAACTCCTGACTCAGCAAACGACGCCGGCCGATGTAGAGCGCCAGCATTGCTGACACCATCACCTGACCAACGAACGCCTTTGTGCTCGCTACACCGATCTCTGGTCCAACGCGCAAGTAAATACCCGCATCGGTTTCGCGAGAGATCGAACTACCAACCACATTGATGACGCCAAGAGCAAGCGCGCCGCGCGCCTTCGCCTCTTGCAGCGCGGCAAGTGTGTCTGCCGTTTCGCCGCTCTGGCTCACTGCAACCACAACACTGCCTTCGCTGACGATCGGATTGCGATAGCGGAATTCACTTGCAAAGTCCCAGTCCGCAGGAATCTTCGCCCACTCTTCCATCAGGTAACTGCCGATCATTGCCGCATGCAGTGCGGTGCCCTGGCCAATCATCGTGATGCGGCGACTTGATGCAAGCGCGCGCGCGTGATCGCCAATTCCACCAAGAACAATCTGCCCGGCGCGGTGATCAACGCGGCCCTGCAGCGTGCGTGTCAGCGCAGCCGGCTGCTCAAAGATCTCCTTGAGCATGAAGTGCTCGAACCCGCCGAGTTCGATCTCAGAAAGATCCATCTCGAGCGCGCGAATCTTCGCATCAACTGTGACATTGTCGATCGTGCTGGTGCGGAACGAATCCTTGGTCAACTTGGCAACCGTGTAATCCTCAAGCGTGAATGCCTGGTTCGTATGCGCCACAATCGCACTCTGATCACTGGCAACCACATACTCGTCACTGCCAACACCAACCATCAACGGACTGCCCTTGCGCGCAACAACCAAGACGCCGGGCTCCTTCTCGCACATGCAGCAGATGGCGTACGCGCCGGTCACCTCGCGAAGCGCGGCCTGCACGGCGTGCTCAAGGTCACCCTGGTAGAGCTCGCCGATCAGGTGCACTAACACTTCCGTATCAGTCTGGCCCTTAAAGACGTGTCCCTTATCCGTCAGGTAAATCTTGATCGAGGCGTAATTCTCGATGATGCCGTTGTGAACCAGCGCAATGCCATGCCCTTTGATGGGATCGTCGCAGTGCGGATGAGCATTGACCTCAGTCACGCCGCCGTGGGTCGCCCAACGCGTGTGCGCGATGCCGACGCCTCCGTCGAATCCGCGCTTGCCTTCAATCAGCTCCTCCAAAACACGAACGCGCCCAACGCTCTTGGCAATCTGAATAGCGCCCGTCCCGTTCTGAACCGCCACGCCCGCCGAGTCGTAGCCGCGATACTCAAGACGCTTCAGACCCTCAAGGAGGAGAGTGGTGGCTGGCTTCTTGCCGATGTAAGCAACGATTCCGCACATGGTTGTTTGATTCCTTGCCGAAGTAAATGGAAGACGCGAGAGTCGCGCACTTCACCGAGAGTGGATATTGTCGACCAGACCGACCGACTACGATCTCATACTTGTGTAGATCTTTGCTTAATATTCGCTCAAATTAAATGCAAATCATTGTCTGACATAACTTTAAATCCTTCACAGCCGCCCCCGGGCCCCGATGCTTCAAAGTCGGCATTCCGGGCGTGGGCGCGGCATGCCTCAAGGAGCCAGGGGGACCACACCGCCGCCATCAGTGGCCAAATATGTGCCAATCTTGTTGGCATCTTACGCGATCATGCTGCGAAACACACCAATTCAACCAACGGCCGCCTCATGGTTTATGTGCCCATCCGTGGCGAAATTGACCCGATCATGCTGGCATCATGGGCGATCTCGTCAGGATGGGAGGTCTGCGTCGGATGCGGGTCAAGCCGCTCTTCGCTCCTTCAGCCCGTAGCCATCGATCCCGCCTGTATGGCCGGCGATATATGGCACCGCGACCAATGCGAACCCGACGCCTGGGACATGGCCGTCCCTCGCGCCCACGTCCCGGTCCGCACCGCGACCCTGACTGCGGTCGTCGTTCCAGGTCTTGCATTCGACCGCCACGGTCACCGCCTTGGCCGAGGCGCTGGGGTCTATGACCGATTCCTCGCAACCCTTGCTCCGCACACGCTCCGCATTGGCGTCATCCCCAACGCGCAACTTGTTGACGCGCTCCCCACTGATCCGCACGACATTTCCATGCACTTCGTGGCCTCCGAGCAGCAGACGATTGCCGCCACCACTCCCGCGCCCTAAACCGCGGCGATGGCAACTGCCCGCGACATCAACAAACCCGCGCAATCACTGCGGCAAATTGTGGCACAATGCCGATATCTGACACATGCACGGCATTGGACGCCGCGCTCCCGCTCGCACCGCTTGCACACGAGGTCAAGGATGACCCTTCCTAGCCAATCGCCCCGTTCCCACTCGCCTATTTCCGCTGGCGCTCGCAATGCCCAGGGGATGCGTTCGCTGTTCATCGCCGTTGCGGCGATTGGACTTGGCGGCGCTGCTGCAGGATGGTTCCTGACGCACAAGAGCGAAAGTCCGGAGGTGAAGACAGGGACTGCCGCGATCACGAAGACAGGGACTGCCGCGATCACTGATCCGCTGATCGATGATGCGGCAACCGCTGCCGGCACCAGCACCATCGTCGTCAATGCCACCATGGCCGACATCAACGCGGCAACCAGTGCGCGCGCCGTCACCACGGGTGCAAACACCGCCACCGCTACTCCCACCGCTCCGCTGGGCACCGCCACCACCACGGCGATCGCCACTGCACAGTCCGCCATGACCGGCGCGGCGACGGCGGGCATTGCCGGTACACCCGGAACTCCAGCGACCACACCGGCCGCAACACTCGGCAACGCCTCGCAACGAATCCAGCAAGCGAACGCCATGATCGCTTCTGATCCAATCCGCGCCCGCGCTGAACTCACGCGCCTTCTTGATTCCAATGCACTCAGCGCGACAGAACGCATACAGGCATACGCCAGCATCAACAACCTTGCAACCGCCCTGTTCTTCTCACCAAAGATTGTTCCTGGCGATATCGCAAGCCAGAGTTATGTGGTGAAGAAGGGCGACAGTCTCGCCCGCATTGCCAGCCGCGAGAAACTCGGTGTTGATTGGCGCTTCATTCAACGCATCAACGGCATGGCAAGCGAGAAGGCTCTGCGTGCTGACATGCACCTGAAGCTTGCCCACGGACCATTCGACGGCGAAGTGGTCAAGGCTGATTACCGCTTCAATGTCTATACCGGCACTGGCTCCGAGCGCATCATGGTTGCTAGCTTCCCTTGCGGCGTTGGTACCAATGACTCCACTCCAGTTGGCACCTTCAAGGTACGTGCTGGTTCCAAGCTCATCGATCCCGAGTGGTGCAATCCGCGCACTGGCGAGAAGTTCAAGTCGAATGATCCAAAGAATCCGATTGGCGAACGTTGGATCGGACTGCAGGGCACAACCCCTGACACCGCCAAGTTCACTGGCTACGGCATTCACGGCACCGTTGATCCACAATCGATCGGCAAGCAAATGTCGATGGGCTGCGTGCGACTCGCTGATGCCGAAGTGCAAGTGGTCTATGAACTCATCGGCGAGTCAAGCACTATTGTGATTCGCTAAGCAACTAGGAACATACGCATGGACGACCAAGATCCACGCGCATTCAACACGTCGCCCGCGCGACGTACAGCTGAAGAAATGATTTCCGCCCTCGGGTTGGTTCGCCACCCCGAGGGCGGTTTCTTTCGCGAAACCTTCCGTGCGCCCGATGCCCCACGCGGAGCGAGCACCAGCATTCTGTTCCTGCTTTCCGCGGGCGAGCGAAGCAGATGGCACCGCGTTGACGCCGATGAACACTGGCTGTTCCACGCCGGAGATCCACTTGAACTTGAGATCGCCGGGCCAACTCCTGACTCGCGGACATCAGTGCTCCTTGGAAGTGATGTTGCCGCCGGAGAGCAACCGCAAGCCGTGGTTCCTCGTCACTGGTGGCAAGCGGCGCGCTCGCATGGCGAGTGGACATTGGTGGGATGTGTGGTTGCGCCCGCGTTCGACTTCGCGCACTTTGAGATGGCACCCGAAGGCTGGGAGCCCGTCTAAGCGGCGCGTTGCTCAATCGCCATCATCTACCGCGCCCGACGCGCTGGAATCGCCAGCAACACCCGGCACCCCAAGCCCGCGCGGATGTGGACTCGACCAATCAGTGCGGCGCTGTGGCGCAAGGCGAACCGCGAGTTCAATCGCAGCCTTCATGCTGCCTTCGCTCGCGCGGTTCTGACCAGCAATATCAAATGCTGTTCCGTGATCAGGGCTCGTGCGCACAATCGGTAGCCCAACGGTGACATTGACTGCCTTGTCCCAACCGAGAAGTTTCACAGGAATCAGACCTTGATCGTGGTACATGGCAACCACCAAATCCCACTCACCAGCGGCTGCCGCAATGAACACGGTGTCACCAGGAAATGGACCCTTGGCGTCAATACCAATGCGCCGCGCCGCCTCAATCGCTGGACGAATGACGCGCCCTTCCTCATCGCCAAACATGCCATTCTCGCCGGCATGTGGGTTGAGCCCACACACCGCAATGCGTGGCTTTGCAATGCCGAGTTGCTGGCAGAACTGATGTCCAAGATCAATCGGGTCGTACACCTTGCCAATGGTCAGCACATTGCGAACATCCATCAGCGGCAGATGAGCTGTAGCGAGTGCCACACGCAAGCGCGGCGAACTGAACATCATGGAGTGGCGCTTTGACTTCGTTCGAAACGCAAGCAATTCTGTGTGGCCTGGCCACTTGAATCCACCGATCGACCAGCTTTCCTTACTGATTGGCCCGGTGACGATCGCATCAATCCGGCGTGGATCACCGGGCGCACGCATTGCATCTGTGATGGCATCTTCAACAAACGCCTTGGATAGCAAGCCGCCGAAACGCGTCGGACCCGGCCGCGATGCATCAAGCAAACCTTCCGATGTGTAATCAAGCACCAACGGCTGCAGCACCGATCCGTCTTGGGCGCGCTCACTTGCAGCATCAATGCGGAACCAATCAAGGCCAACACGCGCGCGATCGGCTGCAGCAAGCAGCGTCTCATTGCGACCGTAGATGACAAAGTTCGCCATGCGCCGAATGGCGGGGTCGGCCAACGCCTTGACGATCACTTCTGGACCGATCCCCAAGGGATCTCCCATCGTGATGCCAAGGACCGGAACCGAAGAGCTCATACCGAGATTCTAGATACGCCGGGCGTTGGGGCATTGCCTCAGGGCGGCGGGTCAGGAATGGCGCCCGGCAGCGTCAAATTTGACGCTTGGAACTTCCTGAAAGTAAACGGTTGAATGGTGACCGGCGGATCCACCGCCTCGTAATTGGCAGAGCAGCCAATTCCAACCACTGGCTGCCAGAACACAACCCCTTTGCTTGGAAGCAGCGTGTTCATGTACCCCGGGATAGTGAGCGTGCTCCTTCCAAATTTCATCGTGAGCACATCACCCGTCGGGTCGTAGGAGTACACCAACTTTCCAGCGAATGGCTTCGATGAAGCGGACAGCGCCACTTCATCCGAAGCGACTTCCACTCGAATCGGCGGACTACCAAAGATGTCCGAGGTGATTTGAAATGCGGAGTAACCGATCGACGTTGCCTTCGGTGTCACCTTGACGTACATGCAAAACTCGTAGTCGATTTCAAACGGAAATGGATAGTCTCTCTGCACCGATCGAATGAACGTCAGAAACTCGGAATTAGCCGGCAGCGCCGATGACGCGATCGCCTGCTTGACATCCACGCTCGCGCTCCATGAAACTCGCGGCAATCTGAATTCAGAAATGAAGCACGTTGCGTTCGATGCTCCGTAGAGCGGATCCGGAATCGGGTCTACCCCCCCACTCGTTGTGAAACGTAAACGCTGCGAAGACGGCGCTAGATCAGCGGAGCCGTTCGCCAAGAGCTCCCACTGTTGCGTCAGCGTTGTGGTGATGAAGCGATCGGAAGCGATCGCGCCAAGAAGCCCCATTGCCGCAGCCGCAAGGACAAGCGACGAGATGGTTGTACGGGCGAATCTCATAGCCGCGCACAGTAGTGCGCCGCAAGAGCGCACCCTGACCGTTTGCACACCGAATTACATTCAGAAATGGTTCAGAAACGCGCTGAATGCTTATTGGGGCATTGAGCGTTTACTCGCGCAATCGCGCGCTCTGTGTCAATATCTAGTGCTTTCCAGCCGGATCGATCAGCCACAGCCAGTCATCAAACACAAACTCAAAGCGCGCGGCAAGCAGCGCGATGCGGCCCATCACCGTGAACCCGAAGCTGGCTCCGAAGGTGATCATCAAGTACCAAACGCCCACCTTTGCGGCGCGTCCGAGCGTGCCCTTGTGCTCCGCAGAGAAGAAGAAGTACGCGAGCACAGAGAGCACGCCGACGAATATCAAGGTCGCGGCAAGTGATGCTCCCACGCTTCCTGCCCAGTCGATGGGTGCTGTGGCAACTGCTGCTGCATCCGCGCCGATTGCTGCTTGATGCTTCACCACCACCAGCGGGTCGAACATGGTTGCCACCTGCGCCACCAAGTCTGCCTC
>JAPLMU010000195.1 GCA_026386795.1 Planctomycetota bacterium
CGCTGCGACCAAGAATGCTGGTCTCTGGTCCGAACGATGCGCGCGCCGCTTCTTCAAACGGAGTGAAGAGTGTGCGCGCATTAATGGGCACATTGCTCGCGCCCATGATGCGCAGGTTCACTGAGTAAAGCGCCGTCATCACCAAGATGCCAGAGAGCAGCGCATTCACCTTGAAACGCACATGAATGGTGCCGGTGATCGCGCCAGCAAGCGCGCCGCCTGCCATGCCAGCAAGGGTGGCTGTCACCGGGTCAGCGCCATCGCGCAGGAGCCGCGCGGTGATGGCGGTACCCAGCGCGCGCAACATGCGTGCGTTGTCGCCGGTGGCTCGCATGGCTGCACCGAGTTCGGTCTTGAGGAACAGCACCATCAGAATGGTGGCAATGCCCGCAATGAGCGCACTTGCTGCAAGTAGCCCAAGATCCCCCGATGGAACGCTGCGGCCAAGGATGCTGGTCTCTGGTCCGAACGATGCGCGCGCCGCTTCTTCAAACGGGGTGAAGAGCGTGCGCGCATTGATGGGCACATTGCTCGCGCCCATGATGCGCAGCCATGCCAGCAAGGGTGGCTGTCACCGGGTCAGCGCCATCGCGCAGAAGCCGCGCAGTGATGGCGGCACCCAGCGGGAACGAACCATCCGCTGTGATGTCCGGCATCTGATAGACGCGGAACGACATGTAGATGCCAAGTGCAAGCACTGCAAATACCAGTCCGATGGCAAGCGTTGCAATCAGAAGACTCATGCCGACGCTCCAATCGGGACGGCCCAGAGTGAGCCGCGCAGGAACGCGGTTTCCGTGCCTTCAGCGTTTCGCAACGCGTGCAACACGGAGCGGAGTGGTTGTTCAGCAAGCAACTGTCCGGCCGCGGTGATCTCCACCGTGGCACGCGGCACGGGCCGGTACGAGGCGACCGCTGCATGAGCGTGCAGGAATGTTCCGTCGGTATTGATGAGCGTGGCCGCCACATCGGGCGCCAGTGTGGACAGCGAGCCCGCATCGGCGGCAAAGCCAACGGCCACCATCGATTCGCCGCGGTGCATGGGGTCGCCTGCGAAACGGAGCGCGGCGCGCAGTTCGTTTGGGGTCATGGTTGGCGGCTGCGTGCGCCATCCGTCAGGCGAGCTGCGCGCCCATGCGCCGAACGCACCCGCGCATTCGCCGATCGCAAGGAATGCCACTGGGCCATTTGCTACGCGCACCAATTCGGCGGCAAGCATCGAAAGCGTCACTGGATGCGTTCCGTCCCACTCAAAGAATCCGCGCAGGGAGGCAGGTGCGTCCACCATCAGGGTGTCGCGCGCAATGCACATGACGCTGCCAGCATCGCTCGATGCCAAGCAGTCGGGGCGGGGCGCACTGGCGGGTGCTACGGCGATGGTGCCGCCCGCAACAAGGCCTTCGCCGAAGTGACCGGCTGCTGATGATTGATCAGAGGCGAGTGCAAGATGCCCAACCGCGAGCGCTGATGTGGTGGCGCGAATGGAACCTTCGCGAATGAACACTGCTTGCGCGCGTTGTGGTCGCGGAGTGTTTGACGTATTCGAGTTGCTCGCCGTACTTGAAATGCACGGACTGATTTCGCCAGTCCAACCAGTGCGCGGACCGATCGCCGTTGATGCATTCGGTAACTGCGCGCCAGCGGTGGTGCTTGCTGCAACACCCAGCAGCATTTCCAGCCGCGAAATCTTCAGCATCTCTCGCACCGGAACGCTGGCTTCCACAATCACCAGCGTTCCGCCAACAGCACGAAAGCGCGAGAGCGATTTGAGTAGCACGCCAATACCGACGGATGAGATGAAACTCACCGCAGAAAGATCAAGTTCAATGCGCGAACGACCCGAGCGGATCGCCTCTTC
>JAPLMU010000043.1 GCA_026386795.1 Planctomycetota bacterium
CCCCGATGAGCCCCCTGATCCGCCAAAAACGAACACTCGCCATCGTGGTCACCACGCTCGCGAGCGTCGTTGCGCGCCTATCGGCATTGCTAGCGCAAGTGATCGTTGGCTGGTACCTGACTAAAGAGCAGGTCGGCACCTATGCAATTGCCATCGGAATCATGGGGGTGACCGCGCTGTTTCGCGCTGGCGGCACTGCGCTTGTGATGCCCAGCATTCGTCCGCTGGACTACGACAACGCGGCCGGGCGCATGTTCTGGTGGGGCTCGGCATTCCTGACCCTCAGCGCCGTAGCAACCATCGGCGTCGTTGAGTTCCTGCCATCGCTTGAGGGTCGATTCGCTGCGGCAGCGCTACCGGGCCTCCCTGTCGTACTGTGGCTGATGGCTATCCGGCAGGTGCTCTCTGCCATGACCACGGTCAGCCGAATGCGCATGTCGGTGGAATTGCGATTCAGCGAACTCGCGAAACTGGATGTCGTCTCGGCCTTCATAAGAATCGCGCTGACATGGTGGATGGCATCGCGTGGAATGGGCGCTATCGCGTTGGCTGCGCCGCAAGTAGCCACCCCCGTCATTGAATTTATCTACTTCGCTTTCTGTGGCGCGTGCAAACGCTCGGACTTCCGTTGGCAAGGCATGGGTCTTCCGGACATGGCTCGCTTCATGAAGTGGCCACTGATCGCAGCGGTGATGAATACGATTCAGGGACAACTCAACTTCCTCATCTTGGGCATCGCGATTCCCGCATCCACCGTCGGCCTCTTCTACTTTGCCTTCCAACTCGCGAACCAGCCAACCATGCTCCTTACGAGCGCGTTGCAAAATGTCTTGGCGCCATTCCTCGCACGCGATCGCGGCAATCGCGTGGCAGAGCGACTCGGAATGGAGCGCGTCTTCGCGGGAGCGATGCTCTTTGTGCCAATCACCACTGTTGTCACAGCATCACTCTTTCCAACGGTCGAAGCAATGGTGTGGGCCGGTAAATGGTCCGCTATAAACAACGGCCTCTACTTTCTGTGCATCGGCGCCACGTACGCAACAATTGCCGGTCTCATCACTGGACCACTCCTCGGGCTGCAGCGCTTCAAAGCCGTTGCGGGATTCGAAGTCGGCAAGATGGGTGGCACCATCGGCGGCGCAGTGATCGGCGCACTGCTCGTCTGGCTTGGCCCATCCGTCGGCGTTCATAACTACGCCCCGATTACCGTGATATGCGCAGCGACTGGGGCGACCATGACCCTTGCCTCACTCGCGCAACTCGTCTGGATCATGCGGCAATTTGACGTCTCGCGAAGAGACATCCTCCAGCATCTCACCTTTGGACCTGGATTGGCACTGCTCACTGGGCTCGCCTCGCAGTCAATTGGGCACAGTATCCGCGAGTCAATGGTGCTTTCTGCTGGACGGATAGGCGCAACAGTTGAGTTCATAGCAGTTGCAACGACCTATACGGTCCTCATCACTGCGGCTGTCCGTTTCACCGCTGAAGAGACACTAAGAACCACCTTCGATGTGCTCCCCGTGCCTGCCCGTCGATTCCTGCACCGGGTATTTGTGCTCGACTGAATACTGCATAGGCCGCAGACGCGAGCCATCAACGCGCATGTGCAGTGCTACTCATTCACCGCGCCGGGACGGACGGCTTGGCAGCTGGTTCATAAACACGCAGATCCTCACGAAGGGAATTCTGCAGGTCCGGCGAATCCGCCAAGCTGAGCGCGCGGCGCGCGGTTTCCACAGCCTCAGTGCGTCGCCCGGAAAGCCACAACACACGCGCAAGGATCGCACCGACCATCGGATCACGGCCCTTGAGCGCGCGGTCCGAGGACTGCGCCGCCTTCAGTGCGAACGCCAGTGCGTCTGGATCACCAGGGATCACGTTGACAATCGTCCACGCAATGCCGGCCGCTTGCTTGTCGTTCGCAGGCGCACGCATGATCTCGGCACCAATCTTCAAGGCCTCCGGGATGCGGTGAGCCGTAACGAGCAGCGAGAATTTCCGCCCCGTGCAGAGAGCGGACTGTGCAGGCATTGCGCTTGCACATGATCCGTCAAGCGCTGCCAATGCCTCATCAAATCGCGCGGATTTTGCGAGTGCGTCCACTTTCGCCATCTGCTCGTCCCATAGGCGCTGCTGCTCCGCGGCACGTTGAGCGGCTGCGATGTCCCAGTGATCAGTCACCACTGCAGAAACAGTGGCTTCAAGGTCAAGCGGAACACCACGCCACTGCACAATGCCACCGCGAACTACGAACGCAACGGGAAGTGTCGGCCAACTGCCCTGCCCATAGACAGTTTGCAGCGAGTTTCGAGTGGGATCCGCCGCAACTACAAATCCCAACTTTGGCGCCCACTGTGGAGTTGATGCAAATTCGCGGACCACGGAAACCGGCTCATCGCTAATGGCCACAATCACAAGTTTCTTGCCGAATCGTTGCGCCAATGTGTCAAGCAGCGGAAGCGACTGCCTACTGACTGCGTCCGATGAATTGAAGAACACAATGACGTAGGTGACACCCACTTCGCGGAACGATGGCATGCGCTCCCGCACCGCAGTTGCAAGAAGCGGAGCCGGCATGGCGTCTCCGATGGCTGGGCCGGATCCACGCAGCGTTGCAAGCGTGCTTGCACTCGCCCCCACACATGTGACGGTCATGGACAGAACAGCACTCAGTAATGACTGGAATAGCATCCCAACGAGTCTATCGGACTGCTCTGTGCGCCCCGCTATCAGCCGCAATTGCCCCAGTTACCCAACAGAATTCCAAGGTCGCTTCCGTTGACCGCGCCGTCGCCGTCAAGGTCGCCGTTGCCGGATGCTCCCCAATTGCCGAGGAGCGCCCCAAGATCAGCACCATCAACTGTGCCGGAGCAATTCAAATCCGCAGGGCAACTCACAAGCGTGGCGGCAGAAATCCACCGGAAACTGGCGAGCGGGGTGACTTGGTTAACGATCGTCCGAAGTTGGCTCGTCACCGGGTTGAACGCTTGCACTTGCGTACCACCAGAGAACATCACTTCCCCATTGCCAAGCGGATAGACGCCACGCCCTGTTGGGGTGGAGATCTGTCCCTGCAGCTCGCCAGTTGGGCTGAAGAGCGAGGCTCCGGCCGATCCGGAAAAGAACATTGCAATCACTGTGCCATCGGGCAACACTTGAATCTGCTGCGGCGTCCGCATGGTTCCGCCGCCTTGGCCATAGGCGTAGAACGGCGCGGAGGTCGCGCAGTTCAGCGGCGCAAATTCCAGATTGTGGTCGAGAATGTCGCCGACCAGAAATCCGCCGTTGTACGGAAAGAGCGACCATGTCTTGCCGAACGACGGACTGGCGCACACCTGTGTCAGACCGGTGCCGTCGTAATTCATGGACCAAATCGCATTAGCACCCGGGGTGGGCTCAAAGGCGCTGTCATAGAGTCGAATAAACCACACCTTGCCATACGCAATGCAGATGCCTTCCGGATTGCAAACGCCATCCGATGGTCCGGCAAGAGTGCGAATGTATTGACCGCAGCGGGAGTACTCACGCACTGCATCATCGGCACTGCAACTCTGATCATTGCCAACGTCGGCCATCAGGAACGTGCCTTGTGGGGTCTGCGCTACTTGGATGACCTGCTTCATGCGGCCATCATTGGGAATGAAATTGTTGGAAATCACCGAGCCGTCATAGGCATTGAATGCCCAGATCTTGTCCGCGGATGTGTCAGGAATCAACAGCACCGACTGCGACCGCGCCCACGCCGAACCTGCCACGAGGGGAATGCACGAGAGCATGAACATGGCAGCCGCGCGTCGCATGGGGATCAGCATGGCAACATTGTGACCAACTACGCATGACTGGACAAGCACAATCCAACGCGTGCGGAACAAATTCCCCGGAATTTCACCGGAATTTCCGCGGTGTTTCCGAGAACCATCGCGGACTCGCATTACCGTAGCGCCGCGCAGGGAATTTCGCGGCTTAGCCGCAAGGGAATGAAATGGGAACTCACAGAATGAAGGTAAAGACCGTGCATTGCACGGCAGCGGCGATTTCATGGGCTGCGATTGCAGGAGCAGCCTCAGCGGGCCTCGCCACGGGTAGCGGTGGGCGCGCGGCAACATCCCTGCGAATTTCTGAATTACGGGTTGACCAGCAAGGTGCCGACAACGACGAGTACTTCGAGTTACTGGGTGCGCCGGGAATGTCACTCGCCGGATGTTGGTTCCTTGCGATTGGCGACAGTGGCACTGATCCGGGTGGCATTGTTGAGATGGCTGTGGATCTCTCATCATGGTCCCTCGGTTCCAATGGACGATTTGTTGGGCACGAGGCATCCTTCGGCTCAACCGCTTTCAATGGACAGATGCTTTCAATTGATCCAGCGGGAAACCATGCCACGATCGGCACCGGCGACTCGTTGAACTTTGAGAATTCCGACTCAGTCACCTACCTCCTCGTGCGTTCGTTCGCGGGCAACATTGGCATGGATCTTGATCCAGGCAATGACGGAACGCTCGACACGTTGCCGTGGAACGAGCTGTTGGATTCGGTAGCGTTTGTTCGGTCCAACTCCACTGATCCCATCTATTCAGCGGCCACGGTCGGACCGATCAAACTGACATCTACCGGAGGAATGCCCCCACATGCATGGCTTGATGATGCAGGCTGGCATATAGGCGAGTACGGATCGTGGGTGCACGACACGCCGGGCGGCGGCCCCGCTGTTCCCACCCCTGGCGCGGCGGCAACACTGGTTATCTCGGCGTGCGCGGCAATGTCACGTCGAAGGAAGCGCTGAGGAGCGGCGTAGTTACTGACTGCCAGAGAATTTCTCGGGCGGCACCGGCAGCGCGCCGGTGTCGCCCGCGGCGCGCACCTGTTCAGCAATCATCGGCTCCAGAATTTCCAAAGTTCGCATTGCAAATCCTGTGGCATATGCAAACCCATATCCATAGAGCGGGTAATCGAACCAGCTGCCGTCTTTATTCTGGTCGATCGCCATTTGCTCTGCTAACCAGCGCACTAAGAGATCGCGGCGCGGACCAGCCGGGGCGAGTTGCAACACCCGTGCACAGTAGTAATGACCAAAGAAATAGTAGTAGCCAGAATTCCGATAGAACGCCTCATGCGGCATCACTCGGCCGCGCGCAATCTCAATATAGAAATGCCTCTCGCGCAGTAACTCCACGCCACGCAGAAGCGTTTCGCCATCAGTTCCCTTCGCTTCACTACGAAAGAGTGCTAGGTTGCACACTTGCAAGCGGCCACTTGCTCCGGAGACTTTGTTGTAATCGCCAGCAACATTCAATTCTGCGTAGGTTCCATATGCAAATGACCCGCTCGGTATTCGCATCCGCTCCATGCATGTCAGCGCGTCTTCGATAGTTCCCTGCGGAATAGTTGCACCCTGCGCGCGCGCATTGAGGAGCGATTCGATCATCGAACCCGTGTTGAAGCTGGTGCTTTCATGACCACTCGGATTTTGACCAATGTGGTTGAAGTCGTAATAAGCCCAACCGCCTTCAGCGCTTTGTTCACGGCGCGCCACTTGAACCTCGCGCTCTAAAATCGCGCGCCACGCTGGATGATCAGCGGCGCGCGCGGGATCCGCCAGAATCGCTGCCGCTAACTCCAAGAGATAGGTATGCGTCCACACACTGTAGAAGGTCTTGCCCGAAGCGCGACCTACTTCGCCCTGCGCTTCAAGCCATGCGAGCCCACGCAGAAGCGCAGCGCTGGATGCTGGATCCGTTCGAGCCGGGCCAATGAGTGACCAGCACACGAGTGCTGTGGTTGCTGTGTGGAATGCTCGGTGACTCGCCTGAGTGTCAAGGTAAATCTCTCGAGCGCGCGGGCTCTCGAATGTTCCAAAACTGCCGTCGGGATACTGGTTCGCTAACGTCCAGGCCCGTCCGCGTGCCTGCGTCGCATGTGTGCGCGTCAACGAGTGCTGCGGATCTGGCACCGGTCGAAGTGCCGGCGGCGTTGCGGTCGTTGCTTGCTGTGGAGTGATGGTGGTTGGAGTTCCGCCCGAGTGCTGCGCTTGCTGCTCACCCGCCGGCCGCTGCGCGAGCGCATCAGCGTCAACTGATGTGCTCACTGACCCTGCGGTCTGGGCGCATCCCGTAATCACGGCAAGCAACCCTGCGACACACATGACCGCTGTCCTGCCGATCACGGTGCGCCGCAGTGACATGGAACTCGTACCTACCTCGTCATGCATCCGGCATCACGACCTGTTCGCCCGCCTGCAAACCAGAAAGCACTTCGGTCTTCGTTCCATCAGAAGCGCCAACTCGAACCTCGCGCTCCGATGGAGTTGCGTCGACAAGAACCTTGACGGTGAACCGCCCCTTCTCTTGCTTGATGGCCTTATTGGGAACCAACAAGCGGTCGGTCAGTGTTCCGCGAATTACCAAGCGCGCCTCAATGCCTGGGAACACACTCCCGTCGAGGCTGCGAAGCGTTGCAACAAACGGAAATGCTGCGCCGTCGCCTTCTGGCGCACCAACCACTACCAGATCGTCAACCACGGCCTCAGCGCGAATTTCCGGGCGCGCCGGGAACCAAACCGTGGCAACATCACCTTGCTTAATGATGCGCATCGCATCAGCGTTCATCGTGCCACGAACGCGCAGTTTGCTGAGGTCGACCACTTGAGCCAATTCCTGACGCGGCTGCACTTGGTCGCCCTCATCCTTAACGCGCACCACGACGTAACCATCTGACGGCGCTTTCACGCGCAAACGCGCGGCATCGCCCTCCATTTTTTCCAAACGACGCTCAATGTCGCGGAGCGCTCGTGCCGCCGAAGCAAGGTCGAGTTCTGCACGAATCTCACCTAAACGCTGCTGGAGTTGCGCGCCCTCAAGATCCAATTTGGAATACTTGGCTTGATCCTCAATTCGGCGAGATTCATTTGGAGCGCGGATCGCCTTATAGAGTTCATTGTCGCGGCGCGCGTACTTAGCGTAGATCTCACCACGCTCCACACTACGGCGCGCGCGGTCGAGCACGATGTCCTTCGTCTCACTCTGCAGTGATGTACCGGCATACATCTTCTCCAACTGCGTGAGCTCATCGTGATTGTCACGCAACCCGTCCAAACTCGACTTGAGCCCGAGGTCCGCCATTTCGAGAGCCTTCTTTGATTCGTAGTCGCGGTGCAAATCAAGAGCCTGCTGTGCCATTTCCGACGTCAATGTGGCTCGCTCAAGAGCCGCGATTGACTGGCGAACTTGCATCGCCCGCTCTTCTTTCTGCATAGCGAACCGCCGCTGCGTGTCCGCGGCCTGAACACGCAGGTCTTCAAGACCCTTGTCGAACTCCTTACCTTCGAGCGTCACCAAAGCATCGCCAGCTTTCACTGCACCACTCCGACGAACGATGTCCTTCACGGTGACTGGACCACTAAACGCCTCGAGTTCAAGACGCACTTCATCGCTGCGCGCTGACTCAACGCGACCGGGTCGCTCAATGACAAGCTCCAGTGCCCCGCGTTCAACAATCGCGGTCTTGGGCGCTGGTGCTGGTGCTGGTGCTGCCGCTGGTGTTGGTGCTTGCGCTGGGGTCGCCGGTGATGCAGTCCCGCCCGCTGCAGCAGGCACTGCTACTGCCCCCGCGCTTGCAGGCTGTGCCGACGCAGGCGGATCAACCATCGCCGCCACGGGCACAGTGCAAATGACGGAAAGGCCAGCAAACATCACGGATCGAAGGATGAAGGGCATGCTCATTGCAACACCTTACCGGAACTATCCCCTTCGGTTTCGGAGTGTCTCGTATGTCAGGACGCCCCAATCGGCGCCCGCGGAACGATAACGGTCCGTATCGTGACCGCTTCCGGCAAATTCGAACATGAGATACGCCCTGAACCAAAGTCGATGATACAGTTGGTTGGTTCGATGACTACCCGCCTGCACCAACTCCTAGTCACATTTATGGCTTTATGGATGCCATTCTGCTGCTGTCAGTTGCGAGCGGTTGCGGACATTGCCATCACGACGACTCACGAGCAATCCGCTCTTCCAGACGGCGCACATCCCAAGAAGCATCGTGCCCACTGCTGCGAGAGCGATGACGAACAGGTCACCTCAAGCAATTCGACCAGTTCGCACACGCCCGGCGCTCCGACCAAGACTGACAAAGGCTGCTGCGTTTGTTGCAAAGAGCGCGCGCTCTCCACCGCGTCCATTGACATTGACCATGACCTGGTTGGTTCAATCGATTTCGTGGGCACCGCCGTTCGCGTGGTCGAGTCGACCATACAACAAGCCCCACGCACATTGCCGAACTTCGGCCATGACACCGGGCCACCGCGCGCGCCATCCGGGCGCGAAGCACTTGCGCTCCATTCCACACTTCTGATCTGAATGTGCGATTCACTCGAGCACGGCGCGCGCCGTGCCGCTGTGGCATTCCCACATGGAGCAGATCATGGAACGCACTACTTACACGCTCGGCATTGATATTGCCGCCATCACTGGCAAACCTCGCATGACCATCTTGACACGCAGCGCTAGCAGCGCCTGCTGCCTGATGATTCTCGCAGCATGCAGCACTCAGCCTGGGCCATCCGTTTCCGAAATTGTGCCTGCACTGGATGCGCGCGTCGGTCAAGCAGATGGCACGATCACCGACGCGCTCGCGTCACCCTG
The DNA here is from genome assembly GCA_026386795.1 of Planctomycetota bacterium. Classification (GTDB taxonomy): domain Bacteria; phylum Planctomycetota; class Phycisphaerae; order Phycisphaerales; family SM1A02; genus UBA966. The sequence continues at coordinate 8,643 of JAPLMU010000043.1, forward strand.
GGCAGCGCCAAGCGATGCATGGGATGGTCGCGCACCACTCACCGCAGAAGCGGCTGTCCGCTGCGCCCTCGTAAACAACCGACAGTTACGCCGCATATTTACCGAGATCGACCGACGCCGCGCCATCATGCGCGATTCGCAGTTGCCGCCAAATCCAACGCTCAACATGGCGATTGGCGCGCCGCTCAGCATGGGCTCCGTTCCGATTTTGGCAATGCTTGGGCAACAAGTGGACTGGCTTTGGAAACGCGATGCCATCATTGGCGACGCGAACTCTCAGCTTCGCGCGCTGATCTTTGAATCAGCAGCCACATTAGTCGCCACCGTGGTTGAAGTACGGACTGCCTACATCGAAACCGCTTCCGCCATTGAGATTGCAGAACTCGCGCAGCGCGACTCTGCGGTTGCTGACCGCGTCTTAGGCGCAGACGAAGCGAGCTTCACGGCCGGTGACGGCCGGCGCGCCGTCGTCAATCAAGCGCGCATGAACGCAGCCGAAGCGCAGAATCGCGTGATGGACGCACGCATGGCGCTCGTCTCTGCCAAGACCCGACTTTTAGAAGCCATCGGGCGCGGCGACCAAGGAATTGATTGGACAGTGGCGGACAGTACCGCGCTCACTGCGCGCCACGCATGTGGAATCGAACCACCGTCCCAGCCAGATGACGAAATCGGCCTGCAGGAGCTTGTTCGCGCTCGCCGCTTGGACCTGCGCGCCGCTGCGGCGCGTGTCGACGGCATGGAGTCACGAGTTGCGCTCGCCATGGCAAATCGTTGGCCAACATTGATGCTCGGCGGCGGATGGGAGCAAGACATGACAGGTGATCAGGCGGTCATGTTCAATTTGGAATCATCCATTCCGCTCTTTAATCAAGGGAACTTTCGAGTCAACGCTGCAATGGCAGAGCTTGAAATCGCCCGCATTGATGAAGATCGGCTCTGGCAGCGCGCGGTGATTGATACTCGTCGTGCACTTACTTCCGTTGCTGCATCAGAACATCACGCGGCAACGCTGCGCGACGGAACGCTGCGTAGCTTCGTGGCAAACAAAGAAATTCTCGCCAACAGTGTGTCTGTAGGTGATCGACCCGCCGTTGAATTGTGGCGAAGTGAGCACCAAGAGAACCACGTGCGCATTCAGATTGCGCGCGCCGAGCGCGACCGCGCCCTCGCAGCACTCAGCCTTGAACGAGCACTTGCCGGCACTCGGCTCCCCGCGGCCGGTCCGTCCGGAATGCCTACCGTCGCCGGTATGGGCTCCAGCAGTGGCGCTCCCGACTTTGACTTCACCGCATTGGAGACGATGGAATGAACAGCACTATTCCCCACCCACCACGCCGTAGTTTGACTCGCATCGTCCTACCTGTTGCGCTTGTCGCTGCATCGGCAGGAGCCCTTCTATGGACCGGCTGGCGCTCATTCTTCCCCGTACCCACCGTTGATGTTGTTCCAGTTTCACTCCGCGCTGCCGCTACGAGTGGCACTTCTTCGGGAAAAAACGATCCGTCCACAAACCCAAGCGTTAAACGCGAAGGCGCTGCAGTCCAGGCGCCCGGCTGGATTGAGCCATCGCCATTTCCAGTCATGGTTCCGGCACTGACGCCCGGCGTCGTCCGCACCGTACTCGTATTAGAAGGCGAGCGCGTTCAAGCCGGTCAAGTACTCGTGGAGATGAACGATGAAGAGCAACGCATCGGCGTGCGCTTGGCCGAGGCAGTTCTTGCAGAGACTCGCGCCAAACGCCACGAGATGGAAGATGAACTCTCCAGAAAGTCGCATCTTGTTGAAAGCGGCGCCGCAAGTGCGGGCGAAGTCTCGCGCCTAAACATCCGCATCGACGCCATGCGCGCCGCAGAAGAAGGTGCGGATGCAGAGCGAGCGTTGCGTGCCCTGATACTCGAACGCACAAAGGTGCGCGCACCCGTTGCAGGGGTCGTCATGGCACGCCTTGCAGTGCCCGGCATGATTGGCGGCGGCATGCAAGATGGCAAGCCGCTCATAGAACTCTATGACCCTTCGCAACTGCAGGTGCGTGCCGATGTACCGCTCGCAGATGCTGGTCGCATTGCCATTGGTGACCGTGCTGAAGTAACGGTTGATGTGCTTCCAGACCGCACATTCCGTGCGGAGATCATCCGCGTTGTCCACCAAGCTGATATTGCCAAGAACACCGTGCAAGCCAAGGTGCGAATCATTGATCCTGAAGCCGCACTGAAACCAGAAATGCTTGCGCGGGTCAAATTGTTCCCACAGATGGGCGGTCGTAGCGGATCCACGAGCGGAACTGCTGGAAGTAGCGGCGCAGATACCGCATCCCCTGAACAAGGAAACTTCTGGATCCGTGAAGATTGCGTTGACACTCGTTCAGATCCACCGTTGGTTCTACTGATTGCCGGCCTCGAAGATGGACGTGGAACCATTGAGCGGCGTACCGTCGGCGCAATCGGCGACGTCGATCACGGCTGGCGCTCCGTAGCCAGTGGACTGCGAGCAGGCGACATCGCTGTGCGCGCACCATCCTCCGCACCAATTCCTGGAACACGCGTTCGCATCACAGAATCTTGGCGTGAAGCCACTACCGCGGAAGGAGCACAACATGGGCACCATTGAATGCCGACATCTTCGCAAGGACTATCGCCGCGGCGAAGAAGTCATAAAGACGCTGCAGGATGTTGATATCGACATCAATAGTGGCAGTTTCGTTGCACTGATGGGCCCATCGGGAAGCGGAAAGACGACGCTTCTCAATCTGCTTGCTGGCATCGATCGACCCACTGGGGGAACAATTTCCATCGGCGGCACTGACATCGGCACGCTCGGAAGAAATGCATTGGCAGCATGGCGCAGCGCCAATGTCGGGTACATCTTCCAACTCTACAACCTTGTACCAGTACTCACTGCGTACGAAAATGTGGAGTTGCCGCTCTTGCTCCATGCACTCTCGGGAAAGGAACGCCACCAGCGCGTCACTGAGGCACTTGAGTTGGTCGGATTGGCAGATCGCTATTCGCACTATCCACGCCAACTGTCCGGCGGACAAGAACAGCGCGTTGCTATCGCCCGTGCCATTGTCACGCGCCCAACGCTGATCCTTGCCGATGAGCCGACTGGCGACCTTGACCGCAGCAGTGCGATCCAAGTGATGGACCTCTTAGTTCGCCTGAATAAGGAACGCAGCCAGACCATTGTGATGGTCACACATGATGCATCGACCGCCGCTCGCGCCGATCGCATTGTGTATCTCGAAAAAGGGCAGATCATTGACGCCGCACAGATGGAACTCGTCGCACGCGCTGCGCACTCTGCGCAGGTCAACCGGCACGCGCCAGCAGAGGCACCACGATGAATTCCTTCCTTCGCACCGTCCCATTCACGTGGAAAAATCTTGTCCGGCGGCCGTTGCGTACGGGCCTGACTATCGCAGGCATAGCGGTTGCAACATTTCTATTCTCATTCGTTGAGAGCATGCGCGACGGCGTGCATCGCGCCACTGATGCCGGCGCTGCCGAGACGCGTCTTGTCGTCTACAGAAAGAACCGCTTCTGCCCATTTGCTAGCCAACTACCACAGAGTTACCAACGATCAATTCTTCGGATCGATGGCGTGAAGTCCGCAGTTCCGATCAAGATCGTCGTCAACAACTGCCGTGCGTCACTTGATGTAGTGACATTCCGAGGAGTCCCGGACGAGGGCTATTTGCAGGAGCACATTGCCAAAGCACAGCTCCTCTCTGGCTCAGTCAGTGATTGGCAAACCAGAGGTGACGCTGTGCTTATTGGATCTGCGCTTGCTGATCGGCGCCGATTGCGAGCCGGAGACCGCTTTGATGCCGCCGGGATCCGAAGTTGGGTCGCCGGTGTGTTTACAAGCGATGACGCACAAGATCGCAATGTTGCATATGCGCACCTTGGATTTCTGCAAGAGACTGCGCAGCGCGGCGGGACCGGCGGCATCGTCACGCAATTCAATGTTGAGGTGAATGACCCATCCAAGATGGAACAAGTAGCCGCAGCGATTGACGAAGCATTTGCACACGATCAATACCCCACTACCACTCGCCCAGAATCCGCATTTGTGGCTCGTGCAGCACGCGATGTGATTGTCTTAGTGAGTTTCGCAAGCATCGTTGGCTGGGCGAGCTTGGCCGCCGTCTTCGCCCTGATCGCTAACGCCATTGCATTGGCCGTCCGCGACCGTATTCGTGACCACGCCATTCTGCAGACGCTCGGTTGGACCGGCACCGACATCGCGTGGATGGTTGTCATGCAAGCATCCATGCTCGGGGCTGCCGGCGGTGCCATCGGAGCAATTGGCGCACATACCGCTGTCGCACTGGCGCATCTCAACTTCACCATGGAAGGCGTGTCCATCGAAGTCACTACCAGCAACGCTGCAACACTCACTGGCGTCCTGCTTGCAACTGCGCTCGGCGCCGTCGCCGGTGTTGTTCCGGCGCTATCCGCTGCGCGTCGCGAAATCGTCCAAGGCTTCCGCACCGCATAAGGATCACGATGCTCCGAATTCTCCCTATCTCCTATGCGGCGCGCAATCTTGGGCGCAGTCCAACACGGCTGATGCTTTCCGTCGGCGGTGCTGCGCTCGTTGCCGTTCTTTCGATGGCAGGAGCCGGGTTCGCTATCGGCATGTCCAACGCGCTGCGCGCAAGCGGATATGAACGCAACGTGGTTCTCCTGGGCGCTGGAAGCGAAGAGAGCGTCGAGCGCAGTGAAATCACTCCATCATCAGCGGGAGTTGTAGCCGCCAGTCTCAGTGGTATTTCCACACTTGACGGCCGACCACTGGCGAGCCCGGAGATCAACGTCGCTCTGTCCGTCATTCTCCGCAGCAGTGACAGCGCTACTCATTCCACAACCGATGCGGCCGATCACATCGGCCTCGTTCGCGGCATAACGCCCGCAGCGTTTATCGTTCACCCACAGGCGCGACTTGTTGCAGGGCGCGCGCCACAGCCTGGCGCAAATGAGGTGGCGCTCGGCGCAAGTGCGGCCCGTTCCGCGAGAATCGACCCGGGCACACTCGCCACCATGCTTACCGACACAGGGAGCGGCGGCCCAGAAGTCATCGTTGACACTCGACCATTTCGCGTCGTTGGGCTCATTCGCGCGCCTGGCACTGTGATCGATGGCGAAACATGGATGCCACTCAGCGACGCGCTCGTACTCACGCAGCGCGAAACGATTTCCGCCGTCATCATCACGCTCACTCCGGACGCAAGCGCATCCGACCTGGCTGACTTCGCACAACGGCGCATTGATCTCGAGCTAAGCGCGATATCAGAACCCGCCTACTACGCATCACAAAGCGCCTTCTACCGACCAGTGCGCATCATGGTGCTTGCCAGCTCGGTGCTCGTTGCATTGGGTGCACTCCTTGGCGGGCTGAACACCATGTATGCCGCGTTCGCAAGCCGCGTTCGCGAAATCGGCATGTTGCAGGTCCTTGGCTTCACGCGCAGTGCTGTCGTATTCAGCCTGCTACAAGAAAGCCTGATCGCGTCCATGACCGGGGCGCTCATTGCCGTCCTGATTGCAATACTGTTCCTTGATGGCATCGCCATTCAATTTTCCATGGGAACCTTTGGCATCAAGATCGACGAATTCGTCGTAGCCATCGGACTGGTCACTGGACTCTTCGTCGGGGCTGCCGGCTGCGTGGTGCCGGCTATCCGTTGTCTCCGGCTGCCACTTCCATCCGCACTCAAATCTGATTGACGTACTTTCCTCAACCACCAAACCACTTACACCACTATCTTCTCACCGCAAAGGATCTAACTCGATGAACAACTCAATCACCACCGCACTTCGATTCACCGCCGCGCTCGTCAGTTGCACACTGGTAACCACCATCATTGTTGCGTGCAATGAAACTCCTGCACCACCAGCGAAGGCGTCCTCCACCATTCCTGCCGGGCTGATCACCAAAGGTCCGGCCGCTGGAACCGGAGTCAGCGCTGTGAAGGTCACATCAAAGCAAGGCGACACCATTACGCTCGTCGGACGCATCGGTGGAAGCGAAGAGCCCTTCGGTGCTGATCGCGCAGTCTTCACCATCGTGGACCCCGCGCTGAAAAGCTGCGCGGATGCTGGCGATCCAGGGCACTGCGAGACACCTTGGGATTACTGCTGCGAGGACCGCGCTTCCCTGAAACGCAGCACAGCAACCATTGAGATCGCCGGTCCTGACGGCCGTCCCCTCAAAGTAGCGCTGCGCGGAGTCTCTGGTCTCGACCCGCTTGCAACGGTTGCCGTCACTGGCACTGTGATCGAACAGAATGACGCTGGTGTGCTCGTTGTGCGTGCCACAAAAATTGAAGTCCGCTGACGACAGTCCATCACGGCAAGCTGGCAGCAGAAGTGCTACCCATCAATGCCCGAACCAGCGCTGGCGAATCTGGTCAAGCGTCCCATTCTCGCGCAACGCAAGAATGGCAATATCAAACTTTTCTCGCAGGTCAGTGTTATCGCGGTGGAATGCAAATCCAAAGTGCCGGCGCTCGAACAACTCTCCCACGACCGCCACTGATACATCGGCGTGCTTCAGGTCGTAGTACTCCAGCGTGGCGCCATCGTCCACAACGGCGTCCACACGTTGTTCAGCCAATGCCTTTGCCGCAGCATCCAGTGTGGGAAAGCGCACAACGTTGAGTTTGTGCTCTGAGCAGTACAGATCACCACCTCTGCCCTCTACGGTTCCAACAGTCTTTCCAGGCAAGTCCGCCGGCCCATGAACCTGTCGATGCATCGTGTTCGTTGTCATCACACTTGTGACGCTCGATGTCAGATATGCAACCGTTGCCACACCAAAGAGCAACCAACCAGCTGCAATCAATCGACCAACCCACGGTGGAACCACCCCGCCTTTGTAAGTGGTCTTGCCAGTCACTGCCACGGAAACCACGTGATGCAGCGACTCTGCAAGCCCCTCGTGCAAGTGCGGAGTGAAGTCACGATCAAGCCGACGCAGTGTCACGAGCACTAAAAACGTCAAGGCGATCAGCGCCGCTCCGCCCCAGGCAAGAGCACGAATATGCCCACCATCAACCAATCCATCAAACAAGCGCGACATGGAATTACTACCGTCCGACGACACCATCACCCGCAATCCCGCGTCTAAGAATGGCTGCGAGAAATCGACGCGCTTCAAGGCTTCGCTCGTTACCAGCGTATTCCCAACCCCAGCATCTACCTCACCGCTTGCGACTGCATCGATAAGTGCATTCACCGAAGGGTATTCGCGAAACTCCGGAAGCACCCGCGCATGAATAGATGACGCTTCGAACATCACTACCGCATAGCCAGTCCACTTCATAGCTGTATCGGGAATCGTAAATGGTTCGGCGGCAACCACTCCAACCTTGATTGCGCGCGGGGCTTCAAGCGGCGGGTCACCGATCGGCATTCCCTGCGCAGCATGCGCAGCGCAGATCAAACACACAATCGTTGCAAGGTAAGCGAACACGTGCCGAAACGCCATGGATAACAGGTTCATCGAACGGAACACTACGGCAACTGCGGAATCTGTGCCACTCGTCAATGTGCAGCACGGCCGCACCTCGTCCGACTCATCCACGCGGCACGATCACCGCCGCCATGCGCCCGCTCCGCGCGCCGTCCCTTCGATAACTAAAAAACTCGCGCGGTGTGGACACCGTGCACAGTTCTTCGCCATCAATGGACTCCATAGGAACGCCACTTGCGCGCAATTGCTCTCGCACTGCGCCGAAGCAATCAATGTGTTCCTTCCGACGGCTGCCGCCAGCCGCCAATACGAATTCAAAACCCACAGCTTGCGCAAACTCATTCGCTACATCAGGGCCAACCTCGTACACCTCACGCCCGATGCACGGTCCAATGGCAGCAACCATGCCCCCCGCCCGCGTGCCACGCACTGCACACATTTCGCGGATCGCCTGCGGAACCACACCAGCAACAATGCCACGCCAGCCCGCATGAATTGCGCACGCGATGCCAGTCTCAGTGCACGCCACCAAAATCGGCACGCAGTCCGCAGTGCGAATGCATGGCGCCACGCGACCATCAGTGGCGAGCACCGCGTCCGCAGCAATCGTTGGCGTTCCGAAACGCTCATCCCCCTGGCAATGAAACACCGCACACTCATGCACCTGCCGGACACGCACCATCTCTGAGCGAGGCGCTCCAATAGCTTCCATAAGCCTGCGTGCGTTCTCCAGAATATTGGCATCACTATCCGGCTCACCGGGCGCTTGCGCAACCCCGAGATTCATTGAATCAAACGGAGCCAAACTCACGCCGCCATGACGCGTAGAGAATCCATGGCGAAATCCTTCCGAAGCCAGCAGTTGGCTTCGGTAGAACACCACCTCGTTTGACGCCACAATGCGTTGCAGGTGAGCCATGAATGAACGAACGATACGCGCCACGCATCAAGTGCACTTCCGCGCGACTCATGAAACCGCGTTCAGCTGCCGCCCATGAGCACCATGCCAGCAAACCGCCCATCAATCGCGGCGAGCAACATGTCATCTGAAGCCGCCAGCGGCGCAACAGGAGAAAGATCCACCCCATGCTCAAGAAGGAATTCCGGCGATCCAAGCAGCACGCGCGAACCCGCCACCACGCCGACTGCACCGACTCCCGCGCGTTCGCAATTCACCGCATCCACTACGCGGATGACCCGCACACCGGCCTCGCGCAGCAAGTCCTCCGCTGCCGGATGCCCCGACCCACACGCCACAGCCACGACTGCACGCAGCAGGTCATTTTCACTCATCCAGCCAACTGTAAGGACCGTGATCACTATTGAAGTGTAGGAAACTCGCGAAACCAACTTGCAACCACTAGTGTACACGGTATAGTACTGGCTATGCTCTATTGGATCATCGCCGGCAACGGTCAAGCCTATGGCCCCGCAGACCTTGCACTCATTCACAAGTGGGTAGCGGAGCGGCGAATCATCAGCACCACCCAGGTAAGCACCAATGAGCACGGGCCCTGGCGCGATGCTGCCCTCATGCCAGAATTCGCGCGCGCATTCGGCAACCCGGACTACGGTGCCCCAGAGCCGGCAACTCATGCGGATTCATTTGCCACGCGCCCCGCGAGTACACCGCCCACCGGACCCAGCACGGCCCCAATTGCACAGATGCCCATGAACGGTGATTGGCCTCCAACAGCCATCGCCATTCCCCAGCTTGTCAGCGGCATCTTTCATCTGCTCGCTGCCGCAGGGTGGCTCATCACCTGCTTCGGCGTGATCCTGAGCATTCCACTGGCCATACTCGGCATCTATGAACTGATCTCATATTCACGCGCGCGCACCACACCGCCAGAGCAGTACTTGGACAGCACAAAGACGAAGGCTGTGCTCGACATCTGCTCTGTGTTGGCAGGAAACATCGGCTCTATGGTCTGCGGCATCGTGATGCTCACACAGATTCCAGCTGCACGCGAGCGCCTCGCGCCGTACCAGCATGGCGATATGCGCTGACCGTCATTCACCGGGCCAGATGCGCTCATGCAAATGCATTGCAGACATCACACATGACGATCTCATGCGTTCATGCGCAGAACCTGCACATCGCAGCGTTCCTCTACTTCACACTTGGCGCAACTGGCGCAACTGGCGCAACTGGCGCAACCGGGGCAACCGGGGCTATCGACTGCGGCGTTCCCGCATCTGCTGGCGAGGCTGGCTGGAATCGACCATCAATGGTGAGTACAAGCGGCTCTTCACCCGCCGTCTCAAGATGAACTGTGCACACCGAGTCTCCCGCCTGCGGTCGAAACTTGGCAATCACAGCAACTTCAATTGACTTGCCTGGACCAATCGAAGCCGGAAGCGGCGGAACGGTGGAACACTCTGTACTCACCGAAGTCCGAAGACTCCCCACATGAACCGTTCCCCACGTGCGGTTGCTCAACACAAAGACTGACGGCACCTCAACAGTTGGGCCGTCAGATCCAGTGATCCATTCCGTGTGTCCGCGAGCACCTTCAAGCTGCGCGAGGTGCGAAGTGCAGCCCGCTGCGATAAACGACACCGTCGTCATCGCCGCGAAGCGAACAATCCAAGCACTGCGCGGACCCACGATGCCGCGCACGCTGATCACAGGTTTTCCACCTTCCAACCATCGCGGTATGTCCGCTTGAGCATGGCACTCGCCACCGGGCTATTGCGGAATGTGCAAGTCGCTTCGTCGTACTCAAGCTTCTTGCCCGGATCGATCGAACTCATCGCACCAATCGAGAGGCTCTCACACATGACTGCAGCCTTCTCAAACCGAGAAGCGCACGCATCCTTCTTGCCAGCGATGCATGCGTCCACCCAGTTGTGCCAATGATTGGAACTACCAAGATCTTCAGGCTTCATTTCCACTGCCTTGCCATCAACAAAGATGCGTGCCCAAGCGTGCTCGATCGGGAACCACATGATTCCCTTCTCGCCCACCAAGATCACGCCGCCGTCACCCTTGACGACATCTTCGCCCTGCTTGCCGCCTTCCCAACCATCCGGAAGACCGAGCGCCTTGAAGTCTGGGAACTGTCCGCCATCAAACCACTTCAGCGTGAGACCAGACTTTGAAGTCTTCGATGTTGGACCGTAGGTCACTACCACCGATTCACTCTCTGGGAATTGATCCGTGGATGGCTTGACGGGATTGCAGTACACGGTGAGCGGGCGCCCCAGTTCCAATTCATAGAACGGAACATCAAGCATGTGGCAACCCATGTCGCCAAACGCGCCGGTTCCCCAGTCAATGGTGCCACGCCAATTGAACGGCGTATATCCGTCCTTAAACGGACGATTCGGCGAAACGCCCAAGAAGAGATCCCATGAGAGCCAATCCGGAGTTGGGTCGCTACCGGTCGGACGCGCGTTGCCCTGCGGCCACCAACCCGCTGGACGATTCGTCCATGCATAGACCTCCTTCACTGGACCAATCGCGCCATCCCGGAGCAATTTTTGGCCGTAGCGACGCCACTTGGTTGCGATGCGCTGCGTGCCCATCTGCGTCACCAGTGATTTCTTGGACGCAGCAACTTCTCCCAAGCGACGATTCTCATACGCGCCCTGCGCGAGTGGCTTCTGGCAATACAAATGCTTGCCGCGGTTGAGTGCTTCCATGGCAATCGGTGCATGCATGTGGTCGGCGGTGCTCACCACCACTGCATCAAACTTGTCAGCCATCTTGGCGTACATCTCGCGCCAATCTGCAAAAGCAGCGACGCCTGCGAACAGTGGGGCGATTGACTTGCCATCTTCGCCTTTGCCTCCCAGGCGCAGCATGTCAAGTGTTCGGCGATCAATATCACACAGCGCAACAATCTCTACAGACTTGTGCTTCGCAACCTCCGACAGATCACTGCTACCCATGCCGCCGCAGCCAACTTTCGCGATCCGGAACTTTTCGTTCTTCCACGGCTCGCTGCGACGCAAGTGCGTCACTGTGCTGAACGCAAACGGAGTGGCGAGCGAAGCGAACACGAATGAGCGGCGCGTGATCTGCATTCACGCATTGAACAAGAAATCCGCCCGCCCGCGGTGGCGGACGGGCGGAATATTTTTAATCTGAAGTTGCAGGGCTAATTCGAGTTTCGCTCAGTTCACTTATCGACACAAATCACTGGTTAAAGCACGCGAAAGCACACTTAGTTCGGGGACTGACCAGCTGGGGCGCCACCATTGCCGCGACCGCCGCCGCCGCCTTGCCCACCACCACCATTGCCACGGCCTCCGCCGCCGCCTCCACCGCCTTGCCCACCACCACCCTGCCCACTACGGAACGCCTCCGCCATCGCTACGCGCTCTTGATCATCAATCGTGCCGTCATTGTTCTTATCAAACTGCTTCATGCGGTCCTGCGCCTGCTGAGGCATGTCTGCCAACTTGATCGGACCATTGCCACCGAACATACCTGCCATTCCGCCGCGGCCGTTGTTGTCACGACCCTTAGGCAACGATTCAAACTGCTCGGGCGTCAGCAACTTCTCAAGACGCTCCATATAGGTGTCGTTCGTTTCTGTGCGCTTGTCAAAGAGTTCACCAGACTCACCCTTGCCATTGCCAGGTCCGCCGCGCGGACGGAACATCTGCGACATCGGAACGTCGCCCGACATAAAGCCAACGATGCGCGTCATCTCCTCGGTCTGACTGACTGGCTCTTCCTTGCGGAGTGCCTGCGCAATGCGATCGTTGAGCGGACTGACCTCGCTTGCGTACTGCGTGCCAAGCGCCTTGATCGACTCCATGACAGTGGCTTCAACGCCTTCAAGTTTCATCGCCGCCTCAAATGCGCGCTGCACACGATTCTGTGCATAGACGCGGTCGAACGCCAAGGCAAGCGCTGCGGTGCGCACACGAGTTGCATCCTCAGGCGTCAATTCTGCGCAGATTGCCTCGCGGTAACGATCATTCACCTCGCGCACTTTTTCGCGCAAATCGAGTGATCGAGTTGCGAATCGCTTCGCGGCGTCCGCGTCACTCGACTGGATCGACTGCAGGTATTTCCCTTCATTACTTGCCAAGAAGTCATTGCGCGCCTTGAGTGCTGCATCAAGTTGAAGTTCGTACTCGTCCATGATTGACTGGATCTTTGCGAAGGTCTCCTTTGAGAGCCCCGAGTCGTCAAGGACAATGAACAAGTTAACGCTTTCGCCGCTTATAGTGCCACGCGGAAGAGTCTTCTCGCGCACCAAGAAACGATCAAACGCTGGCCACTTCTTCATCTGCGGATCAGTAAGCGACGCCTGCATGCCATCGATGAACCCGGAACGAAGACGCGCCTTCGTCTCTTGCCACTTATTGAAATCAGTGACCATCGTTCCAAGCGATCCACGCATCTGCTCAAATGCACCGCTTGCCTTCATTTCCTTCTGGACCTGCTCGCCGAGTTTTTCCATCTGCGTACGGAAGAACTGCTGGCGCTCTTCAGGGGTGAGTTCGCCGCCCTTCTCTTGCGCCATCTGCTCCATTTGCTGGCGGGCATCATCCATCGCACCGCGCCACTTTTCTTGCATCTCTGGCGCCATCATTGGAGCCATCATTTGCTTACCAATCTCCTGCATTTGGTTCATCATCTCTTCGCGAGCCGGATCAAATGCCTCCTCGTAATCGCGCATCAGTTGGTCAACAACGGTGAGCTGTGCTTCTTCAAGCGAAAGTTGCTGCTTGAAGAGCGGGATATCGCGGCGCACGAAGTCAGGCTCGAAAGCATCGCGGATCTGATTCTGGATTCCCATTCGACCCATGCCGCGGAACATGCCACCTCCGCCGCCCTGGCCACCCCGTCCACCGCCCTGACCTTGACCGCCGCCTTGACCCCCGCCTTGACCCCCACCTTGACCGCGCCCGCCACCCTGACCCTGCCCGCCACCCTGCGCTGGAGGCGCGCTTTGTTGGGCGTACGCCGATACTGAGAGCAACGATTCCGCTGCAAGTACGGCGGCGACCACCAACGAGGCCGACCGACGCATGGACATGGAGCGCACAAACACGTTGATATTCGATGGATTCATGATTTTTGTTCCTGGTTCTCGGACTTTAATTGCCTAGGCAAGGGTTCAGATGGCTCTTTGAGGTGGGTGAACGCGCAGCGCCCACCTCTATTGTTGGGGAATTGCGACGAATTCGCAGATACTACCGATCTAGAGGCGATAGTTAGAACATATGTATTCATGTGGGAATCCCTCCCGCATCTATGGAAGTTGGCTAGACCACTTATGAACGACTCACGACGCAATCTCTCGAAGTTTCTCCCGGTCATCGCCGCTGCCATCAGCCTCGGCAGCGCGGGTTTCGCAGTGGCCGCGGACAAAGGCTCCGTCGCGCAGGCAACCGGGGTTGGTCGCGGCGTCGGCGCGAGTAGCGCTCCTATTGTCGTCCCCCCGATCTTCGCGTGGGATCCCGGATCAAAATTCACTGTCGACCCAACAATTACCGAAGCACCCAACACAGGATGCCGCTTCGGATTTGCAGTGGCTATGTCCGACAATTACGCGGTCATCGGCGCACCCGACATCCGACTTGTTGACAATCGATTTCCAGCCCTCAATCTCGGAACCAACGGCGCTGGCGCAGCATTCGTCTTCAAGCGCAGCGCTGGCACGGACACATGGACCTTCGTGCAGCGCCTCATCGCGCCAACGCGTGTCCTTGCGCAAACCGGTTGCAGCGTTGCCATTGATGCCGTGACAAACGACATCGTTGTTGGCGCATGGGGCTACGACGCAGTCGCCATGTTCGGCGGCGCAGCGTTCGTCTACAGCAAAGGCAGCGACGATTCATGGGGCGAGGCGGCGAATGCTGCTGCATACGGCTCACTGACACGCATTCCAACTCAGGTACTTGCACCGGAAGAACTTCAGCCGATCGATCAATTCGGATTTGCGGTTGCTATTGATGACGGAACCATTGCTGCTGGGTGCCCGCTCTCCGGAAGTTCAAACACTGGCGCCATCTATGTCTATGAGCGGAACACAGAAGGCACCTACGAGTTCACGCAGAAATTGGAAGACGAAGCCGCGGGCGCAAATGATCAGACTGGCACCAAGCTTGCCATGCACGGCAACCTCCTAGTTGCTGGCGCGCAAAATGACGATATCCAAGGCCGCATCAACGCAGGTAGCGCCTTGGTCTTCAGCCGATTTGAAGGCATTTGGGATGTTGCAGCACGCGTCACCGCGCCCGTTCCCGCAGCAAGCGCACAGTTTGGTTCCGCAGTGGCAGTGTTTGACGGCGATGATGCCGATTGGCTGCTCGTCGGCGCGCCAACGCAGTCTTCCGGCTCGAGCACCGCTGTGGCCGGCAACGGCGCCGCGTACATCATGAAGAGCATCGATAATGGCACCACGTGGTCGGTTGATTCATCATTGCTGCCCCGCGCAGACAACATCAACAACAATTTCGGCTACTCCGTTGCACTCTCGCACACCGAACCACCACAAGTGCTCGTCGGAGCCCCGGGGTACGACACTGCGATCCCAAGCATCGATGATCCGACCATCTATCGGCAGATCATCAATGCTGGCGCTGGCTTTACGTTTGTAAAGACTGGCTCAACATGGGCAATTCGAGGCACTGGATCAATCAGCGGCGACCTCTGGGGTCCTGGGATTGCTGCAAGTACCAGTATCGGTCGAGCAGTCGCTGTGTCCCCGACCAAAACCGCTTTCTGCATCGTGAGCGCTGAGACGCCAACAGGCGGTCTCGGCTCCGCATATCCGTTTGAATTCCGCAGCGCCGAGATTGGCTCAGCCGACGACAATGTTTCCGGTCCAGCGTGGGGCGTGCTTGACTCGAACGGACATCCAGTTGTCGGCGGCGGAACCGCAGGAACAGGAAGCGGCGGAACGGGTGGAACCATCTCCGGAGGCGGCGCACCCGCGGGTGGCATCACCAGTGGCCCAGGCGCGATCACCCTACCACTGCTCCCGATCATCAAGAATTGGGGAGTCATCAAGGGCAGCGCAGTTGCATTGAAAGGTAACCGCGTCCACATCATGCAAACCGACGGCAAGCAGGTGGGGCACAAACCATCATTCTCTTACCTCGGCACCCTCCCGCCCGGCGCTCGTTATGTCGGCTGCGGCGATATGAACGGCGATCTGTCGGGCGACGTGTGCTTTGTCGACGACCACGAGGTGCTTCGCTATTGGAAGCGCGATGCCAAGAAGATTATCGAAGTCATGACCATCGATACCCTCCCGGTTGGCTTCGATGCCATCACCGTTGCCGACTTTGACAACAACAACAAAGATGATGTGCTACTGCGCGGCATCTTGGATCCGTCGCAACTCATCGTGTGGAACATTGATGGCGGCGCAATCGCCAGCACTGTCGAATATGAATTGCCCGCCGGAAATTGGGATGTATTCACCGGGAACTTCCGCGTTAAGACCACGCCTGACATCCTTCTTCGGGATCGTGATTCCGGTGAAGTACGCGTCTTGGTGGGAGGCTCGAACGGCACTGCTACTTTCCCCGTCATTGCAACCCGTGGTACCAACAACCGCCTCGCTGGCTTCGGTGATATCGATGGTAATGGTCAACCTGACATCTTCTGGCAAGGCGCCAAGGATGAAGTGGACTTGATGGATCAAGATGAGGCGGGCAACTACATCCGCATCGCCCGGCGGCGTACCGGATTGGCCAGTGGCCACATCGTTAATGTTCGTGATTGGAACGACGACGGAACCCTTGACTTCTGGATCAGCCGTGGAGATCGCAACTTCATCCAGTACGGATCGTTTGCAGCAGACGGCTTTGTGTACGGCATCGGCTCATGCGATCTTGGCGACGCGCCCGGCAAAGTCGTTGATATCGCAGACCGCTGATTGTGTGATCTACATCCCAAGCGCAGCCAATACCCGTGCGTTGACGATTCGGCTGTCAAACAACTTTTCTGCGCGAACACGAGCAGCTTGACCCATGCTCACTACAAGAGCTGGATCTTCCAAGAACTGCTCCATGGCAACTGCAAGCGCAGCTGGAGATCCCGGCGGCACTAGTATGCCGCTTTCGCCATCAATAATTGTTTCGCGACACCCGGGTGCTTCAGTGGTGATGATCGCGCGACCAGTGGCCATCGCCTCAAGCACAGCCATTGGCATGCCCTCGCCATAACTTGGCAGCACCATCACGCTGCAGGCGGCGAGCGCGGGTCGCGGATCCTCAAGGCGCCCGAGACTTTCGAGCGTGCCTGACTTGGCCCAATGCTGGACATCGCCATCGGTGACACTCGAAGGATTTTCGTCGACAGCGCCTGCTACTTGGCAACGGAACCGATTGGCATCCGTGCGCAATGCATGGAGAGCGCGCGCGGCCTCTGCAAAGTCAGCAACGCCCTTGTCGCGCAAGAATCGACCGAGATAAAGGAAG
Organism: Planctomycetota bacterium; assembly: GCA_026386795.1. Classification (GTDB taxonomy): domain Bacteria; phylum Planctomycetota; class Phycisphaerae; order Phycisphaerales; family SM1A02; genus UBA966. The sequence goes on from JAPLMU010000043.1 coordinate 25,521, forward strand.
TCAATACGGCTTGGCTCTTCCGTGATCGGCACGTGCGGGAAATGCTCAAGATCCACCCCTGAACCTGGAATCGTCTGAACATCGCGCACGGCACCAAGCAGACCAAGATGCTCAAAGCGTGTGCGGTCATCAGCGTTCTGGAAGATGACCGTTGAAGCAAGCGGAAGCGAGCGGCGATAGAAGCGCATTGCCACAATCGAAAGCAAGCGCGCTTTGAGGTCTCGGCTTGTGAATGCGTAGCCAAGACCAGTGATCATGGCAGCGCTGCGCTGAATACCCGCGCGGCGCGCAGCGGGTATTGCATAGAAGACAGGCTTCGGGTTGTAGGCGATGACGACGTCGGGTTTCTCGCGGATCATGAACTCGTCATAGAACGAGCGAAGTGCGAGTTCAGCGAGCGGGTTGGTTCCGGCTCGGACGAGCGGGGCTTCCACGAGCCGAACTCCCATGGCGGATAGACCAGCAGTGACGCCGGGCCGGGCTGCAGCGGACGGCGGAGGAACACACACGGTAACGGTGTGACCCGCAGAGCGGAGCGCCTTGATGAGCGTTCCGCGCAGCTTGACGACGAGATCTCCGAAACCACCGATAAGGGCAACATGCGCCATGCGTGTGTTCTACCGCACGAGCGGGGCGAGCGCGGCGACCAATTCCACGTGGAGTCGAGGCGGGGCGCAGATCACGCCTTGTGATTGGGTCAGCCGGCGCCCGGTAGAGAAATCCATGGGAACACCGCGCGAATCGGTCACTACGCAGCCGGCTTCTATCGCCACCAGCGCGCCCGCGGCGTGATCCCAGATGCACTCGCGATACTCGGGCGTTGGGCTCAGACGCAGGTATGCATCTGCATCGCCGCGCGCCACCAATGCATATTTGGCCTGGCTATCAACACGAACAGGCTCAACCACACCGAGCGCTGCCGCGCGAGATTCAAGTGATTCTGATGCGCTGTGCCCGCGTTCGACGCTGCCCGCAAGGCGAAGTGGATCGCCCTTCGACCACTGATGCGCCACAATGCGCGCGGGCTCCCAGCGATCGATGGGTGTCTGAATCGCCCCACCGCCAGCCACTGCTGCCACGAGCACGCCCGCGCCGCCGCTGACCGCATCGGTGCCATTTCCAACTGCAGATAGTCGAGGAAGTCCCAAGACACCCGCGACTGGTTGACCATCGACGACAAGGGCGATAGCAATGGCAAATTGTCCGCCACGTAGATATCCCTTCGTGCCATCGAGTGGATCGATCGCCCAGAAAGTTCCTGTGCCACCAGTGTCCGCGGATGCAGCGAGGGCCGCGCGTGCGGAAGCGACATCACATTCAATGCCCGCCGCGCGTACCGCGGCGGCGACCCGTTCAAGCAGTGAATCGCCGCCGAGCGTGTCGACCTCTTCAAGGCTCTCCTCGGCAACGATGCGGACAGCATGACCGAGCGCGGTGCGCAAGATGATGGTGGCGGCCACTTGGCTAGCAATGTCTGCAACAGTCGCCGGACCTGCGACACCCTTGTCGATCACGGAACCAACGGCAAACAACTGCGGATCACCAAGGGCATCCACCGCACGCGCCGCAGCACGGGCGGCCGCGAGTGCAATCGATAGGTCCGCCGGGACGCGGTCCGGCGCGAGCGAGGAGAGGTGTGCGCGGGGAGCTGGTGCTGCCGCGTGTGCCGAGTGACCAGGATGTGCGGGATCAGTGCTCACCGGAGGGATCAAGCCTTGCGGTAGCGACCTTCAATGCCGCGCTTGCCATTGGTCTCAATGGCGGCGTGAATCTTCTTGCCGCCACGGGTGTAGCCAAGAACCAGGCGGCGGAACGCCGAATTCGCTTCGGTTGGGTCGAGTCCGGCGGCGCGGCACACTTCTTGCTTGGTGCTCCACGCTGTTGGAAGCGAAGCGAGCAGCTTGGCGGTCATGGCGTCTACTTCCGCGCTTGCAGCGCGCACACGGGGGCGACCCATGAGCGTGCTGGAACTGGTCATGCTGGTCATGCTGGTCATGCCACTCTTGCCACCTTTACCACCGGCTCGATACTGCTTCCATGCCGAACGCGCACTTCCCGCGAGTTCCGTGGAAAGTTCGCGCAGCGCGCCAACGAGACCGTGATGTTCGACGAGCAACTGGTCGTACTTGGCACGCAGTGAGCGAAGATCTTTCACTTCGGCGGCCAAAGAGCGAATGTCACCGGTGATGCTGCTCGCAGTGCGCTTTGCGAACGCGGCGCCGGCACTGACCTTACTGCTCGGCTTGCCAGGCTTCGATGCGGCTGCGGTGCGAGTCTGGGACGGAGTCTTTGTAGAAGTCTTCTTTGCCATAATGGGGAGATCAAGTGTAGTGCAAAGCAAGTGCTAATGCAATGCTGAGGCACTATCATTTGAAATACAGGGAATAATTATCGCGTGCGTCGGAGTGACCGCCGCATCGATAACGCGGGCTCTCACC
>JAPLMU010000049.1 GCA_026386795.1 Planctomycetota bacterium
GTGATGTTGATGATTCGCCCGTGGTGCGAATGCTTCATATGAGGCAGGATGCGGCGAGTGATGAGGTATGGGCTCTTTACGAAGAAGTCGAGCATCTGCTGATAGAACGCCCAGTCATATTGTTCGATTGGCCTGAGTGGTTGGTCGGGAGTGGCATTGATGACCGCAATATCAACATTTCCCAATACTGCTTCAATCTCGCCAACCATGCGACCTACTTCCGCTTCGTCGGTTACATCTGCACGCACCAGCATTCCTTCATATCCCGCAGCGCAATATTCCGCGAAGGTTTGCTCAGCAGTTTCTTGTGAACGCGCGTAGTTGATGGCGACCCTGGCACCCGCGGCCCCCATCGCGAAAGCCATAGCCTTGCCAAGTCCGCGCGATGCACCAGTAATGAGCGCCACGCGTCCATCAAGTCTGAAGTCGGGGGTCTTCATGATCCGTTCACGCTATCACGCCGCGGATCGGCTCGGCGCCTTCGACACCGACCAACTTCTGGTCGAGCCCGGCATAGAAATAGGTCAGCGAGTTTGGATCGAGCCCCATCAGGCTCAGCACGGTGGCGTGAAGGTTCTTGACGTGGAAACGCTCTCCCACCCCGGTCGATCCGAGCTCGTCAGTCTCGCCAATACTGACGCCGCCCTTGATGCCACCGCCTGCCATCCACATGGTGAAGCCGTAGGAATTGTGGTCCCGGCCAGTGCCCTCCGCATACTCCGCGGTTGGTTGACGACCAAACTCACCGCCCCAGATCACCAGGGTTTCATCAAGGAGTCCGCGTTGCTTGAGATCCTTGAGTAGTCCAGCAATTGGCTTGTCGGTGCGACCCGCGTGATAGTCATGGTTCTTCTTGAGATCTCCATGCGCATCCCAGTTGGCATCGTTGTGAGAACCACCGGAATACACCTGAACAAACCGAACGCCACGCTCAACCAATCGGCGCGCCAGTAGGCACTTGCTACCAAACTCATTGGTTTGCGATTCATCAATTCCGTAGAGCTCCTTGGTAGCGGCGCTCTCGTTCGCTAACTCCACCGCCTCGGGAGCAGTGGATTGCATGCGATAAGCCAACTCGTAACTTTGAATTCTGCTTTCAAGGTCAGGGTTCCCTGGTCGGGAAAGCTCGTGTCGTGTGTTCCACATCTTTAAGCGGTCAAGCATGCGCCTCTGTAGATCGTCACTACGCGCTGACGGATTGGCAAGATCCAAGATTGGCGGCCCATCGCCGCGGAGCACAGTGCCCTGGTAACTCGCTGGCATGTAGCCAGAACTCCAGTTCTTTGCGCCACTGATTGGACCGCCGGTGGAATCAAGCATCACCACAAATCCTGGCAAATTCTGGTTAACGGTGCCTAATCCGTAGTTCACCCAACTGCCGAGCGCGGGCGCGCCGCCGAGCAACTTCCCACTATTCATCATGAGCATCGCGCTGCCGTGAATTGGGCTATCCGCGTACATGCTCTTTACGAACGCAATGTCATCAACACAACTCGCCAAGTGTGGAAAGAGGCTGCTCACCCACGCGCCGCACTGTCCGCGCTGTTTGAATTTCCATTTCGGTCCAACGACGCGCCCCTCACTCTTGTCACCACCGCGCCCCTTCGTCTTGACAGCGATAGTCTGGCCGTCGTATTTGAAGAGATCAGGCTTGTAGTCAAACGTGTCAATGTGACTTGGCCCGCCGTACATAAAGAGGAAGATGACGCTCTTAGCAGTGCCCGGCAACTTTGGAGCCTTTGGCGTGAGCGGGTTGGGTGCTGGAAGTGGTGTCTGACCATCAAACGCAAGGGCCTGGCGCGCCAAGAATCCATCTTGTGCAAGCATGCTCGCAAGCGCGACACTTGTGAATGCTCCGCCTGCCTCCCAGAAGAATTCACGCCGAGTGTTTCCACAGAAAGTGTTACGCGGTGTTTCTGGTAGATCAAACATCACTCGTTCCTTTCATCAGTCGACCGTCAGGAAATCATTCAGGTTGTAGAGAACCAGGCAGTAGGCCTGCATTGCCTGCTCGACAGTGAGGCCGTCGCGTTCGCGGAGTTCGGCAATGAACGCCTCTGATTCATCAAGATCTTGTGCGAGCGGCACCCGTCCGGCAGTGAGCTCCCGCGCCCAAGAAAGCTGTAAACGCAGGCTTTCTGGACGCTCTCGCATAACGCGTCGCGCGAGGTCCATCGCCAATGAATTCGTCAGCGCACCATTGAACATACTGAGCGCCTGGGTTGGCTGCACGGTGTTGAATCGCACCGGGCACGCCCCGTCAACATCCGCCTGGTCAAATACCGCAAGCAGTGGGTGCTGTAGCGAACGTTTGAGTTCAATGTAGAGCGTCCGACGCGTCCAAGTACTTTCGTCTGTCATTGGCCACACTTCATCAGGACGACTGCTGGTGGCCAGTACTTCTGGTGGCATCGGCGGCCTGACACCCGCGCCGCCGTGTACAGAACTCAGCGTTCCGTTGCTTGCCAGCATTGCGTCACGGATTTCTTCTGCGCCGAGCCGTCGCATCCGAAATCGTGACAGCAATTCGTTTGGTGCATCGTGTGCCAAAGCATCTGCGGTTGGAATGCTCGACATCCGGTATGCGGCGCTGTTCATCATGATGCGATGCATCTGCTTGAGGCTTCCGCGGTTTGCTGGAACCTGCGTTGCCAGCCAATCAAGAAGCGCTGGATCAGTTGGCGCCTCGCCAAACTTTCCAAGATCATTGGAGGTTGGGCATAAGCCGATGCCAAAGTGATGTTGCCATAATCGATTTGCAATTGTTCGTAACGCCAGTGCATTCCGTCCATCAGCGATCCATGTTGCGAGTGCTAACCGCCGACCACTCGACTCACCGAATGGGCGTTCCGTAGGTGAATTTGGCTCAAATCGTGCTGCAATGAGTGGAACGCCCGGCTCAACAAGCGCGGCCGGCGAATGTGGATTACCGCGAGTCATCACGTGTACTTCGTGCGGCGTCGGATCTTCGCGGACGGTGAGAACTGTCTCACCCTCCCAACTTGGTGGACGAAGGGTTGTGAGTTGGCCTCGCATTTCCCGCCAACGGCTGATTTCGTCAGCGGGGTGGCCGGCAAGTACACGAGCGGCATCAGCCTCTTGGGCGAGCCCAGTTGCAATGGCACGAATTTCTCCATCAGTAAGAACTCGATCGTAGAACCGCACTTCGTCAATAGTTCCAGCGAATGGATGAGAGTTTGCGGGGTGCAAAGAACCAATAGCGATGGTCTTTGGTGAGTCGAGGCGTGCAGTACTCCCCTTTGCTTCGCTTTCGAGCACTCCGTCAACCCAGAGTGCAATGCGCCCCGTCTCGCGCTCCCGTGTAAAGGCAACATGGTGCCATTGCCCGTCATTGTTTCCAGGTCCACTTGATACAAATGTCTCTGGGTCGCCAGTGCCAGCGCTTACGAATCCGTGCCCAACCAAGCTGATTCCCCAGTCATGCACAATGCCGGGAATCTCACCGTCAACAAGGCCTTTGCCCAGGAACCAGCGTCGGTCGCTCTCGCTTCCGCCACCGATATCAGTGCTGCGGAACCAGAAACTAGTAGTGAAACTGTCTTGCACAGGTCGATCGATGTCCACGCGATCATCACCGGCATCAAATGAGAATGCCTTGCCAATTCGTCCCGGGGCACCGAAGCCAGCATCGCGAACACTCGCTGCAGCGATTGTTGATCCAGGCGCAGAATTGACTGCAGTACGCGATTTCTCATCCTCGAATGCAAGGTGCGCTACGAGCCCTTCAGCGGGTGCACGATCAACAAATGCACGGCCAGCGGCATCTGCACCAGCTTCCGCACCGCGCTCAATAGCAGTGATTTCCGTGAGTAGCGATGCACGCTTTGCAACATAAGCAGCGTGCTCCTTCTCTGGATCGGCGTGCCCAAAGTCGGTGCGCACCATGCGCAGCACGCTCTCGGCATCAATGCTGTTGAAGGGGCTCGACTTGTATGGCTTAACGCCCGCAAAGAACGCTGCGAATCGGTAGTAATCGGCCTGTGGAATTGGATCACCCTTGTGATCGTGGCAGCGCGCGCAGCCGAGCCCAACACCTAAGAAAGTACGGGCGGTGACATCCACAATGCTGTCCATGTCATCGGCGATCGCCTGCGCAAGATCAGGAACCTCATCGTCCCACATACCAAGCCGGTAGTAGCCGGTCGCTAGAAGTGAGGAGTAGTCGCGGTCGGGCATCTCGTCGCCCGCAAGCTGTTCCACGATGAAACGGTCATATGGCATGTCATCATTGAAAGCATTTACAACCCAGTCACGGTATTTCCATGCGGAGGTCTTCTCGCTGTCACGTTCAAATCCATTGGTGTCTGCGTAGCGAACCAAATCCAACCAGTGTCGCGCCCACTTCACTCCGTACTCAGGGCTCGCTAGTAGTCGATCAATGAGTAACTCCCATGCATTTGGTCGAGTATCAGCGACGAACGCACGTACGTCTTCCGGCGTTGGTGGCAGGCCTGTGAGATCAAAGGTCGCGCGTCGAATCAACACTTCGCGTGAAGCTTCAGGTGCGCGTGCAACACCAGCGGCCTCAAGTCGCGCAAGTACAAAGCGATCGATCGGAGTGCGCACCCACGCTTCATCACGAACTTCTGGTGGGACTGCTGGCGCAAGCGGCTTCCAACTCCACCACGAGTCGCGCGCACTCGCAGCCCGTTGTGCAAGGAGGGTGGCGGCAGTGCTCGGCGCCGCCGTAGTCGGCGGGGCGACGGCAAACACCGAGAGCGTGGCGACCATTGATGCAGCGATGACCATGAATGCACTGAACCATAGTGCCGAATCACGGCGCGGTTTCGGACAAAGTCCGCATATCGTCTTGTGATGCGCCGGTTTCAGCCACTCTTCATCGTCTTACTTCTTACGATCCTGCCCCTATGCCTCGCAGGGCAGGTATCGCATGCGGGGCTCTTGGTGGACTCGGTGATCCCGGCGCAGGCAGCGACCGCAGCGCAAGCCACTCGCGCACCTCACACCTCAACTTTCGAACCCCCTACGTTTGGCGCTGCTCAACTCCTAGTGGTGCATTACATGCGCATGGATGGTGATTACCAGGCATGGAATCTTTGGGCGTGGGTGGTGGGGCAGAACGGAGCGCGTTTCGAATTTCATGGGAATGACGATTTCGGCCAGTATGCGGTGATGCCACTGCGGGCGCGGACGCCGCGCGTTGGGTTCATCGTTCGCAAGGGAGAGTGGGAAGCAAAGGACACGGACGCAGATCGCTTTGTTGATTTGAACGACCGTCTGGTCACCGAGGTGTGGTTGCGATCAAATGATGCAACGGTTCACGCCACTCCGCCAACTATCGACCGCACCGTTCGGGCGAGTGCAGCATTCCTTGATGCGCGCAACATCATCATGTTGGCGACAAATGCGCCGCTTAATGCCACGCAGCAGAAACAAATAGCAATCTCCGTTGTTTCAAGCAAAAAGACTATCAACGTTGTTTCCGCAAAGGCAGTCAAGGAACCCGGAGTAGAAGGAGCCGTGACGCGCATCGAACTAGCACGCGCGGTGAGCGACGACGAAATTGCCGACCTTTCATTGACAATTGGCGGGGCTGCTGGCTCCAACACCCGCGTGTTCGCGCGCGGCATCCTTGATGACACTGCATTTGTTGCGCTCGATGCGGAACTCGGAGCGCGCTGTACCGGAGAGCGCACGGTGTTTCGGACCTGGTCACCAGTTTCAAGCAAGGTAGAACTGCTTATCAGTGACAACCCCCAAGGAACAGATGTACGCGCGCCGATTTCACTCGTTCGCTGTGCGCATGGGGTCTGGGAAGCAACGGTTCCTGGTGATTTGAATGGCAAGGGCTATTCATATCGCTTCACACACTACGGTGATTCACGAACGGCCCCTGATATTCATGCATTTGCAGCAACGGCGGATTCATCGCGTTCTGTGATTGTTGATCTCGATCGCGCCAAGCCCATGGGATGGGACACCACTCCACTGCCAGTGATTGCGCGCGCTACAGACGAAGTGTTGTACGAAGTTCATGTCCGTGATTTTTCAATTGCGGACGAGACATGCGCGCCGGATATGCGCGGCACTTACCGTGGTCTTTCACATGCAGGCAAGTCCGCCGATGGACGTGGCACAGGGCGAGCGCACCTTCAGGAATTGGGAATCACAGCAATTCACCTGATGCCAGTACAAGATTTCACGGCTGCACCCAACGCTTACAACTGGGGGTATTGGACGGCACTGTTCAATGTTCCAGAGTCAAACTATGCAAGCGATCAAGCGAATCCACTCGCAGCGATCCAGGAGTTTCGTACCGCCATCGAAGAACTCCATGCAGTGCACCTGCGCGTGATCATGGATGTTGCTTACAACCACACATCATCAAGTGGCGCCACTAGTCCATTTGATGCAACCGTCCCGTACTGGTTTTTCCGCACTACGCCTGACGGTCGTTATTCCAATGATGCTGGATGCGGAAACAGCGTTGCCGACGAGCGACCAATGGTGCGGAAGTACATCTTGGATTCACTCGCATTTTGGCTGACGGCATACCAGGTTGATGGGTTTCGATTTGATCTTCTTGGAACACACAACCCAGAAACAGTGCGCGCAATATGTGCTCTCGTGAAAAACATTCGCCCTGATGCAACGCTGTACGGCGAGCCATGGACTGGCGGCGGCCCAGTTCGCTTCGGCAAGGGCGCTCAAAAAGGCCTGCCAATAGGTGTATTTAATGACAATTTACGCACCGCTATCCGCGGCGACACAGATGGATCGGTTGGTGGATTCGCAATCCATGAAGTGATCGGCACAAGCACCACAGCAAGTGCAACGACGAGCGGCAGCAGTCAACGAGACACCAAACTTGATGCCAGCGCCAACGCGATCAAGGTTGGCGCTATGGGTGCGCTTGATGACTTCACTAACGCGCCGGGCGAGACCATCAATTACGCGTCAGCGCATGACAACCTTTCGCTTGTCGACAAGATCATTCGGACCGCTCCAAATGCAGACGCCGCTACGCGTCGCGCCATGCAGAAGTTGGCGATAGGTATTGTTCTGGTAAGCCAAGGCGTTCCGTTCATTGAGGGCGGCAGCGAGATCTGCCGAACAAAGCAAGGCAATCACAACTCATACGAAGCCGGCGACCAGATCAATCAATTCGATTGGAATGCCGCGACACAATGCCGCGATGTAAGTGATTGGGTAGCAGGCATGATTGCGATCCGCGCAGCGCACCCAGCGTTCCGCATGGATAACGCGGCGGACATCCGCGCCAGTTGCGCGATGCTTGATGCGCCGCCACTTGTTGCATGGACGCTGAATGGCGCCGCATCCAAAGATTCAGCGCACCAAATAGTTGTGGTCCTGAATTGCGAAGCAATCGAGCGTCAGTTCATCATGCCACCGGGCGAGTGGGATGTCTTGGCGGATTCCGATAGCGCGTCAGCGGCGCCGCACGCATCGGCAAGCGGCGCGATTTCCCTAAAGCCATATTCAATGTTGGTGGCGGCACAACGAAAATGATCAGTAAATAGAGCCAATTCGCTGACTAGTGCAACTCAAACTCCGCAGGCGGCGGACACGCGGGATTGACCCACTGGATCACCACAGCCCATCCCGCGCTATCAGGATCATGCTGGAGGTATCCCTGAATTGGGCGCACCACAGTCCATCCATCCTTGATGTGCGCAGTCAGCACCGGGTCGACCATTGTGCCTGCGTGCACGGCGGCCACATATTCCTCGGCAGTCATGCGGGCAGCGACTGCACCGTAACCAGGGAGGCGGCTTCCGCCCACCATGCGCCAGAGCGCTTCGTCCGTGACAATCGCGCGCGCAGCATCGGTGAGTGCATGTGCCAAGCCATGATGCTGGTGATCAGGACTCACCATGATGTCGGCGCCGTAGAGCGTGTGCCCTTCCGGGTTGTCATCACTGAACGTGTCGTTGGCCGTGAGGACATCCCAAGAATCATCGATGTGAAAGTCTTTGAACATCAGTCGCAACGTGAAGTGCACGCCAGCAACTGTTGCCTTCTCACTCCCGGCGGGTGCGTACTCGGCAACCACTTGCCCTTGCGGGAAGCGCGTCATGTGTTCGCGCAACTCGGCGTGCGTGTACGGTGTCTCTGCCGGATAGACGCGTGCACAGATTTCTGCGATGGCATCGAAATCCGATTCGAGCATCGTTCGGAGCCGATAGTCGGGAGGAAGCATTGTTTGAAAGTTGGTGGAGACGGTGGCGGCAGCGCGGGGCTGCACTCGTCAATCAGAACCAATGAGTGTCATTCAGAACCAAACAAATCGGGGCGGCCGGATTCGAACCGACGACTTCCTGCTCCCAAAGCAGGCGCTCTACCAAGCTGAGCTACGCCCCGTGTGAACGGAGGAGTGTACGGGGACTTGCCCCACTCCGATAGTCCTTATGTAGGCGGATAGTTTGGCAGGGGCGGAAGGACTCCCGGGTTCAAGCGATCCCGGAAATACTTCCAATCCCAGCAGGTTCCGGAAGTATCAATGGGTCCGGGGGTGTTATGCGGCGACGTGTAGTTATATTCAAGGATCAACGGGTTGGTCATCTCGTACGACTCAGTGGAGCCGTCCACATACGTCATGGTGACGGCGTCAGGTCGCCACGGCGCAGGCAGATCCACCCACAGGCGCGTACTTGGTTGTGGCGAAATGATCCACACACTGACACCGGTGGCGGGGTTCATGAATGGTGTGTCATAGTCAGTTAGTTCGTCTGGCCGAGTCACACCCAAGCACGCATTGAATGAATAACTACGAACACGCGTGTTCGCTCCTGGATTCTGGAGTGCGTACGGGTTGGTTGGTTCTTCGGGCGAAACATAGATTGCAACAGTTCCGGTGTATGGCCAGAGCACGCCCTGTTCAAGAGCAGAGATCTTCTCGAATGCGCCAGTCACGTTTCCGCCTTGCGCCTTGACCCAGCAGTGCTTTGCATTGCCAGCGGTGTTATCCGGATACGTCCAACCGTACTCATCGGTGCGCGGACTCGCCCATCGCCCGGCATTGGCGGTTGCATATGCATATGCAGCCTGAGTGATCTGCCGTTGATTAGTGAGGCAACGCAGCGTGCGTGTCGAGGCGCGAACTTTGGCAATACTCGGCACGAGCAGTGCGATGATGAGCGCAATGATTGAGACCACCACGATGAGTTCCGTGACGGTGAATCCTGCGTGGCGTCGTGCGTTGTGTTGCGTTCGTGCCATCGGGGCTTCTCTGTAAGGGTGGTTCGATTGAACAGTGTCAGTTACCGGCATCACGGATGCCTCGGAAAGGGTAGCGACTGCCCTTGGTATGAGATACGGATTTGGGTACCCTGCCGGACATGAAATCCGTCAAATCACCCCATTTCGTTGCACTTGGCTTGGTTCTTACCCTTGTTGCACCAGTTGCAGCCGCTGCGTCCATGCCAACCGTCCAAGATGACGCGCCTAAGAAGCAAACACCGCGCGGCGGCAAGTACGCGGAGTTCGAATCCAAGTGCAAAGCTGCCAAGGCGAAGCAGGATGAAGTGACCGTGCTCACGGATAAAGTGAAGGGCAACCCAAACGCAACCACAGAGGATGTCCTCAAGTTGCGCGAGATGCAAGGCAAGGTAACGGAATTGATGTCCGCCGCGGCCTCATACATGTCACAAGAGCGATTCACCACCGCCGATCGCGTCGAGATGCAGGGGATCATGGATCGCATCTTGCAAGCCCCGCCAACTGACAAGTCCAAGGGCGCAGGCAAAGACAAGCCCACATCATGACCACCGGCGCTCCGCGTGACAGCGCCGGTCAACCGGCCGCGGTCAGTGGTTCGCGATATCGATTCGCGTCGTGGGTACTGACACTCGTAGCGGTGGTAGCCATCGTTTGGTTTGTGACGGATCTCTTGCGGCAGTGCACACCAACGCAGGCGGTGGGTTCTCTTGGTACAGCATCGGTCGACACGGTTGACGCAATTGGTCGCAACACGCTCGGCGTGGTCCGCGAAGTGCACGCGACGCTGAAAGACGTTCTCAAACCGAGCGTTATGAATACACCGCTCGTGGTGCTGCGTGGTGACGATGCAACGCCAAAGATTGTGGTCTTCACACACCTCGCAGATGTATCGGTTGACCTAGTGAGCGACACGGTGTTTGGCGACACATACAGTCGGATCGAAGCAAAAAATTGCCGAGCACAATTTGTTGTGCCAGTAGACCGCATGACAGACCGTGACGTCATGTTCATTCCTGGTAATGAAGGACAGCCCGCGCGAATCGTCGTGCTGGCTCCGCGCCCACGGGTTGATGTAGAAATGCTGGCGATCGTTCCGGAATCAATCGAATTTACGGAGCGAAACACCGGGCTGCTGCACGCACGGAGTTGGGTTGGAATGGACAATCGCGACCAGTTGGTGCGGCAGTTACGCCCCAAACTCCTTGAAGCAGTGAGCAATCCGACCGTTCGTGCCAAGGCAGAGCAAGCGGGTCGAGATTTCTTTGAGAAGCGCTTTGCAGAGTGGATTCGCGGTGATTTGCAGATCGGGCGCGATGTGGTTGTGGACGTGCGGTGGACGGAGTGATATTCCTCGCTCGTTCGCTTATCGTGCACGCATGGCCAAACTCGAACTCAAAGACTTCAAAGTCAAGCCGGGCAAGAAAGTTTCACTTTCTGATTGGAAGCCCGATGACGATGGCGGCCTAAGTAAATCCGATGGGGAAGCGCGTCTCGAGAAGAATCTCGCCGAGGTCGATTTACTGCAAATGAGATTTTGGGCCAACAAGAGCCACTCACTCTTGATAGTGCTACAAGGGATTGACACAGCTGGAAAGGACGGCGTGATCCGCAAAGTGATGACTGCGCTCAACCCGCAGGGTGTCACGGTGCACTCGTTCAAGAAGCCAAATGATTTGGAATTGTCGCACGATTACCTTTGGCGTGTGCACACCATGTGCCCGGGCAAGGGTGAGATCAATGTGTTCAATCGCAGTCATTATGAAGACATCATTGTTGGGCGCGTACACGGCTTTCTGAAGCCCAAAGAAATTGAGCGCCGGCAGCGACAAATCAATGATTTCGAGCGGATGCTGGTAGAGGAGGGGACCATTGTGCTGAAGTTCTTCCTTTCGATCAGCAATGAAGAGCAGCTCGAAAGATTGCATGCACGGCTTGATGACCAGAGCAAGCACTGGAAGTTCTCAATCAATGATGTGAACGAGCGCGCCAAGTGGCCGGAATACATCGAGGCATTTGAGAGCATGCTTTCCACAACATCCACGGATCACGCACCGTGGATTGTGGTGCCATCGAATCGCAAGTGGTTCCGCAATCTCTTGGTGAGCGAGGCGTTGCTCGGCCAACTGAGCGCCCTCAACATGAAGTGGCCTGAGCCAGCTGAAGATCTGAGCAAGATCACGCTGAAGTGATGCATCGATCGGCATGACGTTGCTTTAACCGCTGGGCGATCTCAGAAGGCGCAGCTCTTCGGCGTACGTGGGAACGGGATGCAATCACGCACGTTTCCAAGTCCGGTGGCGTAGGCGATGGTTCGCTCAAATCCAAGGCCAAATCCAGCGTGCGGCACTGATCCATAGCGGCGCAGATCGCGGTACCACCAATAGGCGGCCGGGTCCAATTTCATTTCGGTGATGCGTGCGTCAAGTACATCAAGTCGCTCTTCACGCTGGCTGCCACCAACGATCTCGCCGATCCCGGGTGCCAAGATGTCCATGGCGGCCACGGTCTTGCCGTCATCATTCAAGCGCATGTAGAAGGCCTTGATGTCCTTCGGATAGTTCATCACTACGACTGGCTTGCCGAACACTTGCTCGGTGAGGTAGCGCTCGTGCTCGCTCTGCATGTCCATGCCCCAGAACGGCGCGTACTCAAACTTGTGTCCGCCCGCGGCAGCCCTCTCAACGAGGCGGATCGCTTCGGTGTAATCAATGCGCTCAAACGGCGCGGCGCAGAATTTTTCCAGCCGCGTGATCGCTTCCTTGTCAACGCGTTCAACGAAGAACTTCATATCGTCGTGCCGCTCTGTCAGCGTGGCCGCGAACATCGCCTTCATCAATCCTTCTGCGCAGTCGGCGTCCATCTTCAAATCAGCAAACGCCAGCTCTGGTTCAATCATCCAGAACTCCGCCAAGTGCCGGCTGGTATTGGAATTTTCGGCTCGAAATGTAGGCCCAAATGTGTACACGCGGCTCAGGGCCAAGGCCCAGCATTCCACGTTCAATTGACCACTGACGGTGAGGTGACTCTCCTTGCCGAAGAAGTCTTGGCTGAAGTCCACCTTGCCATCCGGAGTGCGCGGCAGGTTGGCGAGGTCAAGCGTGCTGACACGGAACATTTCGCCAGCGCCTTCGCAATCACTTGCAGTGATGATCGGTGTGTGAATCCAGAAGAAGCCGTTGTCGCTGAAGTAGCGATGCACGGCCTGCGCCATGGTGTGGCGAATGCGTCCAAGAGCGCCGAACGTATTGGTGCGCGAACGCAAGTGCGCTTGCTCGCGCAGGAACTCCATGCTGTGCGCCTTCGGTTGAATTGGATAGGTGTCGGGGTCTTCAACAAATCCGTGCACTTGCAATTTCTCAACCTGCATTTCCACGCCCACTGTTCCATCTTTGCCTTGCACCTGCACCAGCGTGCCCTCGGCTTCAACACTGCAACCGGCAGTGAGGCGCAGCACTTCAGTTGCATAGTTGGCCAGCGTGTTTGGTACCACCAGTTGCAGCGCGTCAAAGCACGAACCGTCCGACAGGTTCACGAAGCTGATACCCGCCTTGGAGTCGCGTCGAGTGCGAACCCAGCCCTGGACTACCGCGCGGCGGCTGGCCCACTCGGAAGGGGAGCGACGGATGACTGCGATCGGGGTGCCGGCGTGCATGGGGGCAGCGTAGGAAATAGCGCTCCGCCGTGGCTCGACCGTTCTTGGTTACGTCCGACTGCTACCCAGCGAGCGCGCTCGGTGCTGCCAGACTGGCAGCGGGTGCGCACGGCTTCACAGCTCGCTGACATCGCGATTGCCGCCGGAACGCAAGCAGCGTGCCAAATCTCATTTATTACCGGACTTATGAATACAGTTCTCTGTACCTGTCTGGCACGTCTGTTGCATCTCCTCATACTCCTTGCGCATGCGATTTCGACTGCTCCATCCTCAGCCAGCTGACCACACCGCCTTTGGCGGCAGCGGCAATGGCGCAGGTCCGAAGCGTTCGCCGCTCATGAACGTCCTGCTGACTTCGGGTGGCTGGCGTGAAGACGCGTGGACCACCGCTGTTCCGCAGATCCTGGGCGCCCACGGCGTCAACGTCATTCAGGCCCGCTCTGGGATCGAAGCATCAAACGTGATTCGCAGCGTCACAGTGCACATCGCAGTGGTGGACCTTGCGCTTCCGCTCGACGACAGTTCCATTGGCAGCAGCGAACCCGCTGGTGCGCGCGTCATGCAACTGTTGCGACGCCTTGATGCACCACCGCCAGTCGTTGTAGTTCGTCCACCGCAGCCGACACATCGGGAAGCATCGCGCGGGCTCGTTGATGCACTTCTTGACGGTGCATTCGCTGTTGTTGATCGTCCATGCCATCCAGAAATCATGCTCCGCATCATGCAGCGGATCATGGAACGCCAATTCATCGATCGGGCGGTTGCGGCAGACCGCGCCGCCGCGATCGAACGAGCGGACGCGCGTCGCGCCGCCGGTGGGCAGTAGCCCGCGATCAGACTCCGTATCCATTCACTCATATCAGGAGATACTCATGAAGGTTCGACCACTCGGTGACAAGATCCTCGTCAAGCGCGACGAAGCCGCAACTAAGACTGACTCAGGCATCTTTCTTCCAGAGAGCGCCAAGGACAAGCCAAAGCAGGGCAAGGTTGTTGCTCTTGGTTCCGGCATTCTCAACAAGGACAAGGGCACCTACGTTCCGTTCACCGTGAAGAAGGGTGACACCGTCATCTTCTCGAGTTACTCGGGCACCGAAGTCAAGATCGACGGCGATCCGTACCTGATCATGACTGAGGAAGAGATCCTCGGCATTGTCGACTAATTCACTGATTCGTCGTTCACAGACTCATCGAGGACACCCGATGGATTCACTTCAGCTTCGCAAAGCGCTGTCCGAACTCAACGGCCAACGTGATGTGCGAATCGAGTTTGCAACCGCTCATGTGCTGAGCATGAAGCGCGCGTTCTTGATTCCACAGGAAAGCGATGGCTTGGTGAAGGTGAGTGACGGATTAAAGATCTTCGTGCTCGATGCCGAGCGTGTGGTCTGGATAGAGATTGGCTGACGCGATTGCGCCAGCACGAGATACCGGTAAACCCTGCAGCAGTTCAACACGACACAGACATTCAAGACAGTTACTAACGACACACAGTAAGCAAAGGAAACGCACCATGGCAGCAAAGCAGATTGCATACGACGTAGACGCACGTGAGAAGATTCTTCGCGGCGTTCAGAAACTCGCAAAGGCCGTCAAGGTCACTCTCGGACCATCGGGTCGCGTGGTGATTCTTGAGAAGTCCTTTGGCGCTCCCACCGTCACCAAGGACGGCGTGACTGTTGCCAAGGAGATCGAGCTTGAGGATCCCTACGAGAACATGGGTGCACAGATGGTCAAGGAAGTTGCCAGCAAGGCGTCGAAGGACGCGGGCGACGGCACCACCACTGCCACCGTGTACGCCGAGGCGATCTACGCCGAAGGCCTGAAGAATATCACTGCTGGCGCGAACCCAACTTCGGTCAAGCGCGGCATTGACAAGGCCGTTGAGACCGTTGTGGAACACCTCCGCAAGATGTCCAAGCCAGTGAAGAGCAGCACGGAAATCGCGCAAGTTGGCGCATGCAGCTCCAACCAGGACAATCAAATCGGCGGCATCATTGCGGAAGCAATGGACAAGGTCGGCAAGGACGGCGTCATCACCGTCGAAGAGGGCAAGAGCCTCGTCACTGAAGTGCAGCTCCTTGAGGGCATGCAGTTCGACAAGGGTTACCTGAGCCCACACTTCGTCACCAACATGACGCAGATGGAATGCGAACTCGAAGACGCATACATCGTCATCTACGAGAAGAAGCTCTCGAGCGCGAAGGACCTACTCCCGATCCTCGGCAAGATTGCCGAGAGCGGCAAGCCAGTTCTGATCATCGCTGAAGATGTCGATGGCGAAGCCTTGGCGATGCTGGTGGTCAACAAGCTGCGCGGCGTATTGAAGTGCTGCGCGGTGAAGGCACCTGGCTTCGGCGATCGTCGCAAGTCAATGCTGGAAGACCTCGCAGTCCTCACCGGCGGCGAAGCGATCATGGAAGAGCTGGGAGTCAACTTGGAGAATGTTGAGCTCAAGCAGCTCGGCAAGGCCAAGAAGCTGACGATCGGCAAGGACTTCACCACCATCGTTGATGGCGGCGGCAAGACCAAGGACATCCAAGGTCGCATTGAGCAGATCAAGAGCCAGATCGAAGGCACCACCAGCGACTACGACCGCGAGAAGCTCCAGGAGCGTCTGGCGAAGTTGGCTGGCGGCGTTGCGCAGATCAACGTCGGTGCAGCCACCGAAGTTGAAATGAAGGAGAAGAAGGCTCGCGTTGAGGATGCACTCCACGCGTGCCGCGCAGCGGTCGAAGAGGGCATCCTCCCAGGCGGCGGCGTTGCAGTGTTGCGGACCCGCAAGGCGCTCGAGAAGCTCAAGAAGGAGCTTGAAGGCGACGAGAAGGTTGGCGTTGACATCGTTCTGCGCGCCCTCAGTTCACCGATCAAGCAGATTGCTGCCAACGGCGGACTTGATGGCAGCTTGGTTGCGCAGAAGGTTGAGGATCCGTCCGACACCAACTTCGGCTTCAACGCTGCTACTG
>JAPLMU010000038.1 GCA_026386795.1 Planctomycetota bacterium
GCCCGCGGCGGTATGGACGATCACGGATCGCTTGGAACGTCGAAGATCACTCTGTGATCTGACGCGACAACTTCAAGAAGCAAAGCGCGCCCCGACGGAAACGTTGGGGCGCTTTCTTTTTTGCGCGTCGGGTGGTTGCGCGGTTTCCAAACCGGCGTTCGTACTGGCTCGCAATCGCCTTGCGAGGACGGCCGCTGAGCGCGGCCCTGTCCTCTCCGGCGAGTGCGGCCAGGGGGAGCGGGTTCCAGACTTTGGCGCAGCCGTCCGCTCCGGGGGTCCCGCCCATCGGATGAGCCCAAAAACGCCCAGAGCGCGGAACTTCGTCCGCGCTCCTGAGAACAGGCGCCTGAGCGCCCGTCCGGGTGTCTGGTCTCGCGGCTCAGCAGAGCGCGAGGAAAGCGAAGGCAGCCAGGATGAGAATGCGGCGGGCGTTCTCTTCGACTGAGATCACATGGGTTGCTGCTATGGCGACTGCGCGCATGGTTCTTGTCTTTGCTTTTCGAGTACTTGAGGCGCGGGGGACGGCGTCAGCCGTTGACCCCCCCGCGCTACGATGTAAGTCTTGCCCAATACACCCCGTTCGTCCACCCCTGTGAGCATGAAACGAACGTAAACTTGTGAAATCATCATGATTATGCGGTCCTTGGCGGTCAAAGTAACGGTTATAGGGCTTCTTGGTGGAAGCATCGGGCTTCCACGAGCGGTTTGCGGGGTCATTTTGATGCCGCAAGTCGCCCAAACAGCGCTCCCAGAGCCCGGCGGCGCGGTGTCTACCTACTTTGCTGCCCGGGCTTGGCTTGATGCAGGCGGTCCCGCAGCAGTCGTAGCCACACCTGCCGATATCCACAGCGCCGCTGTCGTCCTTCGCCTGCGCGGACGGATCGTGGGAATTGGCAGCGATGCTGGTGATTCCAACACAGGCAGCGCGGTGGATCACGCCCTGCGATCCGCGCTCGATGCGGCGCGCGCGCATCGCACGTCGCAGCCGTCAACCGCCAACGAAAACGAATCACTCGGAACGCTCGTCACTCTTGAGCTTGAACTTGCCGGCGCTCGCGATCCGCTGATTGGTCGCACCTTTGAGGAAATCGCTCGCAGTATCGAGCCCGGTGAATGCGGATTGCAACTTACTGATGCAACACACACCGCGTATGAACCCGCCTCGCAACTCCTTGCGCGGCGCATGGCATCACCAGTCTCTCGCGCTGTGCTTGCAATGGTCACCAAATTGGGTCTGCCGCCGCGCGACCTCCCCGACCTGCAAGCGTTGGGCGGAAATACAGCGATGTATGCATCGCGCTCGATTCGGCTGGGACAAATAGATCCAACGAGTAGTCCATTCACTCTCGCTCGCGTGCTTCCGGCAATTTCAACTATGCCCGCAACACGCGCCGATGCAGCGTCCACATGCAACCAAGTCATCGCGCGCCTCGCTGCACAGCTCGAAGTCGCGCCCGTTACCGAAGGCCTTCCCGCCGATGCTGGCGCGCAAATTGCGCGCACTGGGTTGCGTGGTGATTATGTAATCGCCGCAGATCGCTACGAGCCGTTCGCTGCTGGCGCAACTGAACAGGCTCTCTGCGCGTGGGCGCTTGCGCGTGCATGTGCAACATCAAGCTTCCCAGAATCACTGCGAAATCATGCAAAAACTGCTGCTATTGGCGTGCTTCGCGCCTTATCCGAACGCGACAATTCCGAGAGCAACCCGGCTTCCGAGCCTGCGGCGGTTGCCTACGCGACACTTGCCATGGCGGAACTTGCGGGAACCGACGCGAACATCGACGCCCCGTTTGCGACATCCATAACGGCAGCGCTCGGTCGCCTCCTCGCGCCTGCCACTCTTGCAACGCTGCGTCCACACGTGCAAGCGGCGGTACTCGACGCGGCCGCGTCACTTCATGCGTCGCCAACCCCCGTCATTTCCGATAAGGAACTCGAGGCCGCACTCGACGCTGCCTGGAATGCAATCGAGCCAGCGGAACTTCCGATTGTGGCCCCATTTCTTATCGACGCCGAGCAGCGCCGTATGCCAATTGCCCTCGACCAGCGAATTGCTCCACATCGCAGCGCGGTCGATGCGGCACGAACTGTGCTCATTGGAACCCAAGTACGCGCAGACAATGTCGATCGACCCTCCGCGCTGCTTGACATGCCCGGCGCATATCCGATGGCGGGCTCGATGGCCGGGCGAATTTCCGCGCAATCAACGCGGCCGCAGTTCTTCATCGCGATGATCGCTGGACTTCCCGCAACGCGATCGCCAGCGCGCGATGATCAAGATCGCGAAACGCTGTCTCTTGCCATTCGCTTTGTCCTGCAATTGCAAGCCCCTGCAGCAATCGCCTACTGCGCACCGACACCGGAACGGGCGCGCGGCGGCATCCTCGCGTCGCCCGCTGACGCTTCCCAGCCAGTGGCAGCGCAGGCGTTTGCCATCTTGGCGCTCACCGAATCGGAACGGGCGTTTGCGCGCCTTGCGCTGCCTGCCGACCCGGCGGCCCCAAATAAGCCCTGATTCCCTGTGATCCGCGGGTCTCACTGCAGAACCATCGCGATTCTCGGATCGGATACCCCTACCGCACCCGTACACTTCAAGGACGCGGACGGTTCCGCGCCCCCGGTTCACGCGAGGAGATATTTATGATGCGCATCCAAACCGCGTTCAGCACCGCACTCGGGCTCGCCACACTTCTGGCCGTCGCTCCTGCTTCCGGACAGAATCTCTCCGAACGCATCAACACTGTTCTTGAGCAGCGTGCCAACAAACAAGCCACTGCAAAGGCGCCGATCCTTCGTGCGCTCCTCACTACAACGATCAGCGTAAAGTTTGAGCAGACCAAGGCGAAGGAAGCGTTCGCGTATTTCAAACAACTCGTCGGCGTGGAGATGGTCGTTCGCTGGTCTGACGATCCGGGCGCCTCTGATGGATTGGATCCCGAAGCACTCCTCACCTTTGAGATGAACAACGCGCAAGCGCTGGTTGTCCTTGAACGGATGATCGAGATGACCACGGCTGAGCCCGCAACTTGGCAACTGCGCCAGGGCTACCTTGAAGTGGGAACAAAGTCCCGACTCAATGCGCGCGGCTCGCAGGAGACCCGCATCTATCCGATTCGTGATCTGCTCTTTGAAGCCCCAACCTTTGACAACGCGCCCGAGTTCAACCTGAGCCAATCGGTGCAAACTAGTGGCGGTGGTGGCGGTGGCGGTGGCAGCGGTGGAGGTGGTGGCGGATTCGGCGGAGGTGGTGGTGGCGGCGGAAGCGGCGGCGGCGGTGGTGGCGGCGGAGGTGTGCCCTTCGGCACTCCCGGCGAACCACCAGCGCGACGCGCCCCTGAAGAGAAGGCCGACCAACTCATCGAACTGATCAAGTCGCTCGTGGAGCCTGATGTTTGGCTCGACGACAGCGTTGCTTCTATTCGCTACTACGACGGTTCGATCATCGTTCGAGCACCGGACTATGTGCAACGGCAAGTGGCGGGATACGGCTCGCTGCCTGCGGCCGCGCCGACTCGCACCGGCGGCCGTTACGTTGATGTCACCGCGCCGATTGGCGTGTCAAAGGTCACTGGCTTTGGAACGTCGACAGTCACCGGCGCTGCTGGTGGCGGCACGAGCGGCGCTGGCGGTCGCGGCGGCTCGTTCGTCCCATCGGGCGGCGCACCGACTGGTCCGGGTGGTAGTGGCGCCAAGAGCACTCCCCCGCCAGCAACGACACCAGGTACCGGCGCGAAACCGTGACGGGACGCGCGCGCGCACACGACCATCGCACCATTCGATCCGACCTCCGCAACTGCACGGGGGACGGTATCACCCATGCGTTCATGGTTGGGCTTGGGGAAACCAACT
Organism: Planctomycetota bacterium; assembly: GCA_026386795.1. Taxonomy (GTDB): domain Bacteria; phylum Planctomycetota; class Phycisphaerae; order Phycisphaerales; family SM1A02; genus UBA966. The sequence continues at coordinate 3,850 of JAPLMU010000038.1, forward strand.
TCCCGCTCTTTGCACTCGCGCTCGGCAAGGGTGACGCTGTTGCTGGGCTTGTCTCCACCGTTCCGCAGCTCGTGGGCGCGGTGCTGCAAACGTGCGCTCCGTGGGGCATCGAGCGGATGGGTTCGCCGCGCCGCTGGATCATGTTGTGCGCCACTATCCAGTGCCTGAGTTTCGTGCCGATGGTTGTGGCCGCCATGTTGGGCGCCATGCCAACCTGGATGCTCTTTGCAGTCGCGAGCGTGTACTGGGCCGTGAATCTTGGCGCAGCACCAGCGTGGAATACTTGGGTGGGGGCGCTCTTCCCGCGTCGCATTCGAGTGCGCTACTTCGGATGGCGCTCGCGCATTTATCAAGTGTCAATCATGGGTTCATTGCTCGTCGGTGGCCTCGTACTGATGCTTGGTGATCCGGGGCGCGCAAAGCGACTGCTCGGCATTGACATGGGAATGGACCTCGGATTGATGGCCGCATTCGCGACCGTCTTTGGACTTGCCGGACTATGCCGACTCTGGAGCGTGCTGTTTCTCAAGCGCCAAGGTGAAGCGCCCGGACTGAATCTCAAAAACCATCGCCGCGTCGGCTGGATTGATTTCGCACGGCGCGTGCGCGGTGGCGCGGATGGGCGACTCCTCGGCGCGGTGGTCCTGATGACCGTTGCCGTGCAGGTGGCGCAGCCCTTCTACGTCCCATACATGAGCCGTCAACTTGGATTCAGCGACGCAGCAGTGTTGGCGATGATTGCCGCAAGCTTCGCAGCAAAGAGCCTGACGGCGCCGTTGTGGGGGCGAATGGCGCAACGACATGGCGCGCGACGGTTATTCGTTTGGGGCGCGTTGGGAATCGTTCCACTCAGTGCCATGTGGATGGTCAGCCATTCATTCTGGTATCTCCTTGGACTGCAAGCACTCACCGGCGCCATGTTCGGCGCGTACGAACTCGGCTTCTTCTTCTTGGCACTCGAATCGATCCGCGAAGAAGAACGCACCAGCATGCTGGCGCTCTTCATGCTCTTTAATAGCTTTGCAGCCGCGGCGGGCAGCATGATCGGCTCGATCGCACTCACTGGCATGGGATCAATGGAATCGATCGGCTTGATGGGTGGCGCCTATGTGGCCATCTTCGGTATCAGTGCTGGATTCCGCGCGCTGGCTTTCTTTGCCTGCAGGACAGTTCACGAAGAAGTGGCGCACGCAGTGCCGATTGCAATGCAGACGCTCTCGTTGCGCCCGGCTGCGGGCAGCTTTGATGTTCCGGAGCCAGCTTCAATTGAAGAAGCGGAAGCGATGGGCTCTTCGCGATGAGGCCGCACCATGGATAAAGCGCCGTCTCCAAACTTCTCGCGCCGCTTCATGATGGCGATTGTCGGCGCGCTCCTTGTGGCTGCGGCGGTACGTGTGCCGTTTCTGACGGACAGTCTTTGGTACGACGAAATCGCTGCGTTCCTTGGCTATTCAATCAATGGCCCGTGGGGCGCTGTCGGCACTTACTACACGCAAGCGAACCACGTGCTGCATTCATTGCTCGCATGGTGCTCTGGCGCCGCGCTCGGCGTCGACGAAGTAAGCGTACGGCTGCCGAGTTTCCTGGCGGGACTTGGTGCAGTCGTTGCAATTGCATGGCTTGCCATTGAAGCGCTCGGCCGCGACGACAAGGGCATACGCCTCGCGGTGCTATCGGCATTCATCACCGCGCTGCTTCCGATTGCAGTACTTCCAGCAACCGAAGCACGCGGCTACTCGCTGATGATGCTCTGCTCCGCGTTGATGACAGCCGCGTTTTTGCGCGCACTCCGCATCGGAACGCGCGCCGCATGGTTTCTCTATTCCGTAGTGTGCGCTCTCGGAATCTGGTCACACCTCGTGACGGTATGCGTGCCAGCATTTCACGCACTGTGGTGCGTTACGGTTCTCTTGCGCAGCCAGACGCGGTCGAACAGCGTGGCAGATCCGAAAACGGCGCGCGCTGGGCTCATGGCGATCGGGGTAGCCGCCGCACTCACGCTTCTGGTCTACGCGCCAATTCTTCCGGCAATCTTCGCCATTCGAAGTGAATTCCGCGCGCTTGATGGCAATGAGCCCACGCTCTTTGGCCCTGAAGGATGGATGATGCTTCTCTCGATCGGTGGATCATGGAATCTGTGGGCTTCGCTCGCTGCACTTCCGATTGCCGTTGCTGGAACAGTCGCTGCTGCGCGCGATGGCAAACTGCGCACTGCGCTCTTTCTTTCGCTGGGCGGGGCAATAGTGGCGCTCGTGTTTCCGCTCTTACTTGGCAGTTGGTTGTATGCACGTTTCTTGGCCTTCACTGTGCCAGGCATTGCACTGCTCCTAGCGGCTGGGTTGTTAGAGATCAATGCACGCAGACCGATCATCGCGCGCGCGCTCGCTGTTGTTGTGGCCGCAGCATGGCTCGCGACACTTGCAACAATCGGCCCGCGACAACAGATTCGCGAGGCGGTCATGTATGTTGCGCAACACCGATCGCCAAACGAAGGCGCATTCGCTGTTGGCCTTCCTGATGATGTTCACCGTTGGTACTCGGTGCCATTCGGTGTGGAGATGCCTGGGAGCGGGCCGTACGGCAAGGATCTCGCAGCCCAACTGCGCGAACCGGGCGCTGCGTGGGCCGTGCTTCTTTATCCGCGCACCCTCTCTGATGCAGCAGATCGCCTGCGTGTGGCAGGATTTGTGGAGGCCGCACGGTTTCCGGGATGGATCGACCAAGGAAACGGCGAGATCATCGTGTTCCGCCGCCGATAGCATCGGTGGTCATGCCTGGCACCTTTGAGATCATCTCCGAACGCGAAGAACCCACTGGGTGGCGTTTCGATGTGCAGGACATCCGTTCCGACGGTTCGCTCGCGGGTGTGGCGCTCACGCTTTCATGGGCTGATTACGACTATTTCTGCCCCGATGGATCGGTTGCACCGGAAGGCGTCGCCCGCGCTGTGCTTGAGGTTGCCAGCTCATTGTGGCCACAGGGAATGCCAGCACGGCTCGATGCAAGTACCCCGCGTCGCCTTGCAGCTGATGCCGATCAGCGCATCACAGAACGCGTTGATATGAGATCAATGTAGGTCGCGCCGCACATTCACGATTTCATCAGCGGACGCAGTTCACGTGGTCGATGCACCAGAGGCACTTCCACCCAGAAGGTGCTGCCGCGACCCGTTGCGCTGACGAGACCAACGGTGCAGCCAAGCAGTTCTGCCAATTCACGACAAATCGCCAACCCAAGTCCAGTGCCACCAGCGCGACGTGTGTGTGTCGCATCAACTTGGCGGAACTTCTCAAAGACCGTGTCTTGCATATCCGCAGGCACGCCAGGACCGTGATCAGTGACGCTGATGCGCACCATTTGCGCCCCGCTTCGCTCCAATACTTCTGCACCCACAATAACCACGCCATCTTCTGGCGAGAACTTGACCGCATTGGACATGAAGTTGTAGAGAATCTGCTGCAACTTCCCGGCATCAGTTTCCACTCGCGGAAGCAAATCTGGCATGTGCTGCTCGAAATCGATACGTTTCTGCAGCGCCACCGGGCGCATGATCGCCTGCAATCCTTCCAGCAAATCTGCCACGGACGTTGGGCTCATGATGACTTCCATGCGCCCTGCCTCGATTTTCGCCATGTCAAGCAGCTCGTTAATCATGTCCAAGAGCGAACGTCCGCTGCGTTGGATGTTGTTGATGTAACGAACTCGCTTCGGATCAGCGGCTGCATCGCCACGAGCAATCTCTTCAAGCAAATCTGCGAAGCCAATGATTGAGTTGAGCGGAGTGCGCAGTTCATGGCTGACATTCGCCAAGAATTCGCTCTTGAGCCTGTTCGATTCGCCGAGGCCGACATTGGCCTCCGAAAGTTCGCCAATCTTCAGGTCGAGCGCTTGATTCATTCCCGAGAGTTGCTGCTGCATGCGCTCATTCGCGTCGAGCATGCGATTCAAGCTGTCGGAGAATGATTCCAATTCATCACGTGAACGCACTTGAGCGCGCGCGTTTTCCTCGCCGCGCCCAACACGCTCAACGGTGTCCTGGAGTTGCCGAAGTGGCGAAAGCACATTGCGGCGCAAGACCAGCCAGAGAAGCGTGGTGCCAGTCGCCACCACCAACGCTCCGCCGATGATGAGAAGCAAACGGATCAGCAACAGGTCGAGGTCCGCAGATTCGGTCGCGGACGAATCGGGCGTGGCAACGCCAATGGCGCTCGCGTCGTCCACCAGACGCCCCGTCATCAGCCAAGCACCCGTCACCACAATAGATGTAACTACTGCCGTGCCAATGCCGAAGACGATCAACGCACGCGCGGCGAGCGAACCAATCCTTCGAGGCATGGCGGGGATGATAGGCTCAACGCCTCATGCGTAAACCAGGATGCAACGAAGACAACGTTCAGATGTCGGATGTGTTGTGCGACTTCTGCATGCAAACATGGACCGAAGAGCGACCAATGGTGGAAGGCCACCAAGGAAGTTGCATCTGCGGGGACTGCTTGGCGGCCGCGTACCGCACCTTGGTGATGGTGGAGTCGGCCGTTCCGGAGACCCCTTCCAAATGTGTCCTCTGTCTTGAGTTGCGATCGGAGCCGTCGTGGCACGCGCCGGCGGGAACGGACCCCCTACGGACCGGCGACGATGCTCCGCGAATATGCCGCCGGTGCGTTCGGCAGTCTGCCGCCGTCCTGCAAAAGGTCGCGGAATTCGGCTGGCGCAAGCCGACTGCGTGAGCCGTCAGGTTTGCGATACCCTGAACCGCCATGGAGACGTACCTTGGCGAAGCCGACGAGAAAGTGATTGTCATCGTTGCTGATGGTGGCCTGAACAAGGGCACCGCTGAGCAAATCGTTCAGGTCGTTCAGCAAGCGATCGATTGCGGCATGAAGGGCGTCATCATTGATTGCTCAAAGTTGGACATCTTGTCCAGTGCCGGGCTTGGCAAGATGCTCATGCTGCACAAGAAGATGAAGCAGCACGGTGGCGAAGTCAAGATCGCTGGTCTCCACGGCATGGCGGTCCAAGTGTTACGCCTCACCCGGCTCGATGGAATCTTCCAGCTGTATCCGGATGTCGCCCAAGCGCGGCTTGCATTCCGCGGAACCTGAGTGGCGACGGTCGCCTTCATCAAACGCGACGCAGCGTCACCGCGTGAAACGGACGACCTTCGCGCTGGTATTTACGCTCAAAATTCGTGCCAACGACCTCGCCATCCGCTGCACTCGCGGGGCGTTCGAAACTGACTGGCGTAAAGATGTGCCCGTTGCGGGCAATGTGCTCTTGGTACCACGTCCACAGCTCATCGTGGTCGGTGACTAATCGAAGCTCGCCGCCCGGACGGAGCACGCGGTGGAACTGCGCGAGCGTTGCATCTTGCACCACGCGCCGCTTGTGATGGCGCGTCTTGGGCCAGGGATCGCTGAAGTACAGGTGCACCACCGAGCAGCAACTGTCGGGCAGCCAGTGCGTCAGAAATTCGGTGGCGTCCGCGTAAAGCATGCGAACATTTGTCAGCTCCGCGCGACGGATGCGGTCCGCCGCGTAGCGATAGAACTCGCCCGCATATTCGATGCCCAAGAAGTTGACATCCGGGTGCGATGGCGCCTCCTGGAGGAGAAACGTCCCCTTCCCAGAACCGATTTCAAGCTCAAACGGCGCATCAGGACGGGCTGGAAAGAAGTAGGCAGGGCCAAGGCGCCCCGCTTCTGCAGGCGGCAATTCGCGCTGCGCGAGACCGATGCCAGTGACATCGAGCGTACGACCATGACCGAGTCCAAATGACATGGGGGGAAAGGATAGTGGAATGCGCAGCGGAGACCCCTCACGCCACTACAAGAGTGACCATGATGATTGCCCCCGCTGCCGCGCTGCTCCTCTCCATGCTCGCCCCGATCCCGGCCGCCACCGCCGATGGCACCGTTCTTCGCCCATTCGACGGCAAGACGCTTGAGGGTTGGGATGGGGACCGGACGTTCTGGTCAGTCGAGGACGGCGTCATCGTCGGAAGGTCAACCGCAGAACATCCGCTACCGGCAAGCGGCTACCTCGTGTGGGGCGGCGACATGCCGCAAGACTTTGACCTGCGCTGCAAAGTGCTGATCACGGGAGGCAACAGCGGCATCCAATACCGCAGCCGTCGAGTTGCCGGACGCACGGACATGGCTGGCTTCCAAGCCGACCTTGACGCCGCAAATTCGTACACTGGAATTTTGTACGAGGGGCTTGGTCGCGAAATCATGAGCGGGCGCGGCGAGCAAGTGGAGTGGGCTCCGTCAGGCAAGCGAGTGGTTGCAAACTTTGCACCCGATGCAGTCTTGAAAGGCGTGATGCGGCCCGGCGAGTGGAATGACTACCGAGTTGAAGCGCGCGGCACACGAGTGCGACACTGGATCAACGGCACTCTCATGACTGACGTCACCGACGGTGATGCAAGTCGATTCACGCGCGATGGCCAGATCGGGTTTCAACTCCATCAAGGTGCGCCCATGGAAGTGCGTTGGAAGGATTTGGAAGTGCGCCCCATCACGGACGCGCCGTCAGCATCGGCACTCACGGTTCCGGATGGGTTCAGCGTTGCATTGGTTGCCAGTGCACAACCGGGTCAAGGAAGTTGGGTGTCTCTAGCGTTTGATTCGCAGGGGCGTGCAGTGGTCAGCCCGCAGTCCGGCAAGACGCTGCGCATCGAACTTCCCGGCGTCAGCACCGGCAGCAAGAGCCCCGATGTGCAAGTCACCGAACTCGTTGGAGTACCTGGAAATGCGCAAGGTCTGTGCTTTGCAGGCAACGATTTCTGGGTCGATTCCTCGGCACCAGGACCACAGTCTGGGCTCTGGCGGCTCCGTGACATCAACGGCGACGGAACATATGAAGAGCAGACGCAGGTGCTCCACTGGAAAGACGACGGCGGCGAACACGGGGCGCACGGTGTTGTACAAGGTCCAGACGGCGCGATCTATGTGGCTCTTGGAAATCACACCGCCGTTCCGGAAGGCGTCAAGAACGGTGCATGTCGCCCATGGGCAGAAGACCTTGTGGGCGAACGCATGTGGGATCCGCGTGGTCATGCGGTCGGAATTGTTGCACCTGGCGGCACGGTGTTGCGCGTTGACCCAGCAACCGGCGCAACGAGCGTCTTTGCCAGCGGCTTTCGCAATCACTATGACTTGGCATTCAACACCGATGGCGAACTCTTCACCTACGACAGTGACATGGAGTGGGACATCGGCGCACCGTGGTACCGCGCTCCGCGCATTGTGCATGTTGTGAATGGCGGCGAGTACGGATGGCGATCAGGCAGCGGATGCTTGCCGTCATGGATGCCAGACACACTTCCACCAGTATGCGAGACGGATTCATCATCCCCTACCGGCCTGCTGCATGGCTCGGGCGGTGCGTTCCCCGCGCCGTGGCGGAATATGCTCTTTGCAGCGGACTGGACGTATGGTCGCATTCTGGCCGTATCACTCAACGCGAGCGGTTCAACCTATACCGGTATCTGGAAACCATTCATCACCGGTCGACCGATGCCCGTGACAGACATGGCATGGGGCCCCGATGGCGCTATGTACGTAGTCACCGGCGGACGCGGCACGCAGAGTGGTTTGTACCGAATTACAGCTAATAAACCTGCATCCATTACTGAGCGCGGCAATGCTCCAGACGCAACACATGCACAGGACCGCGCCGCACGCCGCGCGCTCGAGAATCTGAGCTCAACACCAGACGCAACGAAACTGCCCAGTGCTTACGCCGCACTCGCATCGGAAGATCGCTTCATCGCGACGGCTGCGCGCAACGCAATTGAAACGGCGGGCACCGATGCCGCAAAGCAATGCATCGACATGCCAGCGCCGCGCGTCCGTGCAGAAGCGATCTTGGCGCTCGCACGTATGCCGAATGCTGATTGGAATTCTGCAGTCCTTGCAGCCGCTGCGATCGGTGAACGAGCGGATGCCGACACATGGACGCAACTGATTGCATTGCGTGCCGTTCAAGTGGCTTGGGCTCGACACAGCGCGGACTTCGCTGGCCCGAAAGGCGCAGCGACCACCGCCGCTGCAGCCCAGCTTGCTGAACGATTTTTCAATCATGCCGATCCACGCGTTGCCGAAGCAGCCCTCGGTCTCGCCTGCGAAATGGGACGACCAGAAGCGGTCGCTCCCGCCATGAAGCGGCTCGCTGCAGCGAGCGATCGTGCCGACGCGCTGCGTTGGGCAACAATGCTTCGCAACGTGGACGCCGGTTGGACTGACGACTTGCGCGCAGCCTATTGGCGCTGGATTGATTCAACGAATGACAGCTCCGGCGGCTTCAGTTTGCGGGGTTTCATCGATCACGTGAAGGGCGATGCAGAGAAGCATGTGCATCGACCGGATGGAGCCGTGGCTGCGAAAGCAGACGGAGCGAACACTGCACCTGTCGCCAATGCTCCTGCCGCACTGCCCGCGCCGGCACAACGCACTACCGGCGCGCCCTCCCATACATGGACCGTTGCGGAGCTCTCCTCCAACGGTGCCGGCGACGCCGCCCCAGATCACGTGCGCGGCGCGCAACTCTTCCAAGAAGCCATGTGTATCCAATGCCACCGGATCAATGGCCAAGGTGGCGCGAATGGACCTGACCTCACTGGCGTCGGCAGTCGATTCGCGCGCATTGATCTACTGCGTGCAATCCTTGAACCCAACGCCACCGTGAGCGATCAGTGGCGCGATACCGCCATCACACTCAAGGACGGAAGCATGGTGATCGGACGAGTGGTTGGAAGTGATGCAGAAGCCATGACCGTGTCCACGAACCCGCTCGGCCCTGATCGCGAACGCGTGCTGCGTGCTGACATTGCACAGAGTGAACAGATCACTACATCAAGCATGCCACAGGGAATGCTGAATTCACACACACGTCAGGAGATCATTGATCTGCTTGGCTACTTAGAGACAGCTGGCTTGTCAGCCGGGCGCGGTGGCTGAGCGAGTATCCACGAAGCGATTGTCTCGAGAACTTCAGGGTCGATCGTGATATCAATCTTTGCGTACTCATCAATGGCGCCAGTCTCTGCGTGCTGAAACAGGTGATTGAATCCAGGCATCACCTTGATAGTGGCTGGTGCTCCGCTCACTTTCAATGCAGCTTCAATCGGCGGAACATTCTGCGTGGCATCCACCTGCGTGTCGAGCGTTCCGTTCAGCACCAATACCGGGCACTTCACTTTGCGCAGTGCTACTGCGGGGTTAAGTACCAGGAATCGTTTCATCCATGGCGATCCGGCTTGCTTGAGCGCGGCATCCACTTGTGCATCAAGAGTTGCTGCGGGAATCGCTGCAGGGTCAGCGCCACTCAGTGCTAACTGCGCCAGCACCAATTCGCGGGCCCGTGCGCGCAAGACGGCGGTGTCGGCGCCCGTCTTTACTGCATCAAGGAATGCGGCGTGAGTTGCAACGGCTGGCGCGATCTGCGCTTCAGTGAGGCCGGCAGCGAGAAAGATCCGCTTGTTCTGCTCGCGCAGGATGGCGTCGCCGTCAACGCCCGGCCCGGCCATCATCACAATGAATGCTGGAGCGGCGGCGCGAACTGCTGCGCTCGCTGAACGATCGTCCATGTTGACCACGGCCATGGGCGCAACCAGTCCGCCCTCGCTGTGACCAATGATTCCCATGCGCGCTGTATCGATGCCGTCAATAGCGGAAAGCGTGCCGAACTCCACCACCGCGTCGCTCATGAAGTCCTCTGTGACTGCTGACGCAAACGAGCCCGTCGATGCGCCAACGCCACGGTCATCGCAACGCAAGACGGCAATTCCACGTCGCGCGAGCGCATCGGCGAGTACCAAGAACGGACGGTGCCCCATCAGCGCCTCGTCACGATCCTGCGGTCCGCTTCCAGTGACGAGCAACACCGCTGGCACTGGGTGTTCCTTCGATGCTCCATCGGGAAGGAATAGGGTGCCGTCAAGAAAGTGTCCGAGCGGATGCTTCACGCGCTGCGAGAGCACGGTGTACGGAAACGGCGGCTTCGGATCCTGCGAACGCGCTCGCGAGCCGGGCGCAGGAAGCGGCGCACCTGCAGGATGTGGCACGAACACGATCGGACCCTTGAATGTCGCCTGGCTGAATTCACCGCGAAGATCTGTACCCTCTTCATGAAGTGCGATGGTGGCGTTTCCAGGAACTGGCAGACGAATGGAGTAGACCCCATCCGCGCCGCGCTTCACGAAGAGCGGAAGGCCCTTGATGTGCTGCGCGGGAATTTCAATCGCGCCGGCCCATCGATCTGCTCCATTGGGCGCGATGCTCAGTCCCATCACGAGCGATTGTCCGCCCGCCTCAAGCTGCCCGGCCCACGTGCGAGCGTCCTTCGCGACGCGCGCGTCAACAGTGCGCTCCAGATGGAGTGGCATTTCAATGACGTTTGTAGTGCCGGGTGCAGTCGCTAACAGCACGCCGTCGAGCGCGTCACCCACGCGCGTCACATCAAATTTCACACTGCCAACCATTGCACTGAATCCCCCAGTGAGATGGCCGTCCTTCTCAGCGAGACCATTGATGGCATCACCAAGCGATCCAAACGCGGGCAGCGCGCCCTGCGCAGTCAACTGACCATTCTTCGTTTCGACGCCCAAGATCACATCTACTGGGCGCGCGCCTGTCGTAGTGCCGAGCCACAAGCCGTCGAATACCAACGGCGTGGGCGACGAGGACGGCGCGACCGGTGCAGTTTGCGCCGCTGCATGCACTGTCTGAGCAAGAGCTCCAACAGCAAAGCACACCGCGGCGATGCACGCCGAAGTGACGGGAAGGGTCACACGATTTTTCATACATCTGTCCTCAGCGATGGTGCGCCGCGGACCTTGGCATTACTGGCGATTACGCACGCACTGGCGCAGGAACATCCACCGCAATTCCATCGGCCCACAGCGATTCAAGGTCGTAGTACGCACGTTGGTCGGGTTCAAAGAGGTGAACAACCACATCCACGAAATCAACAACGATCCAAGTAGTTCCAGTATCGCGATCCGAACGGAACGGCGGCTGACCAGTCTTCTTGCCGTGGTCTTCAAGCGCCTGTGCCACGCTCTTCATCTGCCGATCGGATGTACCGCTGGCGATGATGATGTAGTCACATACCTGGCTAATACCACGCAGGTCTGAGACCGTGACGTTGGTGCACTTATCCAGTATGCACGCTTGCGCGAGTTCCACGGCGAATGCACGAACGGCGGCCGGGTCACCCTTTGATCGGGTTCTAATCATGATGAATGCTCGCCAAAGTGCTCGCGAACGGTGATGGTCACGCGCCGCGACCGCCGCTGCGACCACCGCCGCCGCTGCCGCCTTCACGGCTGCCACCGGAACGTGAGCCGGCACCTGAACGGCCACCGGTCGTGCGCGCAGCTGGTGCGGCAGAAGGCGAACCTGGACGTGAGCCGGGACGACCGAGCAATGGACGCGGACCAGCGCGACGAATCGCTGCGCGACGCTTGATCTCGGAAGGCTTCTCGTAATACTGGCGGCGCTTCACTTCTTTCGTCAGCCCGTCTTTTTCACAGAGCTTCTTGAAGCGGCGGACCATCTGCTCGACGGTTTCGCCTCCACGCGCCTTGACCTTAATTGCCATATCGAGAAAACCTTTCGTTCTGTTCGTACCCCGCGCGTCGGACATCGCGTCCGCACTGGGGAACGAGGCATTAGACCCGTTTTCGGTAAGAAACACAATCCCCCCTTTCATCGGGGCATAAGATGTCCGATAAGGGGCACACTTCACCACCGCCCCGCTGCGCAGATGCTCATCGTCGATGCCTACAACGTCCTGCATGTCACCGGCATTTTGCCGCCGGAATTGGCTGGTTTGGATGCGCCTGACCTTGCCGACTTAGTGGCGGCCAGCCGCTGGGGGCGCCATCAGGCCGTCATTGTGTGCGACGGAACGCGCCCGAAGGAGATGCGCGCCGTGGAGCGGGGGCTCGTTCGCGTCACCTACGCAGGAGGCGGTCGAAGCGCGGACGCGGCGATTGAAGCGATGGTGAACGAGAGTTCCCACCCGCGCCGCATCACCGTGGTCTCCAACGACCGCGCCGTGCAACGCTCCGGCAAGCGGCGCGGAGCCAAGATCTTGGGCGCTGATGAATTCCTGCGACAATTAGCCACCGACGCCGCTCGCGCCCCGCGCAGCAAACGCAGCCTTGCCAAGCGCGAGCATGGGCCTTTGACTGACAAACAAGTCGACGCGTGGTTGCGCTACTTTGGAATCGATCCAACGGAGTAATGAGTCATGATGAAACATCCACCGATTGAACATCCTGCTAGCGCACTCAACTTTGACCACCCGCCACAAGCGCCGATGGACGCGTTCACACGCTGGTACGAAGCAGCGCACGAGGCGACCACCGTTCCCAATCCAAACGCGATGAGTCTGGCAACCATCGACCCCGATGGCAAGCCGAGCGTTCGCGTGGTGTTGTGCCGCGGATTCGACACACGCGGCGTCGTCTTCTATACCAACCGCGATAGCCGCAAAGGTGAGGCGTTGCGCGCACACCCGCGCGCGTGCGTGAACTTTCATTGGGATCAACTTGATCGGCAAATACGCATTGAAGGATCGGTAGCACACACCACCGAAGCCGAAAGCGACGCGTATTGGAACAGTCGTCCGCGCGAGAACCGCGTCAATGCGTGTGCAAGTCAACAAAGTCGCCCGATCGGAACGCGCGCCGCGCTTGAAGCAGCGGTGCAGGAATTCGAAACGCGCTTCGCTGGTCAAGATATTCCGCGGCCATCACATTGGGGCGGCTTCCGAATTGCGCCGGAACGCATCGAATTCTGGCAAGGTCACAAACATCGGCTGCATGACCGGATGATCTACCTCCGGCAAGACGACGGTTCGTACGTGACCACGCGACTTTGCCCATGAATCCACTGCACACTGATGATGCGGGGGCCAGTGATGCGCACGCAAGTGCTGCCGGACAGACGCCGCACTCCACCGAGGCAGTGATGCCCGCATGCGTGACAGTGCGGCGCTGGAGATGGCGCGTCTACGTGCATCCGGCGTCATGGATGCTGGGCGTCTTCACCGTAGTTGTTGCAGGCCTGATGGTTGCGGCAATGATTGCTGCGTGCTTCGCGGTCAGTTTCGTCTTGGGACCAAACACTCCATTTTCACAGTGGAGCACGATGCAGCAAGTGATCGTCATCGTCACCGATCTGGTCATTGTCGCTAGCGGCATCGGTCTCGCGGCGCTCTTCATTCGCAGGGCTGCCGGCATGGCTGCGCGCACCTTTGAGGCAACTATTCCAGCTTCAGAACCTGCACGGGGATTCATGGTCGCGGAACTACAGGAATCAGGTCCACCCCGCGATAACTGGACGAAACGAAAGACCCAACGATGGATCAGGAAAGTGCGCAGTGCAAGTGATACACGTGCCTATCTATCACCACGGATTGCAGATCGCGCGGCGAAGTTCGAGCGCACCGATCGACCGCTTGAACCCGAACAGATCGACAGCGGTATGGCAAGTGGCGGCAGCAAGCTAGTCTTCTACGCCATGATTTGTGGGTTTGCCGTGTGGCGCTTCGGAGCTTTCAGCCCGATCCTGTTCGGCTTCGGCATTGGCGCCATATTGCTCTTGATCCGCCTGATCCAAAGGCGCGCGCTATTTACACCAGTGATGGTTGGGCAAGGATGGATCCAGCATGGTGTGGTGCGCTGGACAGTTGAGGATTCTGTCCTCTTCGCCGACGGTTGGCTAAACTCGCGCGTGCGCGTCATTGGGCCGCAGGGAGTGCTCACCATGAACGTGAGTACCAAGCGAGGCCAGAACTTTGAATGCCTATGGATGCGATGGATGCATCCGCACCCAAATCTCACGCAGCAGGCGTTCGACGCATAAATCGAGCGGCATCGTTCCACTGTTTGGAATACCAATTCAATTTCCCCGCCTACCATCCCAACCATGTCGGACTCACCGCAAACTCATGAACACGCGAACAGTAACGCCGAGCCAGGGCACCGCGTTACATTCGCCGAAGCTCTACAGCTCGGTGGCCGACCGTTTGGTTGGTTCCTAGGAACCCTCGGAATCATGATCTGGGTGATTTGGGAAACGCCAAAGTCTGGCGCTTCACCATGGCCGAACGTTCGCTGGGCGGTTACCGCGATGATCGTGCTGGCGTGGATCGTCCCAACGTACTTGGTACCGGTGCCGACCGCTGCGCGCGCATGGAAATGGGCTGCGGTGTTGACGGCTGCTGTTGCGCTCCTGATTTCAACCCATTGAGTGAACTACCAGACTCCGCAAGGAAGAGCGTCTGTAGTCGTTCACCGCGAGTGCGTACTGCGACATGCCCAATCGGCCAATCGTCCGTTGTTTCCACCAAGACAAAGGTGTGACCATTCGGTCGCACGAGGCGATCGCCGGGAATCACCGGAATCTCCGCAGCCGCAAGCATGTGCTGGTGATCAGCATCACGCACCAAGTGCACTTCACATAAGTGAATGCTGCGCGTGAGCGCAGCGAGCAACACCGCACGCGTGTCACAATCGCCGGTGTCTGTCGCAAGGCACCAGAGCGGCATCGAAAGACCAAAGCGATGTTTCGTATCGCCCGGGTCCGGCGTGTTTCCGTATTTCAGTTGCTGCACGAAACTGGCAAATGCACCGAATTCATCGCGCAAACCACTGGCGCCACGGTGGTGGGCTTCGGCGAGAATTGCGAGAGCCAATGGTCGCAAGTCGTCAAGGCTCGCAGCGATCATCCATTCATAATCTGGTGAAAGGACGTCGCCGTCCTGCGTGCGCCGACGCTGCACTCCATGGAGCGCAAGAACACCATCAAGCGAAGCGCGTTTACCAATGAGATCTGCATCGTCGCTGTAGTGAATCACCGCGCGATCGATCTCGTAGCCAAAGGCCCGCTCCATGGCGAGCGCTCGCGTGACATCAATCGGGCCGCGAAACGTAAGCGTCCGACCTGTTGAACCTGGCTTCACAACGCGAGTGTCCCCATCCCATCGCACGATTGGAACGGTGTTCACGTCCTCCCACGTCCAACGCCGCTGTTCGACGTCCTGAGAGAGCGCCGCGAGGGCACGCAGATCCGGCCCGTGCGCACCGGGGGCAAGCCACGGATCGCGCTCAGTTCCGTTCCCGCGACATGTTGGAAGCCGCACCGGACCACTCTCCGGCGGCACGCCCAGTGGAGTACGTGTCTCCGCGGCGACCGCTCGACGAATGAACCCGCCTGCCAGCACTCGAACGGCTGGTTCACGACGCCACGCAACAACTCCAATCGCGATGGCTGTGATTGCCAGCGCTAACGCCCACAGCGCGCGTTCGATCCGAGTAGTTCCTGACTTCATGCCCCACCAACATCGGCTCACGAAGCGCATCCCTTGAGCACAGTTTGCCGTGTCCGGAAATAACAGCTGCTCGCACGCTAGGAACGCGATGCATTATTGATCCCCCGCCACTTTCGTTCATCATTCCGCGCTGTCAGCATGCGCCGCGCGCCGCTGTTGCCACTTCGGACGCTCGCGCTGCGGAACAAATCCACCCAATACGCGCACGCAACCCACGCCCTCGAGCGTTGCTGCCAACTTCGAAAGCAGTGCCCGCTCCGGCACAACATGCAGCGAATTTGAATGCATCAATACATTCCGCCCATTCACTTGCACGCGAATGTTCACATCCACTGGCCGCCCGTGCAGTGCAACAACCGTTCCTGAAGCTTGCCGAAGAATTCCGCTCGCCATCTGCAGGGCCGATGTCACCTGCCGCGATTCCGGATTCGAACCATCAACGGTGATTTCGATGCGCGTTGCCAGATGTTGCGCGGCATCATCAATAGGAATGACGCGATCAACTACGAGTTGCGGAGATCCGCGCGCATGATCGAGTCGCGCCACCATGACCACCACACCATCTTGTTGCATGAGTTCACCGAATGTCGCGAAGGTCTGCGCAAACAGCACGCCTTCGATGGCGGTCGCCTGATCAGCGATTGTGAACATAGCCATGCGCTGCCCGGCACTCTTGCCAGACTTTGCCACCACTGCGCGCACGCGTGTCAGCATGCCACCCACTACGACCGATGCGTCCTGACCCATTTGGGAAATCTTCTCAATGGATCCCGAGCAGAATGTGGCAATTTCGTCCTTGTATTGGTCAAGTGGATGCCCACTGACATGGAAGCCAAGCGCCTCCTTCTCATACGCCAGCGCCTGCATCCGCTCCCAAGGAGCCGTCTTGCGCAGCGTGGTGACTGCAGCGGAACCGGCAGCTCCAGCGGGCGCGCCAACTTCAAACTCACCAAAGAATGTCATCTGTCCAACGCGGCGATCTTCGTTCTTGGTCTGGCCACTGCGAATGGCGTCCTCGATGGTCGCCACCAGGGCCGCGCGTGATTCCACTCCATGCAAACCATCAAAGGCACCGCCCTTGATGAGCGCTTCAATGGTGGCGCGGTTCACGGCGCGTAGATCCACGCGATCACAGAATTCAAAGAGATCCTTGAATCGCCCGCCCTTCTTACGCTCCGCAATGATTGCAACGATTGCACTTTCGCCAGAACCCTTGATCGCCTTCAATCCAAAGCGCACATGTCCGTGGCAATTATCAACTTCCTCATTCTCGGCATAGACAACCGAGAAATCCGCGTCAGAGAGATTGACGTCAGGCGGACGAACTTCAACGCCAACATGCGGACGCGCATCCGTGCTGTCGGGATACACCGTGCGCCTGCACTCATCGAGATAAACAGCCCAGTCCTCAACCTTTTGCGCTTGGCTTTCAAAGGTGAGCACTGCCGCCATAAAGTGGTTTGGGAACCAAGTCTTGAGATACGCAGTCTGATAGGCAACGATTGCGTAACCCGTGGAATGGCTCTTATTAAAGCCGTATCCAGCGAATTTCACGATGAGGTCAAAGAGTTCGTTCGCGCGCGCCTCATTCAGACCGCGTCCTGCAGACCCGGCCACAAACTCTGCTCGCGTGGCAGAGATCATCTTCTCGTTCTTCTTACTGATTGCCTTGATCAATGCATATGCCTGGCGCAGCGGAATACCGCCGAGCAGATGCACCACCTGCATCACCTGCTCCTGATAGACCATGATTCCGTAGGTTTCCGCTAGGAGCGGGTCAACCGCTTCATGCACGAGCGGCACCACATGTCGGCCATGCTTGCGAGCGTTGTAATCAGGAATCAAACTCATCGGGCCGGGACGAAACAGCGCATTGGCAGCGATCAGATCCTCGAGTCGATCCGGCTGCATGTCAGAAAGTAGCCGGCGCATACCGCCCGACTCAAACTGGAACACACCGCCGGTTTCTGCGCGACGAAACAGACCAAGGACGCGCTGGTCATCCAACTGAATACGATCAAGATCCAGTGGATGCGGGCCACCATCACTGCGCTCGCGCCCGGTGGCGCGCCAGATCGCTTCGTCAGACATCGAATCACGAATCAACTTCTTCGCCAACTCAATGGTTGAAAGCGTCCGCAGTCCCAGGAAGTCCATCTTCAGCAGGCCGGCCTTCTCGCAGAGCGGACCTTCCCACTGCGTGACCACTTCCTCGCCACCGCCAGTTGGTCTGCACAGCGGCACAATGGTGTCGAGCGGCTGCGTAGCAATGACTACGCCCGCTGCGTGGATTCCTTGCGTTCGCGCGTGATTTTCAAGCTCCTTTGCCGCGTCCACTACGCGTCGAACCTGCTCGTCGGAGTCATACGCTTCCTTGAACTGCGGGCTCAGCGCGAATGCCTTGTCAAAGGTCATGTCGGGCGCTTCCGGAATCAAGTTGGCGATGCGCTGCCCTTCTGCAGGCAACAGACCGAACACACGTGCAACATCCTTGATGGCATTCTTCGCCTTCAGGCGACCGAAGGTTGCGATCTGCGCAACGTGGCCGTATTTCTGACGCACGTGCTGAATGACCGCCGCGCGTCCGTTCTGGCAGAGATCGATATCAATATCCGGAAGCTCACTGCGATCCGGATCAGTGAAACGCTCAAAGAGAAGACCGTAACGCACGGGGCACGCATTGGAGAGTCCCAAGACATAGCCAACCATCGTGCCAACGCCAGATCCACGCGCAGTTGCAGGAATGCCATGCTGACGCGCCCAATTGACGAAGTCCCACACAATCAGGAAGTATGCGCTGATCGCTTTGTCGGCAAGCTCGCGCAACGCACGGTCGCAATCGGCACGCAACGTTGCCTCCGTGACATCGGCATCCTTCGTACTGTCAAACGGAAAGAGCTCGATGGTCTGGCAGTAACTCTTGAACCACTCCGTCAGGTCGCCGTCCTTCTTTGGGTCATACTTCGGCTTCTTGCCCCCGTGGCGAATCCGCACCACTGGCGCGTACTTCATGTCCTTCGGAAGCGTCACATTGCAGCGGTCGGCAATACGGACGGTGTTGGCGAGCGCCTCGCGCTCGGCGTCGTCTTCTGCAAAGAGAGCGTGCATTTCTGCGGGAGATTTGACATACAGCTCCTCCGGGTAACGCAAACGATCCGGCGCATCCTTCGTGCGAGCCATGGAGATGCAGCACAAAGTGTCGTGCGCATCATGGTCTTCCTTGCGAAGGAAATGCGCGTCATTATCACAGACAAGCGGAAGCCCAAGCTTCTTGGCAATCTTCTTCAGCAGCGGATTGATGCGCTCCTGATCCTCGACATGCCGCTGCAATTCGATATAAAAGCGCGGCTCGCCGTTGGCGTCCGGCACAAAGTTCTCTGCATGCCAACGCGCCTCGTCGAGTGCAGCTTCCCAGTGCTTTGACTGATTGGTCTTGACGAATTGATCAAGATGGAATGCGATGCTTGAACCAAGGTGACCATTGATGGCAATGAGCCCGCGATTGAATTCCGCGAGCGTCGACTTATCCATGCGCGGCTTGTAATAAAAACCGTTGAGAAATGCGTCGCTCGAAAGTTTCAGAAGATTGCGCCACCCTTGGAGGTCTTGCGCAAGAAGTACTAAATGGAATCCACCATCGGCAACACCAGTGTGCGTACGGTCGCGGCGATCACCGGGAGCAACATAAGCCTCAATGCCAAGGATCGGCTTGATCCCTTGCTCGCGCGCCTCAAGATAGAACTCGAGCGCGCCAAACAGATTGCCGTGATCGGTGACCGCTACAGAATCCATACCGAGCGCCTTGACGCGGCTCACGAGTTTCTTGATGCGATTGCCACCGTCAAGCAACGAGTACTCGCTGTGCAAATGAAGATGCACGAACTTCGGCGACCCGTCATCAATTGCTGATGCGGTTCGGGGGGCTTCCATGCCGGGGTTTGCGCGCTCGTCTGCCATTGACTTCCTGTCAGGAAACGCGCATCGTAGATGGCACTGCGATACGATCTGCGCCCGACATGGAAACTCGCACGATCGTTGTGAAAAACATTGAAATCGGTCCTGCCTCGGGTGGCGGCGCGGGCGGGGGCACGGGCGGCGGCAATCCCGTCGCGGGGCTCGTGCGCGTCTTGATTCGCATCGCACTGGTGGTACTGGCGCTCGCGATCGTGATTCCAATTGTGGTCCTTGGACTCGGTTGCTTTCTGATTGCTGCAGTCGTCGGACTTCTGATCTGGGGCATGCGCCGCATCTTCGGCGTGCGCGGCGGGTCGCGGATCAGCGTGAGCGCAGGAAGTCTGGGCAACACCCAAGGTTCCTCCAATGGCAATGACGCTGACAACGATGGACGCGAGGGCGTGCGCGTCAAGCGCTGAGCCCCCGGCCGCGGCACTACCAACTCAACCGCGCGCCTTCACCGTCTCCCGATCAATGCGTTCAAGTAGCGCGGCGCGCAATGTGCGGGTGACTTCTCCTGGAGTTCCTGCACCGATGGTTCGTTGCTCCAAACTCACTACTGGCAGTACCTGCCAACTGGAGTTCGTCAAGAACACTTCGTCGGCCTGCAGTACGGCCTCAATTTCAATGCGCTCGCGGCGCACCGTGATACCGCTCTCTTCCGCAAGCACAATAATTGCTGCCCGCGTAATTCCTGGCAGTACGGGACTACGAAGCGGCGTTGCCTTCGGTTCTTCGCCACGCGCCATCGGAGTAATGAGCGCGCCATCTTTCACAAGAAACACATTGGAAACACACCCGCACGCGAGCGCGCGAGTCACATCAAACCAAAGTGCCTCGTGCATTCCGGCGGCCGCGGCGCGCTGCAGCGCATGCAAGCGCGGCCAGTACCAGAGCGTCTTGTGAGACGCGAATGGATCGGCAACATTCAACTGCGCATCAGCAACGCGCACGCCAATTCCCTGCTCAAAGAGGATCTGTGGATACGGCGTGGGCGGCTGAACATGGATGAGGATTGTTGGATCATGTTGCACCTCAGCAGCGGTGCGCGCCAAGAGATTCATGTCACCACCGGTGAGCGTGACCCGAACGCGCGCGTGCTCAAGCGCATTCTGAGCGAGTGTCGCCTCTGCTGCGTCGACGAGTGCTTCTGCGCGCAGTGAATCTGAGAGCCCAAGGATGCGCGCGCTTTCACTCATGCGCTCCATATGTTCAAGCCCGCGGAAGATGCGCCCATGGCGCGCGGCCATGGTTTCAAAGAGACCAATCCCGTGCTGAAACCCCGCGTCGAACGCTGAGATCTTCGCATCAGTCATGGGAACGAAGGCGCCGTCGATCCAAGCTTGGAGCATGGCGTGAAAGCGTAGCGGCTCGGCGCGGCGGCGCGGCAGAATTACCACAGAATCCGAGCGGGCGCTCAGTTCACCCGCAGCAGCGTTTCATGTCCGGCCGGGCATACAAACTGGTCATACGTCTTAAGACCCGTCGACACTCGACCCTGCAGGACCATCAACTCTGCGCAACGACCATGCGGGCAAGTGCCCTTGGGAAAGCGCTGTCCTTCCGGAACATTGAGTTCATGGAGCGGCTTCTGCCCGGTCGCATATTGCAAGACTTGGTCAAGTTCCACAGCCACTTGATCGGGGCCCTTGCCCTTCATGCGCGCTGTCACATAGATCTGTGCCAATGTCTCATTCTGCTTCGACTCTGAGAGCGCTGGCAACGGCGCCTTGGATCGCATCGGATCAATGATGGCTGCATCCGCGAGATACACCGAGGACGGGTCTGAAGGATCAAGGCTGAATGCCTTCAGGAGTTGGGCAGCATCTTTGTGCGAGCGCACCTCAGCGCGAATCGCGTCAGCCAATGCCTGTATGCGCCGAGTGCTACTTGATGACGATGAATTGCCATCCGCATGCTTCGGTGGCGCAGCGCCCCACACCATCTGCGCGGACGGCAGTGCGATCCCCGCAACACAGAAACACACCATGAACGCCCCGCGAAGTCGTAGATGTCTCATGGACTTAGCGTATCACGGCGTCGCATTCCGAAACCCAACGATCGCCCCGCCCCAGCTGCCATCCGCGTGCTCCGACCACTGCACATCAACCTCGGCACGTTTGCCAAGCAGCACGAGGTCTGCGCGGTGAGTGGCGATGCCATCTTGATTTCCAAAGAACCCAGTATTGAGTGCCGTCACCGTGATCGAGGGATCAGCTGCCGCGTTGGCGGGCACCGTTCCCCAAATCCAATCCGCGAATGTGCGGGCAACAATCGGCTGAGTGCTTCCCAGCAATGGCGTTTCCGTCCGATTGCCTTGCGAAGTCCGAACTGCTTCTCTCACCCACGTACCCACTGAATCGACACTTGACTCCTTCTGATTACGTCCGCCGCGCCACAGCAAGACGGCGATCACAAAGATCATGCCTGACAAGAACAGGCTGCGCGCACGGAAGCGAAACTTTGGCAACGGGAATCCCATGCCCTCAGCCTAGTAGGAGTACGCGGCTCGCGCGGATGAAGTGAACTGAGCCGTCCACCGCCAACGCAACACACATGCATGCGCAATCTGGAACCCGCTCCCCTGGCCGCACTCGCCGGAGAGGACTGGGCCGCGCTCAGCGGCCGTCCTCGTAAGGCGAATGCGGGCCAGTACAAACGCCGGTTTGCAAACACGCTCACCCTGGCCGCACTCGCCGGAGAGGACAGGGCCGCGCTCAGCGGCCGTCCTCGTAAGGCGATTGCGGGCCAGTAAGAAGGCGTGATGCAACAACGCGCACCCCAACGACCTGCCCAGAACAAATCGTGCCACCTTGTCCAGGATGCAATTTCGCCTCGCTCGGCCGCAGATTCGCAGCACATCGTGGAATGAACGGCTTCGCGTACCCTGCGTGGTTCCCCTATGCCTATTGCCACTCTCACCAACGTCCGTTACGGCTTCGGCACCCACATCGTGCTCGATGGCGCCACTGTATCTATCGAACCTGGCGAGAAAGTTGGCCTTGTCGGTCGCAATGGTGGCGGCAAGAGCACGCTCATGAAGTTGATCGCCGGTCTGTGGCAAGTGGAGTTCGGATCCCTTGCTTTGGCACGAGGCACGCGCGTTGGCTATCTCGCGCAGGACCCAAAGCTAGAACCAACGGACACGCTTCGCCATGCTGCCGCGCGTGCGTTCGAGCACCTTGACAGCCTGCATCGCCAGATGGAAGAAATTTACGAGTTGATGGCCAAGCCGGACGCGGACATCGACATTCTGATGAAGCGTCAAGTAAAGATCGAAGAAGAGATCGAACGCGCGGGCGGATACGCGATTGATCACAAGATTGACGAGACGCTGCACGGCCTGGGCTTCACCGATGAACAATTCTCTGTGTTGGTTTCCAAGATGTCGGGCGGCCAGCGCGCGCGCGTTGGACTTGCACGGCTGTTGCTCGAGCAGCCTGATATCTTGCTGCTTGATGAACCAACCAACCATTTGGATATCGAAGGCCGCCGTTGGCTAGAGAATTTCCTAGCCAACGAGTACCCCGGCGCCGTGCTCGTGGTGAGCCATGATCGGCGGCTCCTTGATACGGTGGTGCACCGAATCATTGAGGTGGACCAAGGTCGCATTATTGAATATCCCGGTAATTATCGCGATTTCATCAACCTTCGACGCGAGCGCATGATGAACAGCCAGCGCAGCCACGAGAAGCAACTCGGGAAGATCCGCGCCGAAGAGCAGTACATCCTGAAGTACAAGGCTGGCCAGCGAGCCAAGCAAGCACGCGGACGCGAAACACGCCTTGAGCGCTTCAAGCGCGATGAACTGGTGGATCGTCCAGCTGAACTCGATGTGATGAGTCTCGAACTTCCCAAAGCACCCCGCGTCGGCGATTATGTCATGCGCGGTGCGGGCCTTTCAAAGCGATACGGCGACAAAGTGCTCTTCACTGAGTTGGATTTTGCAATCAAGCCCCTCGATCGCATCGGAATCGTTGGCCCCAACGGCGCTGGCAAGACCACGCTCGTGCGCGCGCTGCTCGGCGATCTTGAGCCGGATGCAGGCGAACTCAAAGTAAGCCCGCAGATGAAGGTCGGCTACTTCCGGCAGACGCAGGAACACATTGACCCAATGCTGACGGTGTGGGAATACCTGCAGCGCGTGATTGCTTCCAACGAGGGCGGACTGCGCGCGAGTGAGCAACAGGCGCGCAACCTTGCGGGAGCGTTCCTGTTCTCTGGCCCCGAGCAGGAAAAGTGCGTTGGCAATCTCTCTGGTGGCGAGCGCGGCCGGATGGTGATTGCTGGAATTGTCAGCGCGGCAAACAACCTGATTGTCTTGGATGAGCCGACCAACCACTTGGACATTCCCAGCGCCGAACGCCTAGAAACTGCCCTTTCCATGGACCCAAAGGATGGCGGCTATGACGGCGCGCTCATTCTCATTAGCCATGATCGCGCACTTCTTTCGGCGTGCTGTGACCGACTGCTGATCTTGGATGGCGAAGGCAATGCCCGCGACTTTGACGGCGGCTGGGATGAGTGGGAAGCGAAGGAAGCCGAAGAGCGTTCGCAACGCGAGGCGGTTGAACGCGCTGCTGTCGATCGCGAGAAGGCGAAGGCTGAGCAACGCGCCCGACCCGAGCAGTCTGGCAAGAACGCTTCCGGAAACAAAGGTTCCACAAACAACACCAACAAGGGCGCTGCTGGTTCAAAGGGATCATCGAGCGCCACGGCCGGTGATCCAAAGATCGCACGCATGAACCTTGAACAGATCGAGGCGCGTATCACTGCTATCGAGACGCGCACGCGCGCCATTGATACCGATCTCATGAATCCCAAGGTCTACGCCGATTCCGCCAAGTCGCGCACGCTCACCCAGGAACGCGAACGGCTCCAGCAAGAGCTGGAGCCGCTGGAGTTTGAGTGGAGCCGACGGAGCGAGTAATCAGCTACTCATGACGACGTCGCCGGAACTATTCACCAGTTCGAGCGTGCCGGACTTCAGTAGCGTTTCAATGTTGCTGTCCACATGGAATTCTGCTCCCCAAATGGTCCGCGCCGCGGTGAATGTGGCCACGTCGACACTCGGGGATCCAATTGCTGACCGAACGCGCAATGTGTAAGAACCTCTTTTCACGCCGACTGCCAACACCATCACCGTGTCAGTTACGGCGTCGACAGCCACCGTGAGTGTTCCCGAATTCATTGTGGCGGACGCGTCAGTACTGCGTAGACCACGCAGATAACTCGGCGACTCGAATCGCTGCAACGCGCCCGGGTGACCCAAGGCCTCAAAGATCTGCGCTGGCGCCGCGGCGCCGAGTGCGTACTCCGAGACCTTCAGCGCGAACCCACTGCTCATCAACTGGAAGACCAGCGCCACCGACAACGCCGCCGTCAGCGCGATCGACGCAGCACGCCAGTAGTACGAACTGATCGTGAACCGCTCCACATCTTTCCGGAGCGCGGCAAGTTCCATCGCCTGTTCAATCAAGTCCTTGGTATCAACTGACCGAGCTACACGGCGTCCGCCGCGCGATCCCATCCGGCCAATCAGCGCGATCGGTGCAAATTGTGATTCTTGTTGCTCCACTGCAGTCATGACGCGCGTGAGCGTTTGCAGTTTCAACTCGGGCGACGGCTCCTCAGTGGCCAGGAACGCCGGATCAGAAACGGCCGCGGCCTGCACCACACGCAAGTCCGCCTGCATCGCAGCCGGGGCATCGCGGAAGGCGCGGTCAAACTGTGCCGCATCAACATCATCAAGCAACCCTAACGCGTCCAACACTGCGAGCGCGCGCAGATCAGTACCGCGACCACTATCGGAGGCGGGTCTGTCACTTGGATTGTTGCCATCACTGAACTGCATTGAAATCCCCTTTGTTGCTGTGGATTCATTCGCAGACCAGACTCGGTCGGCTCCTCATGCCGAAGAATCTTGCCCGTGATTTTTGTTATCAGACATTAATCGGTCACGCAGTCGAGCAAGTCCTCGGCTGAGCGCACTCTTGATCGTCCCGAGCGGCGCGCCGAGCTGCTCACTGACCTCGCGGAGCGTGAAACCTTGGATGTACGTTCGCTCAATGACCACGCGTTGCAGTTCGGGCAGTTCCGCCACTCGGCGTTGCAGGATCTCAAGATCGTGATTTCCACCCGGGTCGCGCGGTGGCATCACTACTGGGCCAAGGAAATCGACCGACGAATCAAGCCCCAATTGCTCAGGACGGGCGCTCTTTCGGCGCAATCGATCGATCAGGTGCCGCCGGGTGATCAGCATGACCCACGTGACAAGTTTGGCGCGATTGGGGTCAAACCGGTCGGCGGTCTGCCAAAGCCGGATGAACGTCTCCTGAACCGCATCCTCCGCCTCAGCCCGAGATGGCATGATTTGCCGCGACGTTTTGTAGACCAACCCGACAAAGCGGTCATACAGCTCAGCCATCGCCGCTTCGTCACCCTCTCCTACCTTCTGCATCAGAAGCCAGTCATTGTGTTCGGCGGGTTCCAAGGGGCCTCCCTTCCAGAAGTGGCGTTGACGGGGCAGACAACACAGAGTGTGCTTCGAACTCTCGGGGATTGGGACATGATTCCGCCAGAATTCGTTCAGAATTCGATTGAGTTTCGCTCAGAAGGTGGCAAACTACCCTTGGCTGACACTGTGCGTCCACCCAGCCGTGTGCGAAATACGCGATGACCAGGAACTCAGGTCTCCCATATTCGTCGTTCATCAAGCCGTCTCACAGCGGCACGAGGGGTCGCGTTGGCTTCACCGTCATTGAACTGATCGTGTGCATGGGCGTGGTGGCGATCATGTGCGGAATCCTGCTGCCGTCCTTGCGTGCGGCGCGCGAGACGTCACTGCGACTCCGCTGCCAGTGCAACATGCACGAGATCGGCATTGCCATCAGCGCTTATGGCATCCAGTCTGACAGCCGCGTGCCGCCGAGCAACAATGTGATCGGCGCGGCCCCGGCGCGGCAAGAGCTCATGGCCGCGCGTTTGCAAATCGGTGGCGCAGCTGGTCCAACTGGTTGGGACGGTCTTGGAATCTTGGTCAAGGGCGGATACATCGGCGACTGCCGGTGCCTGTACTGCGCGAGCCACCACGGCGAGCATTCATTTGATCGCTACGCGGCTGACTACGAGCAGAAGGATTCCGCTGGCGTCCAGATCTACACGAACTATCAATACTCCGGTCACATCCGTCGACAAATTGCCGACGGCCTGCAAGCGCGCGAAACACCCATCACCCTCGACTCTGGCAGCGGTGTACTTCTACTGACAGACGGATTGCGAACGCGCGGTGATTTCAATCACGTCACCGGTCTCAATCGCATGTTCGCCGACCTGAGCATTGAGTGGTGGGCTGATACCGGAAATCAACTGCGCAACCAGATCCCGGAGAGTGCTCTCGCCGCGGGCGCGTCATCAGCAGCGTTCCAGTCGATTTGGGATGAAATCACCCCGCCATCAGCAGAGACGCCATGACGGCCTGACGCGCAGCGCGGGCTCGCATGACGCACTGCTATTCAAAGGTCATTGACACTCAACGATCGCCACGGGGAACCGCCAACACACCTTGTTGTGCGCGATGCTCGCTGAATCCCAAGTCAAATGTGCGATATCCGCGCCATCCAAGCCGAGGGCCCGCCAGCATCTGATCGATCCGCAACAGCGCCCACGGACGCTCAAACGTGCACAGCCAACCACTCGCGCGCCATGGCGGCGCAGGCGTGCACCCGTTGGCTAGTTCTTCAATCACCACGCTGCCGGGCGTGCAGTTGAAGTCGCCAAGAACGATGTCAGGTTGCGCCGGCAACGCCACGCGCTGCAGCACTTTATGCACGGCATTCGCCAAGTGACCGCGCGCCACCCACGGAGCGGACGGCATGTCGACCACAAGAATTCGAATCGGCACACCGGAAGGCGACTGCACCACCATCCACGCGAGCCACACCGTACCGATCCGCGCGATCGATTCGCGACACAGAACGTGGCACTCGATGATAGGAAGGCGCGAAGCAATCGCGACAACTCCAAGATCAACGCCGCGCATCCCCTCCGGCATCCATGCGTCGCGCGCAGCGGAGCGCAACATTGAGCCAGGGCCACTGATGATCGTCACATCTCCCATCACTCCCGCGAGCGCGCGGCCGCATGCAAGCGCGTTGTCACCGGGCCACTGCGGATTCCAATGAGTGATGACCACATCATCGGCTGTGACTGAAGCGGCTATTGGGCTCCAACCAACATCATGTCGAAGGAACCGTCCCGCACTCCACACCGCGACCACAGTCAGTGCAATGAACAATGCGCGTGCCGGCCGGCGTGATCCGAAAGAACGCCGCGCCATCCACGCAGCGAAAGCAAACACAATGAACATCACCCACGCTGGAACCCAGAACACGCACTGGCTCCACAACCACTGATCACGCGCGATCTGCGCGGCAACCCACACAACCGCAACGACTGACACTGGCAGCACCACGCTCACCGCAAGCGCGAATGCCCATCCGACAACCGATCGCATTCGTGTCCGACGCGATCTCACGCCGGTACCGCTCCCGCGAGTGCGGCAATCGCTGGCAATACCCGTGCTTCTAAGCCACGCGCAGTGCACACGATGCCAACATTCGCAGCCAATGTTTCGCCATGCGAGAAATCAAGCGGACGTCCATGCGCATCAGTGATGCACGCGCCGGCAACTTCCGCGATCAACGTTCCAGATGCGTGATCCCAGATGCACTCCGAATGCCCGGGTGCGCGCGGCATGCGAATCACAAGATCAGCATCGCCGCGCGCTAACAGCGCGTACTTACATTGACTGTCCATTTCCTGATTCGTAAATGAACCGATCGTTGCGATACATGGCTCGAGCCGCGATGGAAATGCGTTCTTGCTTCGATTCAATGAACGCGCCCAACGCACCGTGGAGCCGTTCCAGGCGTCGACTGTTAATCGCGACTGCGCCGCGCCCGATGCATCGCACTCGAATGCGCCCACTCCGAGCGCCGCCGCGTAAATCACACCGGGCCCGTCCGTATGCACCGATAGGTCACCGCGCGGGCCCATGCGTGGGCAGCCCAAGACGCCGATCGTGGCGCGGCTTCCTTCAATGCGCGCAAGACACACTGAACATTGCATGCCAAGGAGAAATCCTTTCGTCCCATCAATTGGGTCGATGGTCCAATACGGCTCGCCAGCGCGTGGCTCATCACCATCGATCGCGCGCAGTGCGGCGGCGCGGTCGCGCCAACCGAGCATGCTGCGAATGGCATCGACGACGAGGCGTTCAACATCCGGGCGTCCGCTGGTTGCCAACACGTCGGCATGCTCTTCACCCAAGAGCGGCACACGTCCGTCGACAGAGCGGGCGCGCAGCCCTGCCACCACGAGCGCCTGCAACACATAGTCAGCGGCGGTGACTGGCGAACCGTCGCCCTTCTCAATGGGCGGGACCGATGCCAATGTTGCACCCAAGAGTCGGGCGGCGGGAAGCGCGGGAACCACGGCGGCGATCGCATCGGCCAAGGGGCTGCCGGTGGGAATCTGCGCGGAGGCATTCGAGGCGGAGTTCTGGGCGAAGTTCTTGGGGGACTTCTGAGCGGAGTTCTGGGAACGGTCCTGGGAGCGTGTCATGGGGGTCGCGGATGCTAGAGGGAAGCGCACCTGCACCGTGTGCTGCCAGAACGGCAGATCGATACGGCCAGTACGCCGAATAGGACAGGAAATCGACCCACCACGGCCTCGATTGACCCCCAACGGACTGGCACGCGGGTTGCTTTAACACCCTCGAGCGCGGGCATCCGCCCCCTCCCCCCCCACCGCACGAACCAACTCCCACGAAAGGGACTCAACTCACTATGTCAACCAAATCAATCATCATCGGCATCGACCTCGGCACCACCAACAGCGTGGTCGCGGTCATGGAAGGCTCCCAGCCCAAGGTCATCATCAACTCGGTCGGCCAGCGCACCACCCCCTCGGTCGTCGGCTTCACCGAGAAGGGCGAGCGGCTCGTCGGTCAAATCGCCAAGCATCAGCAGATCACCAATCCAACCAACACTGTCTTCAGCATCAAGCGCTTCATGGGTCGTCGCCACAGCGAAGTGGGCCACGAAGAGAAGTTGGTGCCGTACGCCATCAAGGGCGCACCCGATGAACTAGTGAAAGTTGCCATCCGCGGCAAGGACTACACGCCGCCGGAAATCTCCGCCATGATCTTGGCTGACCTCAAGCGTCAGGCCGAAGAGTTCCTTGGCGAAACCGTCACCCGCGCCGTCATCACTGTGCCCGCGTACTTCAACGACGCGCAACGTCAAGCCACCAAGGACGCTGGCGAAGTTGCCGGCCTCAAGGTTGAGCGCATCATCAATGAGCCAACGGCCGCGGCACTCGCCTACGGTCTTGAGAAGAAGACCAACGCGAAGATCGCTGTGTTCGACCTCGGCGGCGGAACGTTCGATGTGTCCATCTTGGACATTTCCGACGGCGTGTTCGAAGTGCTCTCCACGAACGGTGACACTCACCTCGGTGGCGATGACTTCGATCAGAAGCTCATCGACTTCTTGGCCGAGGACTTCCGCAAGAAGGAAGGCATTGATGTCCGCAAGGATCCAATGGCTCTGCAGCGCCTGAAGGAAGCTGCCGAGAAGGCCAAGATTGAACTCTCCACTCAGGTGGAGACCACCGTCAACTTGCCATTCATCACTGCGGACCAGAACGGTCCGAAGCACTTGCAAGTCACGCTAACCCGCGCCAAGTTTGAAGAACTCTGCAAGGATCTGTTCGAACGCCTTGCTGCGCCGTGCGAGAAGGCGCTTGCTGATGCAAAGCTCAAGCCGTCCGACGTGCAAGAGATCGTCATGGTTGGTGGTTCGATTCGCATCCCCAAGGTGCAGGAACTCGCCAAGAAGATCTTCCACACGGACAATCTTGACAAGAGCATTAATCCTGACGAAGTGGTCGCTATCGGCGCGGCGATTCAGGGCGGCGTGCTCATGGGCGATGTGAAGAACGTGGTGCTCCTTGATATCACCCCACTGTCGCTCGGCGTTGAAACGCTCGGCGGTGTGATGACCAAGCTCATCGAACGCAACACGACCATCCCAACCTCGAAGAAAGAGATCTTCTCCACTGCGCAGGACAATCAGAACGCCGTGACGATCGTGGTGCTGCAAGGCGAGCGCCAAATGGCTGCAGACAATCGCGTCCTGGGACGCTTCGACCTGCAAGGCATTGCAGCCGCACCGCGCGGCGTGCCGCAAGTGGAAGTGGAATTCTCGTTGGACGCCAACGGCATCCTGAATGTCATGGCAACGGAGAAGGCGACTGGCAAGAAGCAGGAAATCAAGATCACCGGCTCGAGCGGTATCTCCAAGGACGAAGTGGAGCGCATGCGCAAGGATGCCGAAGATCACGCCACCGCCGACAAGGCGCGTCGCGAGCTCGTCGACACCAAGAATCGCGCGGAGCAGGTGGCGTACCAGGTCAAGAAGCAGCTCGAGGAGATGGGCGCGAAGGTGCCAGCCGAAAGCCGCAACAAGATTGAAAGTGCGATCAGCAATCTTGAGGACAAGCTGAAGGGCGACGATCAAGCCGCCATCGAAGCTGCGCTCAACAACCTGATGAACGCCTCGGGCGAACTGCAGCAAGCTGCAGGTGCCGCGGGCGCAGGAGAACCTGGAGCTGCTGGCGGATCTGCCGGATCGTCCGAAGGTGGCCCCAAGAAGGACGACGTCATCGACGCCGAGTACGAAGTAACCGACGAGAAGAAGTAATTATGCGTGGCTAGCGGCAAGGCTCCCCTTGCCGCTAGCCTGCATTGCTTCGGTACCGCTCCGCACAGCCTGATGCGCAACTTCGCGCATCACGCCGACCCGGGCGCAACGCCGCATGCACCATGCAGATCATCAAGGGTATTGCCGTCAGCCCCGGCATCATCGTCGGACGCGCATTCTTGGTGGGAACAGCCGAACAGGTCGTCCCACACCGCACCATCGATCCAGCAGAAGTCACCGCGCAACATGCGCGGTTGCACGCTGCACTTGCTGCGGCCAGCGCTGAAATTGATGAACTGCGCGAACGCACTCGCCGCGAGCTCGGCCCTGAGCCAGCCAAGATCTTTGAGTTCCACGCCGGACTCCTCCGCGACCGCGTGTTGGTCTCCGCCGTCGAGCGCCGCGTCGCCAACGATTTCGTGACTGCCGAACAGGCGGTCGCTGATCAGTTCCGCGTCTTGGTCGATCAATTCAACCGCATGGGTAATGAGGTCTTCGAGCAGAAGGCCAACGACATTCTGGATCTTGAGCGCCGCGTGCTCGGTCGACTCATGGGCGAAGAGAAGAGCCGACTGGCGCAACTTGATGCCCCTGCCATTGTGATCGCCCATGAACTCACGCCAAGCCAAGCTGCCGGCATGGACCGCAGCAAAGTCATCGCCATTGCTACTGACCTCGGTGGTCGCACTGGACACACCTCGATCGTGGCGCGCGCGCTCGGCTTGCCAGCGGTGGTTGGTTGCCAGCGGCTTTCAGTGGAAGTGGAAGACGGCGATCAGCTGATTGTTGACGGCAACGACGGCGTCATCATCCTGCGCCCGGATTCACGCACGCTTGAGGAGTACCGCCGCAAGCAAGAGCGCTCGCAACGCTCCCGCGCGGCGATGCGCGAACTCTCGGGACATGAGGCCGTCACCAAGTGCGGCGTACGTATCCAACTCATGGGCAACATTGAGTTCCCGGAAGAAGTGGAGGCGGTCCTCGCCAACGGCGGCGACGGCGTTGGTCTCTACCGAACCGAATTCCTCTGGCTCACCCGCAAGGAGCCGCCCACTGAACAAGATCACATGGACGCGTATCTCCGCGCCAATACACCCAGGCGCAAATGGAAGAGCCGGAGCGAAATCCCTTCTTGGGCCTTCGCTCCATCCGGCACTCCTTGGCGAACCCCGCCGAATTCAAATTGCAGTTGCGCGCCATCTTGCGAGCCAGTGCCCACGGCCCGGTCAAGATGATGTTCCCACTGGTCTCCAACCTCATGGAGCTCCGCCAGGGCAAGCTCATGCTGGCCGACATCAGCGAGGAATTGGAGGACGAAGGCATCACCTTTGACCGGCAGATGCCCGTTGGGGTGATGATCGAAGTGCCCTCTGCGGCCTTGATGGCCAGGGTTTTTGCCGCCGAAAGCAACTTCTTTTCCATCGGCACCAATGACCTTGTCCAGTACACCCTGGCGGTCGACCGTGGCAACGAGCGGGTGGCACATCTCTACCAATCAGCCCACCCGGCGGTCGTTTATCTGGCCAAATCGGTGGTCCGAGCTGCCCGCAGTGCCCAGATCGACTGCAGCCTGTGCGGCGAAATGGCCGGCGAACCGCTCTTTTCCATGTTGCTGTTAGGCATGGGTTTGCGTACACTCTCCATGGTTCCTGACCAGATCCCCGTCATCAAACGAGTGATCAGATCAGTAACGATTGAACAATGCGAACGCCTGGCCCGACGGGTCGGTTCGTTCGACTCGGAGCGTCAGGTTGAAACAGCCTTGCGCGACGAACTCAGGAAACTTGATCCCGATGTGTTTGGACAGTGGGTGTCCGAATAAGCACGGATCGCGGCTCCAAGGCGCGTGCCTCGAGCCAAGTAAGGACAACGGGTTGAACCGTCGCTCGAAACGACAGGTCTGCCCCACGGTGCGAAGCGGGACGATGCCCTTCCGGCGTTGACCCCCGACCCTCGGCGTGGCGGACCCCAAGAGCGCTCCATAGCGGAGCGCGCGAGACGACGGCACCCAGGCGGAACACACGGTGCGATTAACGAGCTTGTGTCACACAAATCCGACGGACCAACCGTCGCCCGAATTGGATCGATCATCGATGAACATCGTTGATCACCGATCCACCGGGCGCGCTTGTTCATTCGTCGAGTGCTGACTGACACGGACTTGCACCTGAAGGTTCCGCCACGAACCGCCGCTTGACGCGGCAAGGATTGAACGTGGCAGACGCCGATACCAAGCATGACGGACTCGAACCGCACGACGGGGATTCCAACGGAGCCAACTCCGAAGGACATCACGCCGCGCACGAGCATGAACACGACACCGAAGAGGAAAGCGCGTCGATCGACTCGGCCGCCTTCGCATCACTCGAGGCGCTCGAGAGCGGCGAGGATGCACCCATCCTCCCGGTGCGCGCAATCGATGACGAGGAAGGGAACGAGGATGTCACGGATGGCGCGGAAGCGTCTGCCGATGACTCTGATAACTCTGATGATGATTCCGACGACGAATCAAGCGATTCTGACGACGACTCATCCGAGGATTCCGAAGACGCCGAAGACGCCGCATCCGGCGAAGATGGCGCGGAATCCACAGATACTCCGAGCGATGGCAGCAAACGTCGCAATCGCCGCGGTGGTCGTGGTCGCAAGAAGGAAACTCAGCAGACTGCGCCAGCCGGTTCCAAGCGCCGCCAACTGATCGTGGTCAACGATGTCCCGGGTGAAGAGTGCCGCATCGCCGTCCTTGAAGACGGACGCCTTGAGCAGATCTTCGCAGAGCGCGAGAACACCGCCACCCACGTCGGCAACATCTATAAGGGCCGCGTCATGAATGTGGAACCCGCCATTCAGGCGGCGTTCATCGACTTCGGCGAAGGCCAGAACGGCTTCCTGCACATCAGCGATCTGCACCCGCAGTACTTCCCCGGCGAAGAGCGCACCGAGCGCGTCGGCAAGAAGATCGCGCGCCGCGATCGTCCACCGATTCAGGAAGCGCTCAAGCGCGGACAGGAAGTCATCGTGCAGGTCCTCAAGGAGGGCATCGGTACCAAGGGTCCAACGCTGACGAGTTACGTATCGATTCCCGGCCGACTGCTGGTGATGATGCCGCAGATGGACAAGGTTGGCGTCAGTCGCAAGGTGGAAGACGAAGATCAGCGTCGCGAAATGCGCCGCATCTTGGACAGCCTTGAGCTGCCAGAGGGCTTCGGATTCATTCTGCGCACTGCCGGCTTCGATCGCACCAAGACTGAACTGCAGCGCGACGCCATTTATCTGCAGCGTCTGTGGCAGGCCATGGAGCGACGCATGAGCTCCACCGGCGCGCCCTGCGCCCTGTACACGGAAAGCGATCTGCTGGTTCGCACCATCCGCGACATCGCCGACGACAGCGTCGACGCCATCGTGGTGGACAGCGAAAGCGCCTTCACGCGCGCCAAGACCTTCTTGCAAGTGGTGGCGCCGATCAACGCGCCGCGGCTTCTGTACTACGACCGCATTGCGCCAGTCTTCGAAGCGTTCGGCGTTGAACGGCAAATTGAGCAAATTCACGCGCGCGAAGTGCCGCTGCCTTCGGGCGGGGCACTGGTCATTGACCAGACCGAAGCCATGGTGGCGATCGATGTGAACAGTGGCAAGAGCCGCAGTGCACGCGATAGTGAGACCAACGCGTTCAACACCAACCGTGAAGCCGTTGATGAAATCGCCCGTCAGTTGCGCCTGCGCGACCTGGGCGGAATCATCGTCAACGACTTGATCGACATGCGCATGTCCAAGCACCGGCGCGAGATTGAAGCGCGCTTGGAAAGCAATCTGCGCCGCGATCGTGCCAAGACCACCACGCTGGAGATCTCTGACTTCGGCATGATTGAGATGACCCGCCAGCGCATGCGCCCGGGTCTTCACAAGGCGCACTTCATGGACTGCCCGCACTGTCACGGGGCCGGCGAAGTCCGCGTGCCCGACGCAGTGGCTGCAGACATTCTGCGCCGCATCGCCCTGTTCTTCTGCCACGACCGCATTGCGCGCGTCGAGGTGGTGTGCAGCGCGCGCGTTGCTGGCGTGTTCCTGAGTACGCGCCGCAATGCGCTTCATGAACTTGAGGAGCGATCCGACAAGCGTGTTGATATTCGCATCAGCGAAGCCTTCGCCATGGATCGCGTTGAGGTGTATGCCTACGACGACCGCGGCGCGGACATTGAGCTTGATCGTCTGCCGCGCGTTCCTGCGCCACGCCTTTCGGATTTGCCGGACAGCGTGGTGGTTTCTGACGATGATGATGGTGATGACGATGTGGTGGACGGAGGCGGACACCGTCGCCGTCGCCGT
>JAPLMU010000197.1 GCA_026386795.1 Planctomycetota bacterium
AAGTCCGATCCCGGGTTACCCGACTCTGAACTTCCAAAGTCTGACGTCGGCCGTTACGGCTCCTATCACGTTTGCTCAGCACCCCCTGATGAATGACGGGTCAATCGTATTCCGCTCAAGCCTCGGTGGGTCCGGCGCAACGGTTGCGATCAACGATGTAGCGACCTTCTCGGCGAAAAATGGCGTCTTCACCATGCTGTTGCGCAAGGGAGATTCTGTGCCTGGCATCTCTGGCCTGGTGTTCCAGTCGACCGGATCCGGCTCGGTGATGAACAACAACGGTATGTACGCCTACGAAGGCATCTTGATGAATGCCGATGGCACCAGCATCACCGATCCCGCGATCGGTAGCAGTTTCCTAGGCGTCCGTAAGGCGAACGGTACCGTGGTGGTACTCGCCCGCTCACTCGATGCAATCCCCGGCATCCCCGGAGCCACCTACGCGAGCATTTCCGGTAGTTCATCGGTGTGCATCAGTGATTCCGGCGTCGTAGTGTTCGCTAATGCTTTCAATCTTGGCGCAACATCCAATTCCGCGATCTTCGCGTGGGACGAGGTGTCCGGTCTCCGCGTCATCGCCAAGACTGGCGACACCAACTTCACTGGTACTGCGTGCAACCAGCTCACGCTCATCGGCAGCACCGGTGTGTCTGGCAATGGAATCAACACGGGCATCAATGCTGCTGGGCAACTGGTCATTCGGGCTGGCGATTCGGTTAACAGTATCAACACCATCGCCAAGATTGACCTCGGCGCGGCTCCGTGCCCGGCTGACCTGACCGGTGACCGTGTTGTCAACGGCGCCGACCTCGCTGCGCTGCTCGGCGCATGGGGCATTTGTAGCGGAAGTTGCCCGGCCGACCTGACCGGCGATGGCGTTGTGAATGGTGCTGACGCGCGGCTTCCACACCGCGCGCCAACTGCTTTTTACTCAGCGTTTACAAATTCGAGAACCAATGCATTACTGTCGGACATTTGCAGACGTCCGCTACT
Organism: Planctomycetota bacterium; assembly: GCA_026386795.1. Classification (GTDB taxonomy): domain Bacteria; phylum Planctomycetota; class Phycisphaerae; order Phycisphaerales; family SM1A02; genus UBA966. The sequence continues at coordinate 994 of JAPLMU010000197.1, forward strand.
CACCGACCAGCGTGTGACCGCAGCAAGCGCATCGGCATATGTTTGCTCAAGCTGCATTCGCTCCGGAGGTCCTGCCATCCGCGTCATCCCCAGCATTCCGAATTTCAAAGTTGACCCGTCGACCGAGTACGTTCCAAACCATCGATTGACCCCGGCAAACCCGCTGGCCTTTCCTTCGGCGGTCATGAGGAGCGTTGGCGTGCGGTCCTCGGTGAGTGTCCGTGATCCAATCCGGGTACAGCGCCACTCATTACCGATAAGCGCTTGTGTGTTAGCGGTGGTGCATCCGGCCAGCAGTGCCACTCCCAAAGCGATCACTACGGTGGGCAAGGGAGCGCGGCTCAGGCATTGAAGTGCGCGGGAAACCGGGGATTTTGAGTGCGAATCGAAATTTGTCATTGAACTTCCTCTTTTTCCCTAGGGAATGTGGGTTGTGCGGCGTACATTCATGCTACCGCTCCTGAGGAGCTTTCAATCGAACCGCAACTCCCCCCTATGAACCGAGCACTCACCACCTTCGCCATCGCCGCCTCCGCGCACTTCATTGCCTCGACGCACGCCGGCGAACTGTTCCTTCTTGGAGCAGTTCCATATGCATACGCCTATGACAGTAGCGCCAACGGCACGGTTGTGGCCGGTCAAGATCGTGCTCACTACTGGTACTGGACCAAAGACACCTGGGTGGTTGCGCTTGAGGAGTCGATTCCGCCCGGGAACGGTGCGGGTGGAAACCCGTGCATCACCAACGATGGCGCAGTGATGACCTGCAGCACGTTGGTCGACTTAAACGGCGTTTCCAAGGCCGAGGCCACCTTGTACAACATCAATACGGTCGTATACGACGCAGCGGTGGGGAGCCTCGGATTTAACTGTGATGTTGAGCGCGATGGCGCGTGGGGCATGAATCCCACAGCATCTTTCGTGTGTGGATTGATTTGGAATAGCGGTTGCGCTGCGAGCGGATTCGTATGGGACTCCGCCACCGACACCATCAAGTTGATGCCGACCAAATACTTCTTCAAGCCGACTCGTGCCAACGACATCAGCGATGATGGAACCGTGGTGGCTGGATGGAACGATGACTACAACGGCTGGCGCCAAGGATGCGTGTGGGTCAAGAATTCTTCGGGTAACTACGTCGCTACCGTGCTGACGAATGGCCTCGCCACTCCCGCCAAGTTGTCTGAAGCCAATGCCGTCAGCGGTAATGGCGTCTGGCTTGCTGGGCTGGGCCGAAGCAGCGTTGACGCCGGTGCCCCGTGGCGTTGGAGTTCGGCGACTGGCTATCAATCGCTTGGCATACAGCCAGTTGCTGGCGTTGGCGGTTCTACCGCTGTAAATGCCGACGGCACCAAGATTCTGTGCTTCATGGGTGTTGCGGCCGCTATCGGCGAGGGCTACATCTGGATTCAAGGCCGCGGCTATGTGGCGATGGAAGATTACGCCGCTGAGTTCGGCGTGACCATGCCGGACGGCGTCCGTTTGGCGCTGCCGCTCAGCATTTCGGCTGACGAATTGACGATCACCGGCACCGCGCGCGGACCATTCGGCACCTCACCGTTTGTGCTTGATCTGCATCCAAGCGCCGGATCCTGCCCGGCCGACCTGAATGGCGACCACACCGTGAACGGGGCTGACCTTGGCAAGCTCTTGGGTGATTGGGGTCAAGCCACGGCCAGCGACATTGATGGAAGTGGCGTCGTTGATGGCGCTGATCTGGGTGTCGTGCTGGGCGCTTGGGGTCCGTGCCCGTAAGTGACGGAGTGACTGCAAATCTGTAGAGTGTTCCGCGCGCCCCGACTGTCGGGGCGCGTTTCTTTCAGTTCACTCGCCGAGTTCCACATGATCATTCGTGCCGCCTTGACCCTCGCTTGCGCCTCGCTCATTTCATGCGCCGCATCTGCACCCGCGCCTGTCGCTCAGGTTGCGCCAGCTGCACCGGCATCCGCGCCCGCTGCCCCCAAGACCAACGCCGCGCTTGAGCCGCTCGCGTTCATGACTGGTGCATGGACACAAGCGCAGGCCAACGGCGCCATGATTGAGGAGCACTGGATGGCTCCGCGCGGATCATCGATGCTTGGCTCGTTCCGTCGCATCCTTGGTAACGGCGCTGTGCCGTTCTATGAATTCACGCAGATCGTTGCTGAGAAGGATCGCGTGATTCTTCGGCAGATGCATGTGCACGGAAACTTTGAGCCGGATCCGAAGCGCGTCGAGCCGATGCTGCTGGTCTTGGAGAAGGCGGGCGCCAACCGTGCCACCTTCGTTCCGGCGGCGGATCCCACCAAGGCCAACGCGGGAGATCTCTCGCGCGTGACGTACTTCCTTGATGGCCCCGACATGCTGGTGCTGGTGGTTGAGCCCAAGGCAGCCGAAGGCAAGCCGGCAGAGAAGCCGCTTGAATTCCGCATGTCGCGGATCAAGTGAGTTTGGGGTAGTCACGCAACAGAGCCACCAACTCTGCGTGCAGTGCCGGGTTTGCGGCCACTGCAGTTTTGCCGTGAATCCCCGGTGTTCCGTCCCATGAACTGAACACGCCGCCCGCTTCCTCAAAGATCACTGGAAACGGGCCGGAGTCCCACGGGTTCATCCATGGCTCCACGGCCGCATCGCAGCGACCAGTGGCAGCAAGTGCCAGGCAATAGCAATCGCTCCATCCGCGCATCCGTCCCGCGGCGGCGCTCAAGGCATCAAGTGCGTGCACGCATCCTGCGCGCCGGAAGTA
>JAPLMU010000050.1 GCA_026386795.1 Planctomycetota bacterium
ACGCACAATCCCAACACAAAGGCCGCCACGATTCCAAGAATCGCGGACGCTCGCTCGCGTGGTTCGCACAGGGCTTCGTCCTCGCCCGGTGCGGTGGAGTTCTCGGGATGAATCGGCACGGAATCAGCGTACGCCATGAACCCCCGACGCCCAATGCCCCGTATTTCTTCTGCGGGTACCTTTTCACTTCAGACCTTGCGCTGTACCCGGGAAATATCCACTCGGAAATTGCCGATTCAGTCCCTGTACCCCGCGTCTGGCCTTGAAGGACACCACAGTGAGTAGGAAACTCAAATCCAGCGCCGTTTGCCCCCACTGCTGGCACCGATTTCGTCCGGATCAAACGCTCTGGGTCGCTGCGCATCCAGAATTGCTGGGCGATCGATTGCTCACGCCTGAAGATCCGGTGCGTTTCCTCCCATCGCGCTTCACGCCAGCGGGTGAAGCGATCGACCCGTCTGGTTCCAAGACGCGTCGACTTGCATGCCCCAACTGTCACCTGGAGATTCCGCAACTGGTGCTTGAGTGCCCCATGGTGATCATGAGTCTGGCTGGCAGTCCATCAAGCGGCAAGAGCTATTTCTTGGCGAGCGCTATGTGGAAATTGCGCGAGGAGCTGGCACGGCAATTCTCAGTGGCGTTCACGGACACGGATCCTGCGATGAACCGCGCGATCACCAACAACGAAGGCCAGCTCTTTCTCAACGAAGATCAGTCAGCGTCCGTTGCGATTGACAAGACGGAAATGGAAGGCGCGCAATACAACTCGGTGCAGTTCGACCCGGGCGTCGCCACCATGTTGGCCCATCCGTTCATCTTCACAGTGCGCCCTTCGCGCGATCATGTGAATGGACACGCACCGCATCGATTGACACAGCTTTTTACGCTCTATGACAATGCTGGCGAGCACTTCTTTCCTGGCGCCGACACCGCACGCGCGCCTGGTACGCAGCATTTGGCGAAGGCGCAGGTACTGATGTTCGTCTTTGATCCAACGCAGGATGTTCGCTTTCGCCAGCGTCTTGCTGGTATCAGTGGCGATCCACAATTGGCTCCGGGTGCGAAGACCACGCGCCAAGATCAATTGATTGTGGAAATGGCGCGCCGTGTGCGCATCCACGCAGGTCTTGCGCCACAGGATCGGGTTCCCAAGCCGCTGTTTGTCATTCTCTCCAAGAGCGACATTTGGGCCCCACTTCTAAAGGACGAAGACGGCACGCCAATGGATATCACCACGCCGCCCTATGCGCGCGAACGTGCTGGTCTGGGGCGAATGAGTATCAAGCGCGTGGATCGAACCAGCGATCGCATTCGCGCGTTGTTGTGTGAAGTAGCTCCGGAACTCGTGTCCGCCGCTGAAGACGCGTTCGAGCGAGTCATCTTCATTCCAGTGAGCGCGATCGGAACATCGCCAGTCTTGGATCCCGCAAGCGGTCTCTTGAAGGTTCCGGTAGCGCGCATCGCTCCGCGTTGGGTGACCGTTCCGTTTATTTACACACTTGCGCGTTGGTCGACGCACTTGGTCTCAAGCGACAAGAGCGAAGGCGACGCATCATTTGGAACACCGTCGGATTCGGCTGACATGGATCCATCGTGACTGAGCTGATTGATTGATCCGCAACCATGGCACTCGAACTCATTTATACATCTGCAATACGCGGCCTCCGGGCTGGAACCAGTGGGTTCTGCACTGTTGCAATGACCAAGGGATTGCCGCCGGCGTTGGTGCCGCGCCTTGAAGCGCTCGGCGGATATCGCGCTGGTCCTTCGGGCAATGGTCCGAATGCGTATTGCTTCTGGCGCGTTGAGACAGCGACGGGGATTGCGCATGTACTTTCAATTGTTGGTCCCGCACCGCCGGATCACACGGCGCGTTCAAACAAGATCGCTACGTATTTAGTGCTCGCGCCCGATGAACTCGTACCCGCCGGGCCCGCGTGGCTTCTGTCGCAACCCGCGCTTCTGCGCAGCGAGTGGAGTGGTGCGCCGGCTTGGATCGATGCTCCAGTACGCGTGCCAACAACGCGTGATACCGGCCCGCGTCCATGCGCTGCATGGCAAGCGGCTACGGGTGATGCGGGTTGGGCTGGTGTTCTTGCCAGTGCATTTCTTCGTGATCAAGCTCGACCGATTCATGTGATTTACAGCGCCGCCATCGAGCCGCTACCACTTGTTGAAGAAGCAATTCGACTCCTGCCGGAGTGGGCGCGTTGGCGCGCAACGTTCTCAACGTATTTCCTCCAACCAGTTGCCGGAACCCCGTGCGCGTGGCGATTCTGCCTTGATGGAACTCCAGCCGCAGATGTTGCGCGGCAGTCCAAGGGGCTGGTCATTGACCTGACGCGCACCGCGGGGCCAGCTCCCGAATCGCGATTCACACGCATGGCTCGGACGGGTATTGATGAGGAAGCGGTTGCTGCGCAGAAGGCTGCGCGAGCGACCGCGCGTACCGCAGGAGCGGCTGCCGTGGCGAGTGCCAGCGCAGCGCGGTCGAGCGATGCGCCCATTGAATTGGAAATGGACTTTGCAGGAGATCAAACCGGCACGCCGCGGCGCTTGGTGCGGGATTTCGATTCTGACGATCAAGAGCCGTCATCGGGCGAGCCAGCGCGCATGTCCATCAGTCCACCCATGCTGGCACTCGCCGCAGCTGGATTGACAGTGCTGCTTCTTGGTTTGATTTACCTGGTTAGTTTTACGACGGGCCAAACTGCGGCGCCTGCGGTGCCCGCAATACCCGCGGGACCTGCGGTTGTCGAGAAGTCCAAGCGTGAGATGGATCCACTGCAGTTGAAAGTGGATGATGGCGGAGCGGCCGTGACGCCGCCCGTGGCCCCCCCGCCTATCGACCCAGTGCCTGACACGCAAGGAGCTGGTTCGCTGCCCATGCGGAATTCGCAGCAGCAGAAGGAAGTAACCGACGGAGCCCCGGGTACGACAAAGGATCCGGTGGCCCCGGTTCAGCCCGCTGGGCCAGTAGTTCCCTCCGCATCGTCTCCGCTCGCCGTGGCTCCAGTCTCATCCGCCCCCATGACTCGAGTTGTCGCACCGCTTGTATTGCCAACGCTTGCGAAGTGGTCAGCCACCTTCGCGTTCGAACGAGTTACAACGGGTTCCGCGCAATTTTGGTTGCATATCGATATTGGCGCAAAACGAGACTGGACTGTGAAGTTTGTGACTGCAAAGTCGCTCGCCGTGGCGGATGTCAGTGTGAAGCCGAACGGCGGAATTGAATTCGGCGGCACTGCGATGAGTGCGAGGGCTTTTATTGATGGCACGGAGTTGGTGATCGCAGGCTCTGCCGCTGGGCCGGTTCCCGAAGCATTGCTGTTAGCACTCGGTGAGGCGAAGGATGCAAAGGGTGCGAAAGCCGATCCGGTCGCCGCGCTGCAGCGCGCGCTTGAGCGTTGCAGCGTTGAGGTGTTTGACAAGAACGGCGCCTCGCTTGGGTTTGCGCAACTGCGGGCGAAATCCATGAAGCCACTCATAGTCGACAGCGAAAGCAGCGTTATCTTGCCAGATTACGGCGATGGTCCGCTCGACGTGCAAGTCACATCGCCCTCCGTTTCGGATGCAACGACAGTTCGAGTTATCCCCTTGCAGGTGGAGGTTATAAACGTCGCAGATGGTTTGACCATCACTATCAACCGCGCCCTGCAAAAGTTAGCGACAACATTCAAGGCAGCCACACCGAACGCTTCGACTATTGCTCTTCAGCGGACGTTGTTAGGGAAGCAACAAACTGAACTGAGCGCGATCAAGAAGTCGTGCAACGCAGTGCTCACTGTTTCGAAAGGCGGTAAGCGTTCAGCTGAGTTTGAATTCGACCTTCAAGCTGTACAGAACGCACTGCTTCCTGATGAACAGAAAAATTTCCTTGGTGAGGGCGCACAGTCATCACTGATCTCCGATGACAATGTCATGCGTGCTATGGTCGAGGCAATCATGCCGCGCATAGAAAGTGATTTGAATCGCGTAAGCAAACTACTGGCCGATGCCAATGCAGCAAGCAAGGGCAAGGGAAGCGCCACCCAGTGGCACATTCGCGTATCGAACGAGGACGGAATTGTGCTACTCGACTCCGCCATCACACAACGGGCGGGCAAGTAATGAAGCGAAGCGCAGACATGTCCAACCCATGTGTAACGCGGTCAGTATGGCGTGTGATGGTGGCACTGGTCTTGGTAGTCATCACGTCACCCGAGGTGTTTGCCACGGGATTCACTATTGCACCACCCGTGCCACCACTCGCTGCCAAGGCATCAGATAGCGCGAGTAAGTCACTCACGCCGCCTGAAGGAGTGCATTGGCTCGATTCCGCCGTCTTCGCACGCTCGGTTGATTCGCTTTCGGATGTAAAGCCGGTCACGCGAACAATCCTCCGGGCATCCGCGCGCATTGAGTCAGCATCGATTGATCTTGGGGCTCCATCGGAGCTGTTCAGTATTCGCTCAGTGAAGGGCGCAATTGAGTTCATCTCCAAGGATTCCAAGGGAAATCCGCTCATTCTTGGCGCGTTGCGCTGGGATGGTCTAGCCCTGCAGTGGTCGTGGTGCCGGGTAACTGCAACCACAAACGCCAAAGCCCTCGACGCGCTTGAACGTGCCCTAACAACAGCGGCAATTACATTGGATCTAGCGGGCAATGGTCATGAAGCGATGTACATGCCACCTATTCTTGCAAGGTTTCCAGTGGCTCCTGACAGTACGAAGCGTTTGCATATCGCAGCGCCAGTCGGACAAGTGCTCCTGATAAACGCGGCCGCGGATGCTGTTTGGACGTCGTCGGGGTCGACCGATCCAATAGGAACCGTCGCATTGGCTTCAGATGCGGGTGAAATCAAGATTTCTTGGGACGCAGCAACATCAGAATGCGTTGTGCAGTGGATTGCTCAGGGGGTGCGCGAACTAGATGCACTTCGAGCAGAGATTGCTGAGCGACGCAAAGAATCGAGTAAGCGCTCGCCCGCGGAGCAACGCATCATTGATCTGGAAATCGTTGATCTAGAAAAACATATGGCGGAGTACGCCGCCGCCGCCCGCATGCGAGATGTACAGGTTGCCGACTTCCCGCCGATTACCATCACCGGCAGTGGCGGCCGAGTCTTTGCAAAAATTGATCTTGTTACGAAACAGAAGGCGAGCAAATGAACGCAGCCAAGCAAGAAATGTTCGAGACGGTTCGTTCGGTCGTTGCCGGAAGGCTACGCGATGAAGCGCAAATTCGTGAACTGGCGCATCGAATCTCTGAAGAATCAACCACACTGCGCCGTCGCCTGGATCGTGCGGTTGGTTACGCCCGAGCCGGTCTCAGACTAGAAGCATGCGCGGAGGCGGAAGCAGAACCTTCAGTGTTTGAACTCGCCGCGGCATTTGACTCCGACGTGATGAGGCAGTGGCGGACGCTTTGTTCCAAGAACAAGTTGCCGCTGCAAGATGAAATTGCCGGTGACGCTATCGCAGAGATTGAAGAGGCAATCGCGCTCACTGCGCCGCTTCGCAGCAGACTCGCACACATGCGGCGGCTCGTACTTTCTGACGCATCTGCATGGCATCGGCTCGAAACACTCCGCGAATTGGTGGCACGTGATAGCGACAATCCGGCATGGCTTGAAGATCGCGCCGCTCTTGAGCCAGCAACCGCGAATGAACTTGGCGATCGATTTGAGGATGCCTTGGAGAAGGGCGCTCTTGACGACGCAGAGATTTCAGTCACGAGGCTTGAGGACGGGAAATGGCATTGGTCCGGCGCGGCAAAGGTCGCTGCGCAGTTGCGCGCACGGCTTGATCGCGCACTTGCAATTCGGACAGCAATCGAAGCACGCACGGTCATCGCACTGCTTGATGAAGAGTGGGCTGCGGAGAATGAGCCGGGCGCACAGGCGGCGCTCGAGTCATGGCGCGAGCTTGAGCAGCGCATGCTCTCCTACGGCGGCGAAATGCCTGGAGACTTGCTCGCACGCGTTGATGAGGCAGAGGCCTGGCTCGCCGCTCGCCAATCAGATGCAGCGGCGCACCGTGAGAATATTGACCGCGTTGCTGCGCTGGAACGTCTCGTACATGATGACGCTGTGACACTTCTCGGCTTGCGTAAGACGCTTCGATCTGCGGAGAAGACCGTAGCGGGGGTCCCGGATGATCTGCGCGCGAGCGCGGAGCGAAAGATTGATTCGTTCGAGCGCGCTGCGCGCATGAAGCGCTTGGCTCTGATTGCGGCGGTGGTGCTCGTTCTTGTCGCCGCCTCGGTGGTTACGGTGTATGTCCTGCGTCAGTCTGAAGCGGTCAAGCGGATCGATGACGTCGCCGCTGCGATCACAAGCAATGTTGATGCCGGTCGACTTGATGAGGCGGATCGCCAGCTTGCCGAGGCAGAGAAAGAGCCCGCTGTTGCTGGATCGCCAATGATTGCCGCAGCAAGATCAAAGCTCACAGCAGCTCGTGCCGCAATCGCAGAGAAGCGTCAGAATTTCACAAGCCTGATGGCGGAGGCTGGCGCGCCAGATTCCGAAAGTGCCAAGCCTGATCGCGTCGAGGAAGCCAAGCAATTTGTTCAGGGTGAAGAGGAGCAAGCGGTGGTTGCTCGTTGGATTCGTGCACACGGCAATGCAACGGACTCGCGCCGTACCGAGCGCATGCGTGAGGGCATCGCCCGCGCCAAAGCGACAACAGGCGAGATCACGGCGGCGCAGCCAACGGATGACGCGTCCTGGGATGGCACATTTACCGCGTGGGAAAGTGCACTCGCTGATGTTCAGCGACAGTATGGCGAATTCGACGAAGTGACCCAAGAGGTGCGTGCTGGTCGTACTAGTTTGATGGCGCAGCGCACGAAGACAGATGCTGCGCGGGTGGAGACTGGACGCGTTGGCAAACTCGGCGGACTAGGAGCTGCTGCAACCTCGCCACAGAAACTCGTGGACGCGTTAACGGCATACGTCAAAGCGCATGATGCATCTGCAGAAGCGAATGACTTCAAGGCGGCAATGGTTGCGCTTCCGGCATGGGAGGCAGTGACCGCATGGTCGGCGGTGCAGCCGCGCCCTTCGGCGTTGCTTGCTGACCGACCACAGGCAGAACGAGACGCCGTAGCCACGGCGGTGGATACTTATGTTCACGCTTATCCATCGAGTCCATATGGGTCCGCGTGCGAAGCACTCGCCCCACTACTTGCTGGCGCGCCCGGTTGGCATGTTTACCTTGCTGAAAAACTAGAGAGCATGGAGGCATTGACCTACTGGATGATCGAACGCAAAGACGGCTCGCGCTGGTACTGCAAAGCCGATCCACGGTCATCTCCACTTCAAACCCAGAATGGCTTGGCATGGAAGAGCGTCATGGTCTATCAGGGCAAGTCCAAGAAGACGGCGTTCGAACGATTTGAGCAATTGCAGTTGAAGACAGAGGGGCCATCGCCGCAAACGGTGTTCGGCAAGCAGTTGGCTGATCTCATTGCAGACGATGAGAAATCAGTAAATGACATCGATGGGGCATTCGACGCAATTACGGCATTGCGCGAGAATGAAAATGTGGATGGAGCCCTAGTGGCACTATTGATGCAGGGCTTACTTGAATCAATGGCGCCACAAATGCCAGTGGTTGTTCGTCCGCAGATAGAGGCTGCTGCAAAGCGCCTTGCGAAAGAGAAGCTAGACACCATTGATTGGATCAATCCGCGCGACCCTGAAGCCCGTACTCGAAGCCGAGCTGCGCGTGCGGCAATGCGCGAAGCGGCACAACCAGAACTGTGGCGCAAGACATACATGTCCGCAATGGCATCGGCATGCGCGCCGCTCGCCGTGGTGTACGAGCCCGCCGGCGTTTTTGTGAAAGTCGGTGGTAAGGACGGATTTCTTTCAAACACAAGCGCTGTTGCTCCGGCTAACACGACGCTGTGGATCGCAGAGCCGCCGGTCGGCAGCAACCTTGGCATGATGATCAAATTAGGAACAGTGAAGCAGGGCGGCGCGGTTGATTTTGAGGCAGCATCTGCCACAGTGACGCCGGGCACCATGGTGTTCACCATCAAACGCGGGGGCAAGCCATGACAGACGACTCTGAGTTTGACGACTTCGACAGCCTTGATGCAGGATCGCCATCAGGCGCTGCGAAACCGGGCCACGATGATCACGGTCGCTCCGCCGCAGGACCATGGTTTGTGCGGTTTGCTGGCCGACGCACTGGACCATTCGACGCGGAGCGCCTGCGGACATTAGCGCGGCGTGGTGCTCTCTCTCGCGTTCATACGTTGAGTGTCGATGGCAAAGTTTGGTCTGCGGCTACCACTGTGCGAGCGGTCTTCAATGCGGACGGAACAGTAGTTGCAAGCGGCGTGCGCGCGGTGGAACTGGAAGAAGAGCGTCAAGATTTCGGCGATGAACTTCCCGGCACGGCACCGACGGAATTCCCCCAGTACAGCTCGCGACGATTCATGGGCAGCGCTTTCGTTCGCCCAGTGGTGATCTGCGCACTGGTTCTTGCGACCATCATGTTGGCTTTACCAACGTCGCGTGATGATGCTGGCGACCTTGCATGGTGGTGGCACGAGGGTGCATTGGGTATCGCAGTCCGCGGCCTCTGTGCGTTCGCGGTTCTGGGTGGTTGGGTAGTGGCGTTTCTTCCACCAGAGCCGGCCCGTGCTGCATCGGTCTCTGCAGTCGCAGCAGTCCTTGCCGCAGCGGGCGCACTGGCGCTGGCCCCGTGGGCGCCTTGGGCACTAGTGATTGCACTCCTTGTCCCAATCGCGGCGCTCCTGGTTGCACTTGACGCTGCGGGCTCTCCCGGCATCCGCCCGATGGGAATTGTTGCCGTTTCCACCGCGGCGCTGATGGGTGTCGCATGCATTACCCTCGGCGTCTTCTGGTATTCACCATGGACGCTCGCGGGAATGATTCTTGGAACGGTTGGCGCTGGCGCACTCGGCTGGGCCGGGGTGTCTTCGATACGGCACAAGGGGCCCAGTGCCAAAGGCGTCTTCTGGAGTGGCATCATCGCCGCCACCGGATCCATGGCATGCATCTTCGCGGCAGCTTTTGCTGGGCTCAATAGCCCAACACCGATGGTGGGTGCGCAGGGCGCCGTTTCTGCGTGCCTGGTCCTTGCCTTCTCAGCGCTCTCTTGGGCAGCGGTGCACGAGGCGGTGGAGAGTTCACACCTACTACGCGGCACAGAATTGAACGAAAGCGCCTGATACCCTCGGCGAAAGAATACGGAGCAACCCATGGCACAGCCAACGCAACCCACAACAACCGCCACAACCGCTACTACGCAACCGAAGCTCGATGCACGCGCCGGCGACATTGAATGCATGATCGGATTCTCGTCCGGTCGCTACACGGTGGCATCCGCACCGCTGTGGCTTGGTGTGGCAGCACTGATGACCATCTTGGTGGCGCTCGTCTTGGTGATGGTGGCGCCCAAGAGTTACTTGTTACTCATGATGAATCGTTGCTGGACCAATTGGGCGGTGGTGTTCTTTTCATGGTGGTGCCTCGGCATTCTCTTGGCAAAGTGGATCAAGACCAGTATCCAACTGCGTGCGCTCCGCGCCGTGGACATCGTGCCGCGTCGCGGTGATTTCATCCTGAGTCCTGGTACTTCCGGCGACATCTTGCGCCGCATCAAGGCGGTTGCAGAACGACCAAAGGATTTCCTGCTGTTCCGTCGAATCGATATGGCGTTATCAAACCTCGGCAACATCGGAGAAGTCCGTGATGTTGGTGCGGTTCTTGAGAGTCAGGCGGATTCTGACGGATCAAGCGTGGACTCGAGTTACACGGTGATTCGTTCGCTCATCTGGACCATTCCGATTCTTGGCTTCATCGGCACCGTCGTTGGTTTATCGCAGGCGATCGGTGCATTCACCGATGTTCTGACGCAGACTGGTAGTGACGCGGGCAGCATCAAGAGCAAGCTTGGACCCGTGGTTGGTGGTTTGGCTACGGCCTTTGAGACAACACTGGTGGCACTGATCGCCGCGGTCATCATCCAGCTTCTTTCCACGTGGGTGTACAAGCGCGAAGAGGCGCTGCTCGACGGCATTACTGACTTCACCACTGAAAATGTGCTTTCGCGCCTGAAACTCACCGATTGGCAGTGACCCATGGGACGACGCAAGAAGCGCGAAGAGGCTCCGCTGAGCCTGTTTTCCTTCCAGGACATCATGGCTTGCCTCACTGGCATCCTGATTCTGGTGGCGCTGCTCATTGCAATGGATGGCCTGACTGAGGAGATGGAGGCAACGCCCGGGAAGACTGGTGCGCCGAATCCAGAGGTCGCGGCAGCGCGCATTCCGGTACTTCGCGAACAGATTGCAATCTTGCAGCGCTCGATTGACGACCGTAAAGGCGGTCGCGATGTAACGAAGGCCGAGGTGGATCTTCTCGATTACAGCATCAAAGACAAGGCGATGTTGGTGGAACGAGCGCGCAAGCGCCTGACAGATACTGATGCAGAAATGAAACGTATTACTGCGGAGCAAGCAGCGGCGACTCAACAGATGGAAGAACTTCGGGAGCGTATTGCTGCTGCGAAGCGCTCTGCAGAGGCGCAGGTGTTGCGTGAGCGCGTGAAGTTCCGTCCAGGAATGAAGTACCCCAAAGCACCGGTTTTTGTGGAGCCAATGACGACCGGAGTGGTGCTTGGCGAACTGGATGCAACTCGCACACCAGTCCGTATTGCAGACCTCAAGGATCCCAACGCCGACGCGCGCATTGTTGGCGCCCTCGCCAAGCGACTTCCTGATACGTCCTACGTCGTGTTCGTCGTGCATGAGGACGCCATCTCGCGCTTTGAAACGCTGCGTATTGCCTTGATTCGCCGTGGTTATGAGGTGGGCTGGCAATTGTGGGATGGCGCCGCTGGCGGATTCCTGGATGGCGCATCCGAATCCACCGGGTCGGTCCCGTTGACACTTCCAGCGGTCGCCGACAAGCCAAGTGAGCCTGTGAAGTCGGGCAAGTCTCCTGCCGGAGGTGCACCATGAGTGCAGGTGGTCGACGTCGTCGGCGTGGTGGCCGCAAGAGTTCAGCACTTGCGGGCGATCCCTTGGATTTGTTCTTGGATGCCATTACAAATGCGCTCGGCGTCATCATGTTCATTCTGCTGATGGTGGTGCTCTTTGGTCGCGCGAGTGATTCGAAGTCAGAGGTCACGGCTCCAAGTGCGGTAGAGGTTCGCGAAGCGCGTGACCTTGAAGAACAACGCAAGCAGATTCAAGCAAAGCTTGACGCACTGCCGCCCGCGGGAGACCCAGAACTCAATGCGCGCTGGAATGCAGCCAACAAAGCGTTTCAGAAGTTGGAGGACGAACTGACCGAACTATTGAGCGAAGCCCAGCGTCGCGAAGCGGACGCGTCAGCAGCAGCCGCCAAACTTGCAGAGCTGCGCAAGGTGCTTGAGAAACTCACCGCGGAGGCATCTAAGAAATCAGAAAGTGCCACTCCACCGAGCGGTTTCGTCCGTGTCAGCCGCTTTCAGCAGGATCAACGGAAATCGGTGATCCTGCTCCTCTCGGGAGGCAAGCTTTCGCGTTTCCGTGCGACTGCCGAAACCAAGGAAATCAGTGCTCCCGCGAGCGGATTTGCGGTCACCGATGCGGTCAGTGCAGCCGAGGGCGTCAGCCGGGCGCTCGATGGATTCCAGCCCGCAACTTACCGAGTCGAATTGCTCGTCTGGGAGGGTTCATTCGCGCAGGGCAAGATGGTTGAGCAGGCGCTTCTCGACCTCGGCTTCGATTCGAATCCCATCCCGGTTCGCGCGGGCATTTCTAGTCCGTCCGGAACTGGCGGCGTGCAGTAGCGTCTGCAGCATGCGCCTGCGCTCCCTTCTGTACATCCCCTTGCTCGTCATCATGAGTGGCTGCGGCAAGCCCATTGTGGTGCACGCAGTCACGGAGTCATCGCTCGATCCCATTGCAGACGTGCGCGTCTACCGACATCGCTTCGGGTTCTTCAATTTCTTTCCCGGCACAAAGTTTGTGCAGACTGGACCGGATGGTCGCGCGGAAGTCAGTGTTGGTTCTGCGAACACGAATCTCACCATGTTGCGTGCTGGGTTTGAGCCTGTCATCTTTGGTGTCTTTGAAACGCCATCAGTCGCCATCTCTCCGGACGCTGGTGGCTATGACCATGTAGTGATGTTCAAGGACATCAAGTCTGCGCCGAACAACGAGTACGAAGTGAAGTTGCGCCCGGTGCGTCGGGAGCCAATGGAGCTCACGGTGCGCGACTCCGCAACGAACGCGCCGATCAGTGGCGCGGAAGTCTTTGGCGCAACATTTCTCTACCTGCCGCAGCCGGGTCTCGAGGCAGATTGGGGCTTCCCGCCGCTGCAAGTTGCCAAGACTGACGCATCCGGCAAAGTCACCATTGACCAGATTTCCGGATTTCGCAACAGCATCACCGTTCGCTTGGTCGGCTACCAGAACGCAGTCATTGCGTTCGATGGCCGCACGATCACTGGACCGCGTGCGGTTGATGTTCCGTTTCGCAAGTTGCAGTCCAAGCAGATTGACTTTCTGGTGATTGACGCCAAGACGAAGGCCCCGGTGTCAGGTGCGGAAGTCCGTCTCGGTGAGTCACGCGATGGGCTGCCGCCGAATCCGAATGGCTGGACAAAAGTCGTTGGGGCGGACGGGCGCACTGGGCCGATGCCGGTGGCAGACATGTCACCGTTTCTCATTAGCGTCACTAGCAGTAACTACCAAGAGTGGCGGGGGGCGCCGGTGTGGCGGGCGTTGACTGCTGGGCAGACGAAGAAACTGGAACTGCAGCGGAAGTAAGCGGGGGTGGCGGAATTTCAAACCGGCGTTCGTACTGGCTCGCAATCGCCTTACGAGGACGGCCGCTGAGCGCGGCCCTGTCCTCTCCGGCGAGTGCGGCCAGGGGAGCGGGTTGGCAAACCGGCGTTCGTACTGGCTCGCATTCGCCTTACGAGGACGGCCGCTGAGCGCGGCCCTGTCCTCTCCGGCGAGTGCGGCCAGGGGGGTGGGTTTGCAAACCGGCGTTCGTACTGGCTCGCATTCGCCTTACGAGGACGGCCGCTGAGCGCGGCCCTGTCCTCTCCGGCGAGTGCGGCCAGGGGAGCGTGTTCCAGATTGCGCATGCATGCATGTGCATTGGCGGTGGCGGCACCTATTCAGGTCAGCAGGCGTTCGGCGATGTGGAGGCCGTTGAGTGCTGCGCCCTTGCGGATTTGGTCACCTGACACGAACAAGCTCAGGCCGAATCCGGGGGCTTGGCTGTGATCCGCGCGAATGCGTCCAACGAGCACCGCGTCGCGCCCGGTGGCGTTGACTGGTTCAGGGAATCGATTCGCTGCGCGATCGTCTACTAGCTCAATTCCAGGTGCGGCTGCAAGCACGGCGCGCGCGCGATCCTCGGTGATCGGTGTTCGGAACGTCAGATTGATTGACTCGCTGTGCGCGCGCAATACCGGTACCCGTACGCATGTGGCAGTGATGCCAACATCTGGGTCACGCCAGATCTTGCGCGTCTCTTCAAGCAACTTTCGTTCTTCTTCATTCTGCCCGTCAGCACCAATGGCGCTGTCATGGCTAAAGAGATTGAAGATGTATTGGCGACCAAAGATCGGGGTCTGTAACGGTCGACCTGCGGACCAATCACCGGCCTGTTGCGCGAGCTCAGCCATGGCGGCAGCGCCTGCTCCGCTCGCGGCTTGATACGTTGAGACAACCATCCGCGCGATGCCAACTTCACGGTGCAACGGCGAAACTGCCATCAGTGCAATGATCGTTGAACAGTTTGGAACCGCAATAATCGTCGGCTCGCGAAGCGCGTCGAGTTCTGCGCCGTTCACCTCAGGAATCACCAGCGTGTAGCGCGGATCCATGCGAAATGCGCTGGACTTGTCCACCACCCATGCGCCGGACGCCACTGCTTGTGGAGCCCATTCCTTGCTGATCGTGCCGCTCGCTGAGAAGAATGCAATGTTCGTTCCCGCGAAACATCCGGGCGCCAGTGGCTCGACCGTTACATCACGTCCGAGCGCACGCAGTGTCTTACCGGCACTTCGCGCACTTGCGAATACCCGCACGCTTCGCGCCGGGAATGAGCGTTCCGCGAGCAGCGTCAGCAGTTCCTCACCGACAGCACCGGTTGCACCAACAATCGCAATTGCTGGCTCTGTTGGAATTCGATTTGGAATCACTTGCGACGCTTCGGCTCAATGCCCACTAAGTAGAAGCGCGCAATCTGTGCGTCGAAGGCAGTGTGGTCGGCGCGTTCAAATGTAAAGCTGCCTTCCATGGTGCCCCAGTGCGTCTCGAGCGGCGCAAAGCTGTGGTATTCGAATCGTCCGCCCGGCGCTATGGTTGGCTGCTGACCAACAACGCCGTCGCCTTCGATACTGCGAACATCACCGTCACCATCGACAATCTTCCAGTGGCGTTTGCGCAGCACCACATTCTCGCTGCCATCATTGGAAATCGTCACGTGGTAGGCGAAGTTGTACCGACCACCAATCGGATCACTCGTCTCTGGAATGAACTGCGGTGTCACCCGAACGCGAATGCCGTTGGTGACAACTTCGGAACTGAGATTGGTGGTTGCGGAGGTAGAAGACATCGGTAGAAGTATAGATCGGTCGACATGTAGATCAAAGCATCAGTTGGCCGGTTATTAATTTTCGGCAAGGCGGCGCCCAACGGTCGCCTGTCAGGCAAGCAACGCGCGCAGCGCTGCGCCCGGGTCAGGCTCACGCATCAGACTTTCGCCAACGAGCGCAATGTGAATTTCATGCTTGGCCAGACGACGCATGTCAGCGAGCGTCCGGATACCGCTTTCCGCAACCATCACGCGCCGCGTGGGTGCCTCCACCATGTCCGCCACACGGAGCACATGACCGAGATCCGTTTCCATGGTGGCAAGATTCCGGTTGTTGATCCCAAGAAGCCCGTACCCCGCGTGCGGAAATCCCACATGATTGATGACGCGCCAGAGGTTGTCGAGATCATGGACTTCCAACAGCGTGGTCATCTGCAGTTCGGTGGCCAGAATCTGGAAATCGATGATTTCTCGCTCATGCAGGCACTCCGCGATCAGCAGGATGGCATCAGCCCCCGCCGCCCGGGATTCCCATATCTGATAGTCGTCAATGATGAAATCCTTGCGCAATACCGGTAGCGGAACAACATCACGAATCGCATGGATGTACGAAAGCTCTCCACCGAAGAATTCGCGATCGGTGAGGCAACTGATCGCAGCCGCGCCAGCTTCGTAGTAACTTCGTGCAATGGTGACCGGATCAAAATCCTCGCGAATCACCCCCGCGGACGGGCTCTTGCGCTTTATCTCAGCGATAACGCGCATCGAATTGGGATGCCGATCGTCCACCACGTTTCGGAAGAAATTGCGCGGGCGCCCAAGCTCAGAGATTCGTTCCTGCAACTCACTCACCGGCACCCGGCGCTTGGCCTCGGCCACTTCACGGCGCTTGTGCTCGACGATGTGCTTGAGAACTGGGACCATCGGTGTTGTCGCGTTTGCAGCGCTCATCGGCAATGCGGCGATGGCCGTAGCACCGGGAAGCGAGGTGGTGGAGTCTACGCCGACGAGTATGAATTGGTCGCTCATTGGTTGGTGCGTATTAGCAATTCTTGCTGTGGCAGTAGTGCTGCGCGTCGATTGGTTCCGCGCCTCGCCGCGCGTCGGACCGGCGTGGCAACTGCGTGCCGAACCAAGTGTCTTTGGTTTCGGCGCAGCCTTTCTTGCATCAGCCGTTGGAGCGCAGATATTCGTGCTGGCGTTTGGAGTCAATGACGACTCGCCGCCGCTCATGCGCATGTCCCTGCAAGGGCTCGGTAGTCACGGCGCACAACTCGCAGTGGTGGTGTTCATTCTGCTCGCGCGTCGATTCCGTCCACGCGGTGCGACAACCGCAGTCGCGCGCGGCGGCGTCCATCAACACCCACGTGCGCCTCTCGAGTCAATCATGATGGCCATCGCGGCCGCGCTCATGCTCTGGCCGGTGACGCAGGCAGTCGGTGGAACGATCGGAGCCCTTGAGACCTGGTTCGGAACATCCACTCCTGCTGTTGGGCATCAAACGCTCGAAGCCCTTCTCAAGGCAGGCGCGCACAATCCATGGTGGTGGCTCACGATCGCAAGCGCAGTGCTCATTGCGCCGCTCGCTGAGGAATTCGTCTATCGCGGGCTCTTGCAGCAGGGGCTGAAAGCCACCGGATTGGGTACGCGCACAGCAATATTCATCACTAGTTTCCTCTTTGCCATTGTGCATTGGTCTGCTCTCACAGACGGCTCGCGCATCGTTGGGCTCACGACGCTCTTCATTCTTGCAGTTGGCTGGGGCATGCTCTATGAGCGCACTGGTCGCATGGCAGCGCCGATCCTCGCTCACGCAATATTCAACGCCACGAATCTGCTGATCGCATTTCGAAACTGATCGGTACGAACTCATGCGCCACCCACGGTCTCACGTGGCGTTATGCCAAGCACGCCCGTCACGCGCGAGCAATTCATCCGCGGCTTTCGGCCCCCACGAACCAGGCGCGTAATTTCCATGAATTCCCGTTCGCAACGGCTCACTTGCGGCACCGATGAACGGCATCACCGCACGCCACGCGTCTTCAGTTTCTTCGCGCGTCTTGTACAGGGTCTGATCGCCGCGCATGGCGTCCACAAGTAACGGTCCATACGCCTCGACCGAATCGTTGCCGAATTCCTTGCGATAATCCATGACCATTTCTACAGGCCGAAGCGTGAAGGAAGAGCCTGGAACCTTGCTATTGAAGCGCAAACTGAAGCTCTCGCCCGGCGCGATTTGGATGATCATGCGGTCCGCTTGAATTGGCCCCTTGTTCATCGTGCGGAACAGATTGGCAGGTGGCTCCTTAAATTGGATGACCACTTCGGTGCGCTTCGTTGCCATGCGTTTACCGGTGCGCACATAGAACGGAGTTCCGCCCCAGCGCCAGTTGTCGAATGTAAATCGCAGCGCCGCGAAAGTCTCCATACTTGATCCTGGCGCAACACCCGGAAGTTCGTGATACGCGCCTTCGGTAACACCACCGCATTCACCCGCCCCGTACTGTCCGAGCGCAACAGCGCGCGCGGCATCGGCCGCGGATGGAACCTGAATGCTCTCCACAATCTTGCGCTTCTCAGCGTTGATCATGGCGGGCGTCCAACTTGACGGTGGATCCATGGCCACAAACGCCATGATCTGCAACAGGTGACTTTGCACCATGTCACGGATCGCACCGGTCTGGTCGTAGAACGCCGTGCGCGAACCAACGCCCAACGTTTCTGACGCAGTGATCTGCACGTGATCAACGAAGTTGGCGTTCCAAACGGGCTCGAAGATCGCATTCGCAAAGCGGAAGGCGAGCAGATTCTGCACGACTTCTTTGCCTAAATAGTGATCAATTCGATAGACGGCGTCCTCTTCAAAGACGCGCCCGAGTGCGCGATTGAGCGCCCGCGCGGAATCAAGGTCATGACCAAATGGCTTTTCGATCACTACGCGTTGCCAACTGCGCCGCGCCGGATCGACGCTGCACCAACGCTTGCCTTCGGTCACCAACCCTGCTGCATCGATCTGCACAATGATCGGCTCGTAGAGGGCAGGTGCAACCGAGAGATAGAAGAGGATGTTGCCGCCCGTGCCAGCCTTTGCGTCGATCGCATGTATGGCGCTGACAACAGCTGGCCACGCTTCAGCAGTCGCGGCGTCGCCCGCGAGGTAGTGAATACGTTGCGCGAGTTCTTGCCATGCCGCTTCTTCAAACTCACTACCAAGCGCAGTCCGCGCGTCGCGTGCAAGATCACCGCGGAATTCATCGTCAGATTTTGCGCGTCTACTAATTCCAAGAATCCGCGTTCGCGGATCAATGGCACCACGCCGGTTCATTTCATAGAGCGCGGGAATCAACTTTCGGTGCGTCAGATCGCCTGATGCACCAAGAATCACGATGACACATGGATCGATGCTTGCCACGGCGCGGATCCTACGGAAATCGAACGCCATGCATCAGCGTCACCAATTGACCGAACCCGCGGCGCAACATTCCTCGGATCCCGGTCACTTCATCACAGTGCGGTCACGCCGCGCCGCGCGCCTCGCGTGGGTGGAATCGGTCAATCGTCTTACGCAGGTGACTCCGGTCGACGTGGGTGTAGATCTGCGTAGTGCCGATATCGGAGTGCCCAAGCAATTCCTGAATCACCCGCAAATCAGCCCCGCCTGCCACCAAGTGCGTCGCAAACGAGTGGCGCAGCAAGTGTGGATGAACGCCGCGAATACCGGCGATGCGCGCATACTTCCCAACGATCTGCCACAGCGCCACACGTTCAATCGGGCGACCAGTATGCGAAAGGAACAATCGAAACGCATCGCGCGCATCCGGAAACCGCGTCAAGTGCGGACGTAATTCTGCCACGTACGCCTTCACCGCATCAATCGCCGGCACACCAATCGGAACAATCCGCTGCTTGTTTCCCTTGCCGATGACATTCACAATTCCAAGCGTTTCACTGAAGTCATTCATCTTCAGTGTGCCCACTTCACTGGCACGTAAGCCAGCGGCGTACA
>JAPLMU010000023.1 GCA_026386795.1 Planctomycetota bacterium
ATCCCGGTCACTTCATCACAGTGCGGTCACGCCGCGCCGCGCGCCTCGCGTGGGTGGAATCGGTCAATCGTCTTACGCAGGTGACTTCGGTCGACGTGGGTGTAGATCTGCGTAGTGCCGATATCGGAGTGCCCAAGCAATTCCTGAATCACCCGCAAATCAGCCCCACCCGCCACCAAGTGCGTAGCAAACGAGTGGCGCAGCAAGTGTGGATGCACCCCGCGAATACCGGCGATGCGCGCATACTTCCCAACGATCTGCCACAGCGCCACACGTTCAATCGGGCGACCGGTGTGCGAAAGGAACAAGCGAAACGCATCGCGCGCATCCGGAAACCGCGTCAAGTGCGGCCGTAATTCTGCCACGTACGCCTTCACCGCATCGATCGCCGGCACACCAATCGGAACAATCCGCTGCTTGTTTCCCTTGCCGATGACATTCACAATTCCAAGCGTTTCACTGAAGTCATTCATCTTCAGTGTGCCCACTTCACTGGCACGTAAGCCAGCGGCGTACATCACTTCCAACATGGCGCGGTCGCGTAGCCAGAGTGCGCCATGCTCAGGGCTTGGTGTCTCCACCAACTTCTTCATCTGCCCTGGCGTCAGCGTTCCAGGCAACTTCTTCCAAGTAGTCGGCCGTTCAAGCAGTCGCGCCGGGTCCTTCTCTAGCTTGAAATTGGCGTGCATCCAGCGAAAGAACACACGCATGGTTGCCAAATGCCGCACGATGGAAATCGGGTCAAGGCCACGCTCGCGCGACAAGTAGCGCAAGTGCGCCGACAAGTGATCAACCGTGACTTCCTTTGGCGCACACACCCCCTGCGTAGCAAGGAACACGCGCATTCCCTCAAGGTCGCGCGCGTAGGCCTCAATCGTTGCAGCGGCAAGCCCGGCCTCTATGCGAATGAACACCATGAAATCCGCGATCGATCGATCGAAGTCAGGCGTCGCGGGAACGGCGGGCGAATCGTCCATGGATGGTTAGCGGTTGCGTCCGCGGTACAGCGGCAGCGCGGGGCTGGTGTGTTTCTTCGCGATTGATGCGATGGAACATTGGGCATCCGTAGAAGCCACCCAAGCAGTAGCGGTACATGGCATCAAGTTCAGCCATGCGAAATCGATCCTGGCAGCGTGGATCGTTTTTATCCAAGTGCGGGCACGCATGTCCAAGCGCTGGATCAGGGGCATTCTGCATGGCAACTCCATCTATCTTAGATCGACCAAAGTTGCCGCCGAGCATCATTTCTCTCACTTTGCAGCAGGGCAGCGACGTCGGGCGCAACATTCATCACGATTGCGCGCCTGTAATCAATTAGTACCGGACGCTGCGCGGGAAGAAATGCAGTCCCGCCGCCTTGCGAGCGCTCTCGAGCGTCTCCTCCGCCACCACATTGGCGCGCGCGCATCCCTTCTTCAGAATGTCAAGGAGTACCGCATCATCGTCACCGATCCGCTCGCGGCGCGCACGCATCGGTGCCAACAGCCGGTTGATTGCCTCCGCCACTTCCACCTTCACATGGCCATCGCCAAGATTGTCACCTGCGGCATAGCGTCGCTTCAATTCAGCCACGCGATCAGGATCTTCGATGAATGTGTCCACGTACTGAAACAGCGCGTTCTCAATATCACCAGGTTCCGTTGGACTCTGCCGACCAGTGAAGATCTTCTTCACTTTGTTCTCGACTTCTTTCGGCGAGTCACTGATATAGATCGCATTTCCAAGACTCTTCGACATCTTGTTCTTGCCATCAATCCCAAGCAATCGCCCAACCTTGCCAACTTCCGCACGCGGCACCGGCCAAATTCCCCCAAGTTTCACGTGATCGGCATCATCCGCATCCGTTGGAACGCCGCAGTACATCTGATTGAAGCGCCTGCCAACTTCGCGCGTGAGCTCAAGGTGCGGCACCTGATCTTCGCCCACCGGAACCCCCACAGGTCGGAACGCCAAGATGTCCGCACATTGCCCCACCGCATACAGCGGGAATCCAAATGAGTAGGTCTCGCCGAGACCCTTCATCTCAATCTCAGTCTTCAATGTTGGGTTCCGCATCACGCGGTTGAACGGCAACAGCATGGCAAACAAGAATGTCAATTCATGGATCGCGGGAATCTCGCTCTGCAGGAAAATCGTCGACCGCTCCGGATCAATACCCATCGCGAGGTAGTCCTTGACAATGGCAATCGTGTCGCGGCGAATCTCCTCCGGCTTATCAGCGCGCGTGGTAAAGGCGTGGTAATTCGCAAGAATGAAATAACAATCGTGTGTCTCCTGCAATTCCACGCGGCGTTTTACGCTTCCGACCCAATGCCCAAGGTGAAGCTGCCCGGTGGGAGTGTCGCCAGTAAGAATGCGCGGTCGTTCTGCGGTCATGGAAGCGGAAGGATACGCCCCGGGATGGCTAGTATTCCCCATAGATGACTGGCGACTC
>JAPLMU010000124.1 GCA_026386795.1 Planctomycetota bacterium
CAAGGCGCCCCACTGACGCCGCTTGCCGATTGGATTCTCTTTCGCACTGCTCACCCACGCACCATCATCAACCTTGGTGGCTTTGCGAACGCCACATTCCTTTCCGCTGATGACGGCCGCTCGCACACTCAACAAGTCTCGGCCATTCTTGGAGCCGACCTCTGCGCTTGCAATCAACTGCTTGACCACGCCGCGCGCATCGCGATCGGCAATCCATATGACGCAGGCGGCGCGGTCGCAGCCACCGGCACCCGTAACGATTCTGCATTCACAGAACTCCGCACACTCTTGACTCCTCGCGCCGACGGTCGCAGCCTCGGCACTGGCGATGAGTTCTTCGCATGGGTCGATCGCTACGCGCACCATCTTGCGCCCGCCGATCTTCTTGCCACTGCAGCCGACGCGACCGGCGATGCGATCGGTTCCGCGCTCCGCGCGTCAGGCACAGGCGATGCCGTTGTCGCTGGCGGCGGCGCGCACCACGCGCGCCTCTGCGCAGCCATCGAACGCGCCGCCAACTGCCCGGTGATTTCGTCAGCCGAGTTGGGCGTACCCGTTTCCTGCCGTGAGGCACTCGAATGGGCGATTCTGGGCGCGCTCGCCGCTGACGGGCTCGATATCGCGCTTCCAGCAGTGACCCATCGCTCGTCCGTCAGCTTCTTGCCCTCGGGAACATGGATTCGCAGCAGCGATCCGATCTTGCCGCCTACCCTGAACGTGACCTGAACACTGCCGCGGCACACTGCGCGCCAGAACTGAATTCGAACCTTGTACACCCGGACCCGGAAGCAAACACCATGGCAAAGCCATCCGTCCTAATTGTTGAAGACGAGCCAGACATCGCCGAGCTGATCCGCTTCCATTGCGACCGCGAAGGAATGGAAGCCCGCACCGTTGGCACTGGAAAGGTTGCGCTTGATCAAGTCAAGCGCGAAACGCCAGACCTCTTAATTCTTGACCTCATGCTTCCCGATATCGGCGGCCTCGAAATCTGCCGACGTCTCAAGCAGTGGCCAGAGACGCGCGAACTTCCCATCGTCATGGTGACCGCGAAGGGCGAAGAGACAGACATCGTGACAGGTCTTGAGATCGGCGCCGATGACTATGTTGTCAAGCCGTTCAGTCCACGGATTCTGATGGCCCGTGTCCGCGCCGTGCTCCGTCGCAAGTTGGATGAACA
Source organism: Planctomycetota bacterium (assembly GCA_026386795.1). Classification (GTDB taxonomy): domain Bacteria; phylum Planctomycetota; class Phycisphaerae; order Phycisphaerales; family SM1A02; genus UBA966. The sequence continues at coordinate 1,181 of JAPLMU010000124.1, forward strand.
GAACACCGCCGCTGACAATCGCCTTGAGCGACTCGATCGCCGTTTGGTCATCGACCCCGATCGCCATGTTGTGAGCGTCGATGGCAACGTGACTGAACTCACCGTCACCGAGTTCGGGATTCTGAATCACTTGGCGCAACGCCCCGGATTCGTTCGCACCCGAGATCAAATCATCGCGGCCGTCCACGGTCGAAATGTCATCCTCTCGAGCCGAACCATCGACGTCCACGTCACTGCGCTGCGCAAGAAACTCGGCGAACTCGCCGGCTGCGTCGAAACGGTGCGTGGCGTCGGATATCGGTTCGGAGAATCCCTCGTCGCCGTCGAGTAGCGTTCCACGCATTCATGCAGCCCACCACGGAAGCAGCTTCGTATTTCGTGCCATGTGTTCTGGCCTCACTCGCAGCCGTCGCCTGCGGAACTCTGCTTGCAATCATGATATTTCAGCGCCGCGCTGAGCATCGTCGCATCGCGGCGGCACTCGGCGCACTCGGCGGATACGAATCGAATCCAGTGCGCGGAGCTCGAGCGGCGGCAGACGAAGCCATTCGACTCGACGGTGCACTCAAAGAACTACGAGCGATCTTGGCGACTGCTCCGGTAGGAATCGTTGCGCTTGACTCCATCGACCGCATCGTGACTATCAACCCTGCCGCAGTACGGCTCTTGGATGCAGGTGACCGCCCTGCCGAGGGTCGCCTGCTCATTGAAATCGTTCGCAGTCCCGACCTTGAAACGCTCATTGCAAGCGCCCGCGAAACCGGTCGCCGCGCAGAGGCCGAATTGCCGTTCTCTGCTGCCGGCGGCGAACGCCGTGCAGGCTGCTCGGTGGTTCCGCTTTCGCGCGATGTTGGAAACGCGCAACTTCTCCTCGTCCTTGAAGACCGCACGGAGCTGCGCCGTTTGGAATCGCTGCGCACGGAATTCGTTGCAAATGTAAGCCACGAACTCCGCACCCCCATCACTTCCATTCGCGGCTATGCAGAAACCCTTGCAGAGAACTTCGAACTTCCGCCCGACGCTGCGCGCTTCTCGCAAACTATTGCACGGAGCGCCAGCCGCCTCGGCGCCATCATCGATGACCTGCTGCTGCTCTCTTCGCTCGAAGATCCATCAGCCCGCCGCGACATCACTAACACGCCAGTCCGCATCGCCGGCATCGTCGCGGAAGCGGTCGAGCAAGTCACCCCTGCCGCCAACGAAAAACGCCTCGCGATCGATGTCACCGTCGACCCCTCACTCTGGGTGATGGGAAGCGCGGGACTCCTCGCGCACGCAGTTGCCAACCTGGTCTCCAATGCAGCCAAGTACGGACCCGCCGATTCCCGAATCACGGTCACCGCCGCTGCCGAGGCTGGCTACGCAGTCATCTCCGTCTCCGATCACGGTCCGGGCATCCCAGAGATTCACCGCGAACGACTCTTTGAGCGTTTCTACCGAGTCGATCGCGCCCGCAGCCGCGACTCAGGGGGAACAGGCCTCGGTCTCGCGATCGTCAAACATGTTGCCATGGTTCATGGCGGGTACGCAGGCGTGGAAAGCCGAACGGATGCCAACCATGGCAGCACGTTCCGGATCCGAATGCCGCTCGCCACTGACCGCGGCGGCAAGAACCTGCCGATGGCGACCACGCCCGCGACCCCCGCAAGTTCGATGCAAACACAATCTGAACATAGCGCCGGGACACTGCCCACTGCCCCAGCATCCCGCCGGACTGCCTGAAGAAACACGCGTCGAATAATCGAGTTTGACACTATCTGAACGAGAACCACATGAACCACATCCGAGCAACCACCCTCTTCCTCGCAGCCGCCGTTCTGGTGTCACTCGCAGCAGCACCAACGACCCCGAGCCAAGACACCAAGAGTCTCAAAGGCATCGTCCGCGTTGATGGATCGTCCACGGTCTATCTGATTGCCGAAGCAGTTGCGGAAGAATTCTCAAAGATTGCACCCGGGGTGAATGTCACCGTCGGCATGTCCGGGACTGGCGGCGGTTTCAAGCGTTTCGGTAACGGCGAGACCGACATTTCCAATGCCTCACGCGGCATCAAGAAGACCGAGATTGAGGCGTGCAAGAGCCACAAGATCGAGTTCATTGAACTCCCCGTTGCATTTGACGGCCTGACCATCGTGACGAACAAGGAAAATACGTGGGCAAAGCAGCTGTCCATAGCACAGATCAAGAAGATCTTCGCCTCCTCAGGTGCGGCCAAGACTTGGAAGGACGTTGATGCCTCGTGGCCCGACGAAGCCATCAAGATCTACTCCCCAGGAACCGACAGCGGCACCTTTGACTACTTCAAGGAAGTCACCGTCGGCAAGGAAGGCAAGATCCGCTCCGATATCAGCGTGAGCGAAGATGACAACGTGATCGTGCGCGCCGTCGAAGGCGACAAGAACGCCATCGGATTCTTTGGCTACGCGTACTTTGTCGAGAATCAAAGCAAGTTGAATGCCGTCAAAGTCGTCAACCCAAAGACTGGCGCCGCGGTTGGTCCATCCCCTGCCACCATTGAAGATGCCAGCTACGCGCCATTCAGCCGACCACTATTCATCTACGTGAACAAGGCCTCGCTGGCCAAGCCGGCGGTGGCTGCATACGCCGCATTCGCTCTTGAAAATGGAGCCAAGCTTGCTACCGAAGTTGGCTATGTCAAGCTTCCTGCCATCATGTACGACCGCGCCAAAGCCAATCTCGCCGCGACGAAACTTGGAACGCAAATGCTTGACGACAACGGCATGGAACGCATGGGTGTTCTTGCAGATATTTATAAGTAATCGGCGCCAGCGCTCCACCCACCAACCAGTGGGGCGCACCACGCTGTCGTCCTCTCCACCGGTTGCGAATGCCCTGCTGAAACTATGTCGAACGCCGCCGAAATCTCAGCAGCAGCCATTCGAGCAGCGGCGGCCAACCGACGTGGGATTGCGCGTTCAAGAGCAGCTCGTATTGGCACTGAGCGGATCATTCGCGGGACGCTCCTTGCCTGCGCACTGCTGTCAATCGTGACTACGTTCACCATTCTGGTGATCCTGCTTGCGCAAAGCGTTTCATTCTTTGCCATGCCGCAAGTCTCAGTATGGGAATTCTTCACGGGCACCACGTGGGCCCCACTCTTGGGCGAAGAGAAGCACTTCGGCATCTGGCCACTGATTGCAGGAACGCTCCTCGTCACTTCCATCGCGGCGGCATTCGCTCTTCCGGTTGGGCTGATCGTCGCCGTCTACCTGAGCGAATACGCGCCATCGCGCGTGCGTTCCATTCTGAAGCCAGTTCTTGAAGTACTTGCCGGCATCCCAACCGTTGTCTATGGATTCTTCGCGCTTGCCGTGATCACCCCGTTCCTGCACGATCACATAAGCGAGTCGTTTGGAACGTTCAACGCACTCGGCGCAGGGCTCGCTGTTGGAATCATGATCCTGCCGATCGTTGCAAGCCTCTCCGAGGACGCGCTCCGAGCGGTGCCGCGTAGCCTGCGCGATGCGGCGTTTGCAATGGGCGGTACGCGCTTCGATGTCAGCGCCAGGGTGGTTGTTCCGGCGGCGCTAAGCGGAATCGTCGCGAGTTGGTTGCTCGCTATCACGCGCGCCATCGGCGAGACCATGATCGTGGCGCTCGCTGCTGGCGGGCTCGCGCGCATGACGCTCAATCCAGCGGATGAAGTGCAGACCATGACTGCGTACATGGTGCAGATCTTCACCGGCGACGCACCCGCGTATGGAATTGAATACAAGTCGAGCTTCGCAGTCGCCACTGTGCTCTTTGTGATCACGCTTGCACTCACTATGGCAGGCAATCTCTTCCTGCGCGCCTTCCGCGAGGAATACGAGTGATGCACTCTCTCAGAGCACAAGCGCAGTCCAACACCCGGCGCCGGTCGCCGGGAGAGATTGTTGCGGCGGCGGCTCCCGCATCACAGTTGGCTCGTCGCGTCGTTGATCGGGGGTTTCTCGCCCTCTGCATCGTGTTCACCGGACTTGCAGTGGTGATCTTGGGAATCCTCCTTGTCACTATCTGGCAAGACGGACACACGCGGCTCTCCTGGCAATTCCTCAATTCATTTGCGAGCCGCCGCACCGAAGAGGCCGGCGTGCGCGCACCAATGTGGGGCAGCATCTGGGCGTGCGTGATCTGCGCACTCGCCGCGGTTCCGATTGGTGTGGGAACCGCCATCTACTTGGAAGAATTTTCCAAACGCTCCCGCTTTCGAAGTTTCATCCAACTCAACATCGCCAACCTCGCAGGCGTTCCCTCGATTGTCTACGGAATCCTTGGGCTCACTGCGTTCGCGCGCGCTTTCGGTTCGGCGAGTACTGATAGCCCCATTACGATCGGGCAACCTGAATCCTTCTTTTATCTACAGCTTCCGTTTGGTCACGGGGTGCTCGCCGGCGGACTGACATTGATGCTTGTTGTGCTACCGATCATCATCGTGTCCAGCCAAGAAGCACTTCGATCGGTTCCCCGCAGTTTGCGCACCGCCTCGCTTGCGCTCGGCGGAACGCAGTGGCAAACCACGTGGAACATCACACTTCCGGCATCGATCCCCATGATCATGACTGGTGCCATTTTGGCCATGAGCCGCGCCATTGGTGAAGCCGCGCCCATTCTGGTGCTTGGCGTGCCGCTCTTTATTCGCACAACGCCGATCAACCTCATGAGCGACTTCACCGTCCTCCCTCTGCAGATCTACAATTGGTCCATGCGCCAGCAGTCGGGATTCCATGAACTCGCGGCCGCTGCCATCATTGTGTTACTCGCCGTCCTTCTCACCCTCAACGCTGTGGCTGTGATCATCCGCCATCGCCTGCAGCGTGCCGCCAGCTGATGCAACTTTAAGCATTCCCATGACGACCCCTGCCAACGCACCCCCGCCACTGAATGTTGACATCAAGCCGCCGACGCTTGCAGTGGCAGTCAGCACTGCCGTCGGCAGTGAAAATCAGCCCGAAGAAATCGCGATCCGCGCGCACGGGCTCAACAGTTGGTACGGCACTGTGCAAGCACTGAAGAGCATCTCCCTTGAGATTCCAAAGTGCCGCGTCACGGCATTGATCGGCCCGTCCGGCTGCGGCAAGAGCACATTCCTCCGCTGCATGAACCGGATGAACGACCCCATCCCAGGAGCGCGCGCATCCGGCATCCTGACCCTGTACGGCGATGACCTACTCGCCCGATCACTCGATGTGGTTGAACTGCGCCGCCGCGTCGGCATGGTGTTCCAGAAGCCGAATCCATTCACAAAGTCGATCTACGACAATGTTGCTTTCGGCCCGCGCCTGCACCGGTCTTTCCGCCGCACTGATCTTGACGAGCTCGTGGAGAACTCGCTCCGCGCTGCAGCGCTCTGGGACGAGGTGAAGGATCGCCTGAAATCAAGTGCGCTCGGTCTTTCGGGCGGTCAGCAGCAGCGCCTGTGCATTGCGCGCGCCATCGCCGTTGGCCCGGAAGTCCTACTCATGGATGAACCATGTTCGGCGCTTGATCCCAGGTCAACCGCCAGCATTGAGCAACTCATCCGAGAGCTTGAAACCAACTACACGATTGTGATCGTTACCCACAACATGCAACAGGCAGCACGCGTCAGCGACCGCACTGCGTTCTTCTTTGAAGGCACGTTGGTGGAATGCGGAAGCACCGATCGCATCTTTACAAATCCCGCCAACAAGCAGACCGAGGACTACGTCTCCGGTCGCTTCGGCTGATTGCACGCTAACCTGAGTACGAACAATGGCAATTGACCTTCAGTCCCAGATCGTAAGCCTTCGCCGCAGCCTGTTGGCAATGGGCTCCGCAACCGAGCGGCGCCTCGCGCTCACTGCACGTGGTCTAGTGCAGTGCGACATTGCGGCCGCCGAAGAAGTCAAGGCAGGCGACTCCGAAATTGACAACATGGAAGTGGAGCTTGAATCGCAATGCATGCGCATTCTTGCCCTCGGCGCACCAGTTGCGCACGACCTTCGTTTCGTACTCAGCGTTGTGAGGATTTCCAGTGACTTTGAGCGAATCGCCGACCTCAGCCGTGGTATCTGCAAGAAGGTGATTCGCTGGTCTGCGGGCAACGGGCCAACCGAGGTGCCCGGGGCACTCGCCGACATGGCCAGCGCAGCCCAGGCCATGCTCGCCGAGGTACTGAGTGCCCTCTCAGACGAAGATACGGAACGCTGCCACGAAGTTCGCCGGGCAGACCGACGCGTCGACGCACTCAACAAGGAAGTAGTGGCTGCCTCACGGCAACTGATTCAGGAAGATGTTTCGCGCACCGCGGAGGCGATCGACATGATGCAGATTGCGCAGCGGCTCGAACGCATCGCTGACATCACCACCAACATCGCCGAAGACGTGATCTTCCTTGTCGATGGCCGAATCGCTCGGCACGGAGAATGACGGACTCGGGCGCGTTTCGGCGAATTCGCCCTAAACCAGTCCGTTTCATGCAAATTGCGCTGTGCCGCGACCCCCGTGGCAACTCCGATAATCCGAATCGAACCTTTTAAACGCACCCCCTCCCGCCGCGCGGGGATTTGGTTACACTACGCGGCTCCTCGGAAACAGCCATGCATTACCCGCACAGAATTAGTCGCATCAAGAAGGTCCGCAAGATTGGCTTCCGAGCTCGTATGAAAACGAGCAAGGGGCGTGCGATCTTGAATCGCAAGCGTCGTGTGGGTCGCAAGATTCAAGTGCGCTGAACCCGTGACGCCCGACCCTGAGGCGCACCCAGCAACTCAATTCAATCAGAGCCCGAGCACAGACATTGGTCACGGTGCTCGGAGTCTTCGCATTGTTCTGATTGGCCTGCGCGGATCTGGGAAGACCACCCTCGGCAGATTGCTTGCGGAGAGGCTTCAGACTCAGTTCATCGATCTTGATGATGTCACCGTTGCCCGTTCCGAGCAGGCATCCGTCAGCGCCATGTTCCATTCCATTGGCGAACCGGCATTCCGGGCTGCTGAATGCGCGGCTCTGGAGCATGTCTTGAGCGTCGCTTCTACTTCCGGCGCGGTGATTGCGCTCGGCGGCGGAACGCCAAGCACGCCGGAGGCGCGCGCCCTTCTTCAAGCAGCTCGTGCCGCCGGGACCATTCGAATCATTCTGTTGGAAGCCCCGCCCGAAACACTCGGCGCGCGATTGGCATTGGATCCAGGCGACCGACCACTCCTTGCCGGCGGTTCCTTCGCGGAAGAAGCCGCGCTCCTTGGCGCGCGCCGCCTGCCGATCTACCGGGCGATGACCGATGCGGTGGTTTCCACGAGCGGCGACACCGCCGCGAACCTGGAAGTCCTCGCACGCGCCGCGGGGGAATGACTATCGATGCGATGTAGTCAGCGCGTCGGCCAAGTAATGTGAATTTCGCCTTCAGGGGTATCCGAGGCAATCCCCAGTTCCTTGAGTGCCGCGAGCGCTGCGAGTTGCTCGGATTGCTTCTTGCTCGGACCCCATGCTCCGTCAAAGCGGCGCGTGCCCGCGACTACGCAAATCTCAAAGCACTTGGCATGATCGGGCCCCTGTTCGTCAAGCACCGTGTACTGCGGCGCGCCCAAGTCCAACTGCGCAAGACACTGCTGCAACACCTGCTTGAAATTCTGCTGATGCCCCAGCCGCAGCGCGGAATCAATGCGCAACGCAAGCCGCGGCAATACAAAGGCGCGCGCTGCTTCTAGTCCGCCGTCGAGATACAGCGCGCCAACAACTGCTTCAAATACACCAGCAAGAAGACTTTCGGGAAGTCCCTGCGGACCGCGAACACCCTTGTCAATACGCATCCAACTTTCCATGCCGCATTCGGCGGCAAGTTCAGCACAAACGCGGCCACTGACGATGTTCGACTTCACCTTGGTGAGTTCGCCCTCGAGAAAGTCTGGGCGCTCGGTGAACAAGTGCGTACACACGATGAACCCCAAGACGGAATCGCCGAGGAATTCAAGACGCTCGTTCGAATTCAATCTTCCATCAGCTGCCGACGAGTGAACGAGCGCAATGGCCGCGAGTGAAGTATCGCGGAACCGATGCCCGGTGATCGCAGCCATCTCGTCCAGAATTGCAGGGTCAGGCGTCAATGCCACGCGAGCACCATCTCAATGAGATGCACGGTGGATGCCAACAGCAAACCACCGATGCCACCGATGACGAACCAACCTGCCGTCTGCAATCGCTCACGACGACGACGAGCAGCGGGTCGATGAATTGCCTCGATTGCAACGGTCGGAACTGAACGGATCGAACGCGATGCCGTGGCCGCCGCGCCCGCGACCGGCGTCGCAAGTGCGGCCAGTGCTGTTGCATGCTTGCCAAATGATTCGGTGACTGCAGTTGCAGCGCCCATGGCGCCGTCGGTACCGGTGTATTCCGCTGGGTCAAATCCGGCAAGATCCTCTCGCATCTGTGCATATGCATCGGATGCCAAGACCCATGCCGCGTGGCCAACGGAGTGCGGCGCGCCTTGGGCTTCCTGCCAGAATCGGTCGAATGGATCGTGCCCCGCCCGACCAGCAACAGCCATCTCGGCGGAAATGGCATTCCTCGCAGAGAGCGCAGCGCTTACCGCGGGATGCTGAAACGGATGTTCGTGATCAAAGTGTGACACTCGCTGACAGTACTTTCGGTCGGACACGCCTTCGCGTTCCAACTTTCAGCAGCGAAGAATGCGGCACGACTCACTCAGGCCAGCAGCAAGTGCGGGCGGCAATCCGGGTGATGAGCCGCTCACGGTCACGCGGGGTGGCAAATGCGGTGAACTGGACGGCCATACGGCGCGGACCCGGATCGTCATCATGGGAGAAGACACGCACCACCACGCCGTGCATGCGGATCGGCTCATTCTCAGCGGGCGGATAGACCTCGATCTGCACCTCGGAGCCGGTCGGAAGTTCGTCATCAAGCTCAAATCGCATACCGGTCAGCGAAACGTCGTAACCGTGACCTTCAAGGCCACCAGTCGGGGTCCCGAGTCCGGAGTCAAAGTCTTCAAGACCGAGGGCTTCCAAACCCGGTTCATGCAATTCGTTCGGATTCGTGGGGGTTGGGCGACTTGAGGCAGGAACAGCGGCAACAAATGCTGCGAGACTGCCGGCTAAACTACCCGCAGGCTGCGTCGAAGGGATAACTACCACCCGTGTGTAGGCGGGGGCAAACCGAAAGCGATCATCCGATCGCCGGTTTGGGGCTTCAACGCTCACCATTCCAGTAGCTCCTTGGCCGAACATTCCGTGGCCGCATTGATTATTCGAACCGGGGTGCTTCATAGGGAAACGTCCTTGGACTTCCAATGGTTCGGCGATTCTGCTCGTTGAGCATGAAATCCCAAATTTCAGACGTTGCTGAGGCAAGTTCATCCGTGAACTCCAGACCCATCCACCCCCTGAATGAATCGCAACGTGCGAAATTCAGGTGTGGACAGTGACAGTCTGCAATTGCGAAGCCCCCCGGTCATGTAATGTGTGCCTTCTTTCTTCAATATTCATTCAGAATGTCATCCACCTGCCCGGACTATTACTCCTCGACGAACACTGAATGACGGCACGACACACCCAAACTGGTCACCCGAAATCCCCCATGCCAGACGCGCAAACCTCTATAGAACAAGCATGTACAACAGAATCCCTGCTTGGCCGATCAGTGGTTCTTGTGGGTTATGGGAACCAAGGTCGCGCCCACGCGCTCAATCTCCGCGATTCTGGAGTTGTTGTAAAAATTGCCGGCCGAACCGCGTCGACCGCGCGGGCAAGAGCCGAATCCGACGGATTTCAGACAAAAGATACGGCACAGGCGGTGCCCGGAGCAGACTTGGTGATCGTTGCCCTGCCGGACGAGGTCCATGCTGAGGTCTGGGAGAGTGCCATTGAACCGCATGTGAAGCGCGGGCAAACAATCGGCTTCATTCATGGGTCGAGCGTCCACTTTGGGCTGGTGCGGATCCCGGATGGAATTGGGGCGATTTTGGTCGCGCCAAAGGGCCCCGGCTCCACCCTTCGGGAGCGATTCATCCAGGGTCAAGGCATTCCCGCATTGCTTGCGGTTGCCCAAGAGCGCGATCCTGGAACAGGCGGGCCAACTTCGCATGAACTCGCGCGGTCATGGGCCGCTGGTCTCGGCTGCGCACGGGCGGCCGTTGTGCGCACCACCTTTGGCGATGAAGCAGAGACCGACCTCTTCGGTGAACAAGCCGTGCTCTGCGGCGGCATGATGGGCTTGGCGCAAGCTGCATACGAAACGTTGGTCGAAGCGGGCTATCCACCACTCTTGGCGTACATGGAGTGCGTTCATGAGATTAAACAAGTCGCAGACCTGTTGTATGCACGCGGGCCAGCCGGCATGCGTGCGGCCATCAGCAATACCGCCGAGTTCGGCGCGTACAGCGCAGCACCGCGCATGGTCGATGATGCCACCAAGACCGCCATGCGAACACTGCTGAAAGAAATCAAAGACGGCACCTTCACCCGAACGATGCAAGCCGACCATGATGCCGGCGCCCCGTGGTTCCGCGCGCAGCGAGCAATCGCCAAGGCGCACCCAATGGAACAGTCGAGCGCCGATGTACGCGCATTGATGCCGTGGCTCGCGGCGGAGGCAACCGGCGGTACCACACCGAGCGTCGACACAAGAGCAAACGAACAAGGAAAACACACACAGCAATGACACCATTCGACGCTTGGATTCTTGGCATGGTGGAGGGGATCACTGAATACCTCCCTGTATCGAGTACCGGACACCTGATCATCACTTCGTGGCTGCTCGGGCTTGATAAGACTGCGGCGCAGCGAGATGCGGTCGCAGACTTTGAGATCATCATTCAGGGGGGCGCAATCCTTGCCGTTGTTGGCTTGTACCGCGCGCGTATTGGGCAGATGTTGCGCGGCATCGCATCCAAAGTGGGCGTTCACGGGCTCGGCTCAGCAGATCGCATGTCCGCTGGTTGCACGATTGCGCGCAATGTGGTGATTGCGTTTATACCGGCAGCGGCCATTGGGTTCTTGGCAAAGGACACAGTCAAAGCAAATCTCTTCAATCCCGCGTCGGTGATCGGCGCGCTTGCCGTCGGCGGCGTGGTGATGTTGGCGATCGCGCCATGGCAGTCGCGCAAGATCGCGTCGGAGCGCGATGCATCACTGCGCGCAGCAACCACTGCTGCGATCACGGGCAGCAGCGCAGATTTCACAGGCGCAGCGCTCGCGCGTATGAACGGAATGCAGGCGCTCTTCATTGGACTCTTTCAGTGCTTGGCGCTGTGGCCTGGAACAAGCCGGTCGTTCGTAACGATTCTTGCGGGACTACTCGTTGGCCTTGGTGGCGTTGCTGCGGCGGAGTTCAGTTTCCTACTCGGACTCGTGACGCTGACGGCAGCGAGTGGTTACAGCGCCCTGAAGATCGTCAAGGCACACCACGCCAGTGAGTTTCTTGAGCAAATTGGCGGTTGGTTGCCGCTCGTGTGCGGACTGCTTGTGGCATGGGCGAGTGCGGCATTGGCTATCGATTTCCTGGTGCGCTACCTGGGGCGACACACCCTGGCACTCTTTGGATGGTGGCGACTTGCAGTTGCCGGGATTGTGCTCGTCGTGGCGTGGCAATTCGGCCTTACAATCACACCGTGAACCAACTTCTGCTCTTTCTTCGAAGTCTTGCCATTGGATTCGTGCTCTTTTTGGTGCTCGCGTTCTTCGCGGCAAAGTTCTTTGGCGGAACCCTCTTTCGCGCCACGCCACGGGTGGACTTTCCTGCAGTGACGCTTGGCGGTCATGCATTCTTCCTGAGTGTTAGCCGGGAGGAAGGAAAGTCGCCAACATTCTGCCTGCGGCAAATGGACCCCACCGATGCGAGTGCGAGCGTGCTATTAGTCCCGCAGTCGGACCGAGAGGCCGACGCATGGACGTGGGCTGAAGTCATGCCTCTTGAAGGCAGCGGACCGCTGAAAGTGCGCTACACACAGCGCGACGGACGCCTTGGAAATTGCGAAGTCACCGCCACGGGCACTGTGACATTTGCGAAGTAGTCAACCACCGCCGCCGATCAAAGACCTTTGATTGCGGCCATGAATTGTGCCTCATCCCAGACAGTCACGCCGAGTTCCTGCGCCTTCGCGAGTTTACTCCCGGCTCCCGGTCCGGCGACGACGAGGTCCGTCTTCTTACTCACGCTGCCAGAAACCTTGGCGCCAAGCGATTCGAGTTTTTCCATCGCGGCACGTCGATCCATTTGTTCAAGCTCGCCGGTGAGAACCACTGTCTTACCTGCGAATGGCGAATCCGCAGATACCTCGCGCGTGGCCGAATGTGTGAAACTCACCATGCTGACACCCGACGCACGCAGTTCATGAATCGCTCGCTGCATCGCCTGCGAGTGAATTTCCGCATGAATGCTTGATGCGGTGATTTCGCCGATATCAGGAATTTGCTGGAAGTCTGCGACACTCGCTGCGAGCATTGCATCGAGGTCCGGATACACACGTGCAAACGCTTTGGCGCTCCCGGTGCCGAGGTGCGAGATACCGAGCGCATCTAATAGCCGAGCGAGTCCCCTGCTCTTTGCTTCAGCGGCGCTGGCATTGATGGAATGCGCGGTCTTCTCGCCAATTTTGCGCAGGACGACCTTGCCTGATTTCGTCACGGATTCCGATGTCAGCGCGGCAACTTTCGCTGCATCAAGCGTGAAGACATCTGCAAAGGTCTTGACGAGACCCTCTTTGATGAGAGCATCAACGATCTTCTCGCCGAGACCGTCAATATCCATCTGCCCACGCGAAACAAACCACTTGAGACGCTCGATGAACTGGGCTGGACAGGACGCATTCGTGCAATAGAGCTTCGGACCTTCCTTCGTGACAGCTTCGCCGCAACTCGGACATTCCGTTGGAGGTTGCACGGGCTTCGAATGCGGATGACGCTTGGAGAGATCCACCTCTACAACCTGGGGAATGATTTCTCCAGCCTTCTCAACAATGACGGTGTCGCCGATGCGAATATCTTTGCGGTGAATTTCGTCGATGTTATGAAGCGATGCATGCTGCACCTTGCTTCCTGCAATGATCACCGGCTCCATCGATGCGCGGGGCGTGAGCGTGCCACCCTTGCCAACTTGCCAGTCGATGCGCGTGAGCACCGTGGGCTTCTTCTCGGCGGGATACTTAAATGCAACGGCCCAACGCGGCGCCTTCGCTGTCACGCCGAGTTCACGTTGGTCAGCGAAAGCGTCAACCTTGACCACCATTCCGTCAACGGCGTAGGGAAGTTCTACGCGCGCGTTGGCAAAGCGCTCGACCTCCGCGACGCACAACTCTGCAGAGTTGCAGCGCACTGCGATACCGGACACGGGAACACCGAATGCGCGCAGAGCAAGTAGAAAGTCGTGGTATGTCGTGACCGGTTGTCCACGGAGCGTGATGTCCTCAACATGCCCAACGCCGTGCGCAAGAAAGCTGAGTCCGCGCGCACGAACGACCGCGGGGTCAAGGCTCTTCAGCGTGCCCGCGGTTGAATTGCGTGCGTTCATGAATTCCGGCTCGCCGGCGTTCCGGCGTTCTTCGTTCACGCGCTCGAAGCTCGCGACTGGCATAAAGATCTCGCCACGAACTTCAAGAACTGGCGGCATCGGCGTGCCTGCTGGTGGCTGCAGTACGAGTGGAACCGACGCAATAGCACGAACATTGTGCGTCACTCGATCACCAGTAGTGCCATCGCCGCGTGTTGCTGCTTCGGTGAGTTGTCCGTGTTCGTAGCGAAGGCTGATCGCAACCCCGTCAACCTTTGGATCGGCAACGGCCGCAAACGGACGACCGAGTGCGCGTTCGCAGCGCTCCCACCAAGCGCGCAAATCGGCGAGCGAATACGTATTGTCAACCGACATCATTGGAACGCGGTGCTTTACCTGCTCAAACCCGGTGGCGACCTCGCCGCCAACCCGCTGCGTTGGACTATTGGGATCCGCGAGAAGCGGATGTTTCGCCTCAAGTCCGGTGAGTTCAGCAAGGAGAACATCGAACTCCGAGTCGCTCATGAATGGCGCCGCATCAACGTAGTACGCGCGATTGGCGCGATGGAGCAGCACGCGTAATTCAGCGATGCGGACAATGGGATCGGAGGCCTTGGCGGGCATAGTGGGATCGTAAATCAATCACGGCCGGCGAAGGACAGCCGCTGAGCGCCGCTTTGTCCTCTCCGGCGCCAGTGTCAGTCTCCGTCGCCGGCGTTCAGTGTGTTGGGGCCAGTGCCGGCGGTCTTCTCGTAGTGGCCATCACCCTTACGTTCGAAGCGGCTGAAGCCAAGTCGTTCGAGATTGTTCTTGGAGAATCGCTGCGTGTCGCTTGATGTCTGCACTTGCGGTGTGACGATCAATTTGCGGACTGGCTCGCCCGTCTCGGGGTGTTGCGTGAGTGTGGGATCGCTCAGCTTCTGAAAGACTTCGAAGATCTCGCCATCGGTGCCGTCTGGCTTGACGATGGCATAGACGTAGGTGGGCATAGGGGGAATCGTAGGCGATGATGCGAATCGGGACGCATCGGCGTGCGACGACGCGAATACTGGCGTGTGGTGGTGATCAATGCGTGTGCTTCTGCGCGGCTCGAGCCAAGGCGGCCGCGACCATGATGTCTGCCTCCCGCGTGGGTCCCGCCTCGCGCTCAATGACGAGGTCCACCGTCCGTGGGAGAGCCGCGACGGCTGCGAAGAACGCACGCCAATCGACCGCGCCGGTGCCGGCGACCACTTCGCGACCCCATGTCCCCGGGACTGCGGTCGGAATTGCATCCTTCATATGAATCTGCCAGACATGCGGCGCGAGTGCGCGCAGCGCGGCGACCGGGTCGCCCATTCCGTACAGAATCATGTTGGCCGGATCAAAGTTCACACCGACATTCGGATGCGCAATATCTGCGAGCGCTGCGCTCAGCGTGTTGGCATCTTCTTGACCCGTTTCGAAGGCAACGCGTACGCCGCGTGCTGCATAGATGTCGGCAATGGCTCGGAGACGATCGATCATGACGGTGCGCTCGGGGTTCGCGGCATCGTGCGGAAGGAATCCCGCATGGAGCGTCACAAGCTTCACGCCGTTGTTACTTGCAAGTTGCGCTGTTGCAGCTGCAAGCTCTTGGTTGCGCGCCCATGTTGACGCAAGTCGGACGCCTCCGGTGCGCTCGATCGATTCAAGCGTTGAATAATCTTCACCGACTGTTGCCAGCATTCCGCTGACTACAACGATGCCGCGCTCGCGCAGGCGGGAGATCGCATTGCCCCACTCCGCTGGATGTTCGATGCATGGAACGAGCGCAAGTTGCACGGCGTTGATGCCGCAACGAGCCAAGGCGTCGGCAAGTGCGTCGGGCGAATCGGTGCGCAGGCTCCATGAACAGACGGCGAGGTGTTGCATAACAGTGGATTTCACACGATTCCAACGCGTGCTGCATACCAAATCCCCAGTGCAAACGCAGGTAGAATCCTGCGCCCGCCATGTCGTCAGTCAACGCCGATTCCACTCCCGTCAACAACCGCGTCGCCGCGGACGGAAATTCTGCGCGCACAACACTGCCCACATTGAGCTTTTTCGACCGCCTTGAAGCGTGGCTCAGTCGCGTCAGCATGAAGAGCAACATCGTGCGCAAGGCGTGTGCGTTGATCTGGTTGCCATACGCGTTTCGCTCAGGCCTGACGATGAAGCGCGTTGACAAGCAGAGCTTCGTTGCGGTGCTTCCGTTCCGGCGCGTCAACCGCAATTGGTACAACGCGATGGCTGGTGCCGCACTTCTGGGAAACAGCGAAGTCGCTGGCGGCCTGTATCTCTTCGGCCGATGCGGCAGCGATTACATCGTGGTCTGCAAAGAGATGCGTTATCGCTTCATGCGACCGTGCTACGGCCCGGCGATGTACGAGGTGATGAACGCGGGTGATCTCGACGAGAAGCTGAGGTCTGGCGGCGAATTCAACATTCCGCTCGAGATGGAAATTCGGCAGCATGTACACAAGCCGGGAATCAAGGCGCCGCTGGTTGGCAAGTGCGACATTACGTTCCATTGCACGCCGAAGTTGATGATCAAAGCGAAGCTCGAACGCCGCAAAAAATAAACTGTTGGTAGCTATACACTCCGCCGGTGAGACGCACTCTTGAGAGCATCCAATGGGGTCTGTTCTGCACGTCGAGTTGGACGTGGTGCATCGGCATGTACCTGCCGTTCATGATGCTCCGCCTCTGGGGTTGGCCAGGATTCTGGGCGTTCTTCGTACCCAATGTTCTCGGCTGCACCGCGTTCGGCTTCGTCCTCGACGCACAACGCTCGCGCGCCCTCGCCGCTCGACTCGGCTGGATGTGCGCGCTCTTCAGCGCCGTCACCCTGGCATATCAGTGCTACTTCGCTGGTTGGGCCGCGCAGTACTTTCTCGTCGGACCAAACACCGCCTCTGCAACACTGGCACCGGGCGCACTCAACACCATCGCAGCCACAGGCGCGCCCATCGCTTTCCTCGTCATCGGACTACTGCTTGCACTGCGCGGCAACGCTTTTTGGCGCACCGCGGGCACTGCCGTCACACTCCTCTCCGCACTCGTTGTCCTGCTACCGGGCGGGACCGATCTCACGCCCGCCGCCGAGCGCATGCCGATCACGCCAATGATCGAATCACTCCCGCTCGGTTTCGCGTTTCCGACCCTCTGCGCCGGATTCTTCCTCACGCCGTACTTCGATCTCACCTTCCATCGCGCGGCGCAACAAGCACCCAGCCCACGCGTCGCGTTCGCGACCTTTGGCCTGAGTTTCGGAGCAATGCTCCTACTCATTGCAAGTTTCTATGACCCAAGCATGGGCACGCCGCGCATCGGTCCCGCGCTGTTCGCGCTATGGGGACTTCAACTCCTCTTCACCATCTCTGTCCACCTCCGCGAACTCATCACTGCCCCAGCCGGAATACGCATACCGACCGCTGCTGCCGGTGGCCTCACCGCCCTTGCGGTGCTGCTCGCAACGCCTGCCTTCATATTTACCGTCGGACCCGCACTCGCCCCAGGGCACCCGCTCCTATATGGTCATACAGGTACCATGCTCCTGCCCGGAGAGCCTGCATATTTGGCATTCCTGGGCGCGTACGGCTTGCTCTTCCCAGTCCTCTTTCTTCTCGAACCCCGCGGTGCTCCGCGCAAACTGATCGCAGGAATCCTGCTCGTTGGCCTGCCCTGCTACCTCTTGGGCGCGTTCGATTTCATGACGTACCTGATGCCCGTACCGTTCTTTCTTGCACAAGTCGCGGCGTGGAGACTTTCCATGCAATCAAAGATGACGAAGCACCGTTGATCAGGCGCGCCATGCAGAACTCGCCCGCCATTCCCGCTGATCTCCGCGCGCTTGGCGTCGGTACCCCGACCGCTCGCGTAACACCGCTGTTTGACACCGCAGCAGCGCGACACCTTCTGAATCGCGCGGCATTCGGTGGTACCCAAGCCCAGGTTGACGCATTGGTCGCCATGGGACTCGATCACGCGGTTGATCTCCTCGTCAATTTCGAAACGCAACCATCGAAGACTGTCAATAGCGACGACTTCGATCGCAATCTCATGCCGCCGCTTAGCCGCGAAGAACGCGACAAACTCAACGCCGCACGTCGCGCGCGCGAAGAAGCAGAGGTCGAGCGTCTCGAGCGCAAAGAAAATCAAGCAAAGGCAAATGATCGCCGCCAGCTCGTTGATCTCAAGAAGTGGTGGATTGCACGCATGATCGAATCAGCGCGCCCGCTTGAAGAAAAGATGACGCTCTTCTGGCACGGTCACTTTGCCACGGGCGCTCGTACTATCGAAGATAGTTGGCATATGTTCCAGCAGAATCAACTGTTTCGAACGTATGCCACGGGAAACTTCGGAACGCTCGTCCTCAATGTCATCCGCGACCCCGCGATGATCAAGTACCTCGACAATGACAAGAGTCGCAAGGGACGACCAAACGAGAACCTCGCGCGCGAGCTGCTCGAGCTCTTCATTCTTGGTGAAGGCAGCGGCTACACCGAAGAGGACATCAAGGCTGGTGCGCGTGCGCTCACCGGCTACACCTTTGAAGACGACGAATTCGAGTACCGCGACGGCAACCATGACGCCGGTCCGAAGATCATCTTCGGCAAAGAAGGCAACTGGACCGGTGATGAATTTGCACGACTTGCACTCGCCAAGACCGAATGCAGCGAATTCATTGCATCAAAGCTCTACCGATATTTCGTGAACGACACGCCAGCTGCGGATCTCCCCGCTGAACAGCGCGATGCTCGCGAAGCCTTCATCCGCGCACTTGCCACTGAACTGCGCACGCAACAATACGAAATCAAGCCAGTGCTCGCGAAACTGTTTCGCAGCGCGCACTTTTATCATGCGTGCAATCGCGCAGCCACCATCAAGAGCCCTGCGCAACTGATTGTGCAGACAGTTCGGCAATACGGAACTCCGCCGCGGCAACTCAGCGCACTCGCAGGCGCGTGCGACCTCATGGGCCAAGATCTCTTCCAACCGCCCAACGTCAAAGGCTGGGATGGCGGACGCGCGTGGATCAACACGAGCACCTTGTTTGTCAGGCAAAATGTGGCGGTCTACCTGCTCACCGGCAAGCGACCTGATGTCTACGACTGGGAGAACGACGAAACGCGCTTCGACCCAATCCCCTTGCTCAGCGGTGCCACCACGCCGGATGTCGTAGCCGATCGCCTCATTTCCATGAGTCTCGCGGCGCCACCGCACCCCGAACGACGTGCGGCGCTCGTATCGTTCCTTACATCGCAAGCACACATGGAAGCGAGCGAACACAGTCGCACCATTGCTGCGCTTGCACTTGTCACCGCGCTCCCGGAGTATCAACTGGCATGAATGACATCAATGCATACAGCCGTCGAGTCTTCATCCGTCAGGGTGCGCTGCTCGCGTCATTCGCAGCCACGATGCCGCATTTCATCCAACAGAGTGCGTTCGGCATGCTTGCGCCGGACGGCAGCGTGCTCGGTTCGCGCCCTGGCGTTCCGGACGAGCGCATCTTGGTTGTGGTGCAATTGTCGGGCGGCAATGATGGATTGAACACCGTGATTCCGTATGGCCAAGCTGAGTATCACAATGCACGCCCAGTGATCAGCATTGGCGAGCCTGGCAAGCCGAAGAATGGTGGTGCCGCGCTCGAACTTGATCAGGCGAACGGGATTGGACTGCATCCGAACCTCACTGGCTTCAAGGAGCTGCATGACTCCGGGAAGCTCTGCGTGGTGGCGGGCGTTGGTTACCCCAATCCGAATCGCAGCCATTTTGCGAGCATGGACATTTGGCAGAGCGGACGCCCCGAAGGTAAGGGAACTGGCTGGATCGGTCGGTATGTCGATGCATCGTGCAATGGAAATCCTGCGGCTGACATGGCTGTTGTGGTTGGTCGCACCGCGCCGCTTGCAATGACGGGTACAAAGAGCACGCCGATCGCATTCGAGAGTGCGGATCTCTTCCGTTGGTTAGGCGCCGACAAAAACGGTGCAATGGATAAGGAATACCAAGCGATGGTGCGCGCGGGTTCGTTGCCCGGTGTTGAACCTGGCTCGCAGGAAAGTTTTTTGATGCGTACCGCGCTCGATGCACAACTAACGAGCGACCGGATTCGCGCCGCAGTGAGTAAGAAGCCGCTCGTCGCGTACCCGGGCAGCACGCTCGCCAAGCAATTGCAAACGGTGGCCGCGATGATTCGCGACGGCATGAAGACGCGCGTCTACTACGTGAGTATGGGTGGTTTCGATACGCATGCCAATCAGTCGGGTGGCCATGCGAATCTGATGCGCCAACTTGGCGACGCGATCCTGGCATTCCAGAAAGACTTGGCCGCGCAAGGAAACGAAGGCCGCGTCATGACCATGTGCTTCAGCGAATTCGGACGGCGCGTGCGCCAGAACGCGAGCAATGGAACCGATCACGGCACCGCGGGTCCGATGTTCCTGATCGGTGCAGGCGTGCAGCCCGGCTTGCAGGGCAAGTATCCGAGCCTCACGGACCTTGATGGCGGCGACCTGAAGTTCACAACGGACTTCCGCGGCGTCTACCAAGAAATACTTGGAAAGTGGATGAAAGCAGAGACGCAATCGGTCCTCGGCGGCGAGTACGCGGCACCGGGTCTGGTGCGCGGGTGAGTACTGAATTCTCTGTGCCGGAAGTCGCATTCTTTGGTCGAACCTACAGCGAGTACCTACAGATGTTCGCGCTTGATGAGACCGCCCTGCGCGGGCGCGCGATCCTGGATTGTCCATGCGGTCCGGCAGCGTTCGTTGCCAACGCGTGCGCAAGCGGACTCAATGTTGTCGGCTGCGACCCACTCTTTGAATTCGCGCCGGACGAACTGCATACGCGCGCGACTGCGAACATCAATGGTCTCTTTGCGCGCCTCGCGCTTGCAACTGATTCGCTGACTTTCCGCGATCCGGTGAAGTTCCGGAAGGACAAGTTCGACGCACTTGATGAGTTCATTGCGGACTACCGCAATGGACGCGGGACCCGCTACATCCATGCTGCGCTTCCGACATTGCCCTTTGCGGATGGTGCGTTTGACGTAGTCCTTTCGTCCAATTTCCTGTTCTGCTACTCGGGAATCAAGAACGGCGGACTCTTAGAGGACGACCGTTTCGACCTGCCATTCCATCTTCGCAGCATCGCTGAACTCGCACGGGTCACGCGCGGCGAGATCCGCATGGCGCCGACGCACGCGATGCAGATGCCGCCGCGTCAGCATCCGTACATGGAAGCTGCGATCGCGCGCCTCAAAACGCTTGGATTCCGTGCAGAAATCCGCCCAAGCCCGTATGACGATGGTTTCGCGCCGTTCGCTGGCGTGCTTGTAATTACCAAGTAGGGCCTGAGTATCGCTGCAACTATTTATAGAGCGGCGCGTGAGCGATCACCAGTGCGCGCCGCCCGGCTGCTCGACGATCGAATAGAAGCCGTCCGCATCGCGCCGAAGTTTGCCCGCCTTTACGAGCGCTTCCCACACGCCCCACGGAAAATCGCGCGGCGGCAACATCGCTTGAATGCGATGCTGGCCCGTGCCGCTCATCGGACCGACGCCGAGTTTGGAATCGGCATCAAGTTGCGAGAGCTTGACGCGCTTGCGGAACATACGCAACGCGTCTTGGAGGACAGAGAGTTCAAATTCTTGCGCGGGGGCTGCGTTGGGGGTGGTGCCGTCGGCGGTCGCCGCACTTGCATCAGACGATGGCTCCGCCACTTCTTCACCCTTCGCGCGCGCCACGGCCCGCGTGAGTTCCGCGGTGTCCCGTGCGCCCACGAGCCGCATGATGGCCTGCGGATCGAGCTTTGCCTTCAAGAGCAGTTTGTGCATCGCTCCCCAATGCGGTCCGGCGGCGGACGGGTCCGATGTCACGATCCGCGCAAGCGCGGCGTCGATGTCCTTCACAAGTTGCGGCTGGAGTGGGCTCGACATACGGGCACGATAGTCGAGCGCCCGAACTGCAACGATTGCTGACAACACCAACCTTCAACAACCGCCCCGTGCCTCAATTCACCGAATCGTCACATCAATCTGCTTGCCTGCCCGGTACGCCTCCGTGCCGGCAAGCACCAACTCCGTGAGCCTGCCTGAATATTCAAAGTTGCAGAGCGGTGCGCTCGGCGCACGATCGCGGATCGCCTGCAACCACTCTGCGTGATGTCCGCGGCTCGCTGCGATCGGGGTGATGCCCGTCGTGCCACTCGCAACGCGCGCGCGCCACTCCGCAGCGCGCGCGCCCGGCCAGACCAACATCTCGTCGTAGTTGGCAAACAGCGCGCCTTCTGTTCCTTGGAAACAGACGCTGAATCGCCCGTGATAATCCTGCTTGTCCTTCGCGCCAATTTCTTGCACGAACGGCGGCATGCGACCACCATCGAACCAACGCAGAACGAGCGGGTCAAGACTCACACCTGCTGGCCCAGAAGCAATTCCTGGAATGGCCCACGAAGCCTCAAGCCACGCTGGTGCGCCGACCGCATCGAGCGGTGGACCATCAGCGCGGACTTCCATCCTGAGCGGAATCGTGCTAGTACCGCCTTTCACTGCGCCCGCCGGCAAATCCGCACACGGCGCAAGACCCAATGCCCACACCGGCAAGTCCATGATGTGGCATCCCATGTCGCCAAGCGTGCCCGATCCGTACGCCCAATAGCGACGCCAATTCGCGGGATGAATTCCGTTGATGTACGGAACATTCGGCGTTCCACACAACCACGCGTTCCAATCAAGCGTCGCCGGGCACAACGCGCCAGGGGTCAACTTGCCGTCGCCCCAACTCTTCAGCTGCCAACAATCAACTGCGGTTACGCGACCAATCACGCCCGCACGCACAGCCTCCACCACGCGTCGATAGTTCTCAGTGGCGTGAATCTGCGTTCCCATTTGCGTTGGAACGCGTGCAGCACGCGCCAACATGCGCAGTTCGCACGCCTGTTCGCGCGTATGAGTGAGCGGCTTCTCGCAGTAGACCGGAATGCCTGCGCGAAGAGCGGCCGCTGCAATCGGAAAGTGCGCGTGATCGGGCGTTGCAACAACGATGCCATCAAGATCGAGTTCGCGCCGATACTCAACAACCTGCTGCCACTCAACCGCGCGCGCCGCATCTGGAAACTCCTTGCCAGCGTGTTCGAGATACGCACTGTCAACATCGCAGAGTGCGACGATTTGCTCGCCACGCACTTCTTGGATGTTGTCCCACGCGCGGTTTGCAGTTCCGATACACGCAAGGCGCAACTTGTCCGGGCGACGCGGCCCCACTTCTTTGAGGAACGCGGGCGCGGTCCGAGACGAGACGCAGCGCGCGAGAGCGGGCGTAAGCGCAAGACCGGCAGCGGCCAGGAGGAATGTGCGGCGGGTAGGCATGCCTATCACGGTACCGTCATCCATCTCACCACCTTTGGTACGCTCCAAACTCGATGGGACAAATCTTGAACTACCGGTGCGGCGCATGTGATTCCACGTTTTCATGGATGAGCGGCAGTGGCAGTGACGCAACGCGCTGCGACTTCTTCTATAGACCAATAAGCCTTTTTCGGTTGGTTTGGGCGGGGCTATCAGCTATGCTTAATTTTGATACAGCCTTCAGCTATTGAACCCCTTCGAGGATCGAATCATGTCGAACGAGTATGCCACCACCGCGCGCCAACAGGCGTTCTTGGACACAGTCGAAGACACGCGCCACGAGCGCAACATCATCAATGGTCTCGCGCCGTTTCTTGATGAGAAGGCACCCGCGGACATGTTGGGGCTCTACTCGTCAAACGAACTCGTGCAGTTGCGCGTTCTCAAGGGCACCGATCGTGACCTTGAAAAGCGCATGCCAGTGAAGGTGACGCGGCACTATTTTGAACTCGCCAAGACCAGCGCGCCGATCCGCCGCATCGTCAAGGCGGACCCCGCGGAAACTATGGACCTTGCAGGCTCCGAGGACCCCGGCTTCCAAATGGACTACAGCCCAGTCGAGGGCATGTTGCACAAGTATGAGATGGGTCTTCTTTACGTCGTCTCCACTTGCTCAGCGCACTGCCGCTTCTGCTACCGCGAGGAACTGATCGCGCGCAAGGAGATCACCCGTCAAGACGGCACCGTTGCCAAGAAGGGCATGGCCACCATTCCAGAGGTGACCGAGTTCATCAAGCGCTTCAACTCTGAAGTTGCCGCTAACGGTGGACGTCACCCAACGTGTGGTCGCGAAAAACTTCGCGAGGTCCTGATGTCGGGCGGCGATCCGATGGTGTTGAACAACTCAAAGATCGCGGCATGGCTTGGCGCGCTTGCAGAGGCGGGCGTTGAGTCGATTCGCATTGGCACCAAGGAAATGGCGTTCTATCCTGACCGGTTTGACGAAGCGTTTGTCGCCATGCTTGATCGATTCCATGAGACGTACCCAGACGTTGGCCTGCACATTGTGGTGCACTTTGAACACCCCGACGAGTTTCTTGCCAAGGACGCCGATGGCAAATACATCCATAACGACAAAGGCTTTCTGCAGTGGGTGCCCTCCACTGGCGTCGCTATGCAACGCCTGGTGTCGCGCGGCTGGCTAAGCGTTGAGAATCAAACGCCCATCATGAAGGGCATCAACGACGATCCCGATGCGCTGCGCATTTTGCAACGCGAATTCAAGCGCGCGGGCGGCGAGAATCATTACTTCTTCTGCGGTCGCGACATCATCGCCTACCGCGCCTTCAATGCGCCCATTGAGACCGTGTGGAAGATCCTCAACGAATCGCAGAAGGGTTTGTCCGGCGTTGAAAGCCACGCACGACTTTCTATTACCCACTACAAGGGCAAGACGGAAGTGTGCGCCGTCACCACCGAACCGATTCCTGGTCTCAAGGGCAGCGAGAACGGAGTTGTCATATTCAAGATCATGCGCAACTCTGGCTCCGCCAAAGACAAGGGCAAGATTTGCATCGTCGGTCGCAATCCCGAGGCGCTGTGGTTTGACGGTTACGCGGATCGTGTGTTGTATGACGAGGCCGGTCTCTTTGACTACTCGCGCGTCAAGAGCGCACGCGCC
Organism: Planctomycetota bacterium; assembly: GCA_026386795.1. GTDB lineage: Bacteria > Planctomycetota > Phycisphaerae > Phycisphaerales > SM1A02 > UBA966. Next base: position 25,687 of record JAPLMU010000124.1, read on the forward strand.
ACGCATGCGACACCACCAACACCATCCTGCCGATGATCGACAAGCGAGTTGGTAGCACCCGCGAGGCGGTCGCCGACATCTTCGACGGCGCAACGGTCATGATTGGTGGCTTCGGCGAAGCAGGAAGTCCAATCGAGCTCATTCATGCCCTGATCGATCAGGGCGCGAAGGGCTTGACCGTGGTGAGTAACAACACCGGCACTGGCCTGGTTGGACTCGCCGCGCTGCTGCGTGCCGAGCGCGTGAGCAAGGTCATCTGCTCGTTCCCCAAGACCGCTGGCTCAACGGTGTTCCCCGATCTGTATCGAGCGGGGAAGATTGAACTCGAGCTGGTGCCGCAAGGAACACTCGCAGAGCGGATTCGCGCTGGCGGCGCTGGAATTGTGGCGTTCTACACGCCGACCGCGGTGGGAACGCCGCTGGCAGAAGGCAAAGAGTCGCGCGTCTTCGGCAACCGTGAACATGTGCTTGAGTACGGTATTCGTGCGGACTTCACGCTGATCAAGGGCTGCAAAGCCGACACGCACGGGAACGTTTTATATCACCGCACCGCGCGAAACTTTGCGCCCATGATGGCCACCGCCGCAACGGTAACCATAGTGCAAGCCGCGGACGTTGTTGAAGCTGGCGCGCTGGATCCAGAGGCGATCGTCACCCCCGGCATCTTTGTGGACCGCGTGGTGCACGTGGCGTCGCCGGCGTTGGAATCTGCGCTCAACGAAGCGGGAGCAAGTTACCCATGACCATCGCCCCTTCCAACGGTTGGACGCGCGATGGAATCGCCACAAGCGCCTGGCGCAGGACATTCCGAACGGTTCCTATGTGAACCTTGGAATTGGTATCCCTGAGCTGGTGGCAAGCCACGTGCCCGAGGGTCGCACATTCATCTATCACACCGAGAACGGCCTGCTGGGCATGGGCCCCTCACCCGCCGCGGGCGAGAGTGACCCCGAACTCATCAACGCAGGCAAGCGCCGCGTGACCATGATGCCGGGTGCCGCGTTCTTTGACCAAGCAACAAGTTTTGCGATGATTCGCGGCGGACATCTTGATCTCTCGGTACTCGGCGCGCTGCAAGTAGCCGCGAACGGTGATTTGGCGAATTGGTCAACCGGCGCCGATGACGCGATTCCCGCTGTCGGCGGCGCGATGGACCTGGTGGCTGGTGTGAAGCGCGTGTTTGTCATGACCACGCACGTAACCAAGGAAGGCGAGCCGAAGCTTGTACAGCACTGCACCTACCCGCTCACTGGCCGCGGCGTAGTGACGCGTATCTACTCAGATCTGGCGGTCATTGATGTCACTGAGCGCGGCTTTGCGCTTGTGGAACTCGCCCCCGGCATAGCCTTTGACTTTGTGCAAGAGCGCACTTGTGCGCCGATCATTACCAACCACGCTCGCAAGTGAGGAAACTCCATTGACTACCAACTCCACCACGGGCGCAACCACTCCAGCAACCAGCCGCAGCGCGCAACTCTTTGAGCGCGCTAAGAAGGTGATGCCCGGCGGTGTCAGCCGCAACACCGTGCTGTGGTCATCGGTTCCACCCTATGTGGCGTACGGCAAGGGTTGCCGCGTCACTGACATCGATGGCGTCACGCGCATCGACTTTGCAAACAATGTTGCCTCGCTGATTCACGGACATGCGTATGCGCCGGTGGTTGAGGCCGCTTCCGAACAACTTGCGCGCGGTAGCGCCTTCATGATGGCCACTGAGCAGGAAGTTCTGCATGCGGAGCACATCTGTTCGCGTAGCGCGGGCTTTGATCAGATTCGCTTCGTGAATTCCGGCACTGAGGCCGTGATGGCCGCTCTGAAGGCCGCGCGTGCGTTCACGGGTCGCCCGAAGATTGCGAAAGTTGAGGGCGCGTACCACGGTGCCTACGACTATGTCGAAACAAGCCAAGGCTCGTCACCTGCCAACTGGGGAAGTGTCGATCACCCCAATCGCGTGGCATTGGTGCATGGGCAGCCGCAATCAGCGATGGACGATGTGGTGATCATTCCATTCAACGATGTCGATCGAGCGATCGCCTTGCTGAATGAGCACCGCAGCGATCTGGCGTGCGTGCTGCTCGACCTTCTGCCGCATCGCGTGGGCCTGAAGCCTGCGTCGCCGGAGTTTGTCAGCGCGATGCGCGAGTGGACCGACAAGAACGGCGCGCTTCTTGTGCTCGATGAAGTCATCACCTTCCGTACCGAATACGGCGGCGCGCAGCAGCAATACGGGATTCATGGCGATATCACTGCCCTTGGCAAGATGATCGGCGGTGGATTCCCGGTCGGCGCGCTTGCTGGTCGCGCTGATGTGATGGAAGTGCTGAATCCAGGTGCCGCGAAACTGCTCTTTCCACTTTCGGGAACGTTCTCCGCAAATCCAGTCACGATGACTGCGGGGCGTATCGCCATGGAGCACTTCGACCAAAGCGCAGTGGCACGCCTGAACGCGCTCGGCGACCGCGCGCGCAACGGCATTGCGGAAGCGATCCATCGCACCAATGCGTGTGCCAGTGTGACAGGCGGCGGCAGCATGTTCCGCTTGCACATGAAGGCCACTGTGCCAGCGAACTATCGCGAGGCGTACACCAACGCTGATGAGAACCGCCGACTCAAGATGATGCTTGAGCATCTCTTTAGCGAGGGATTCCTGTTGGTTGGAACATGCACAGGCATGTTGTCCACGCCCATGACAGAGGCGGACGTCGACGCACTGGTCGGCGCAATGGAAAGCGGATTGAAGAAGATCGGCTGACGAACTTACGCCCGCTCGAAGAGCGTCGCAAGCCCCTGCCCAACACCCACGCAGAGCGAAGCGATGCCGCGTTTCGCGTCGCGGCGTTGCATTTCGTGGAGCAGCGTTACCACAATGCGCGCACCGCTTGCGCCGAGCGGATGACCGAGCGCGATCGCACCACCATTCACATTGACGCGCGCCATATCAAAGCCAAGCCCGCGCACGCACGCGATTGACTGGGCGGCGAATGCTTCGTTCAATTCGACCAGATCAACATCACCAGCAGAAAGCCCCGTGTGCGCGAACAGTTTCTGAACCGCCGGCACTGGACCAATGCCCATGTGTGCAGGATCCACACCCGCTGACGCACATGCTCCAACAAAGGCGATCGGTTTCAGCCCAAGCGCAGCAGCGCGCGACGCTTCGACCAAGACCAGTGCCGCAGCGCCATCGTTGATGCCTGATGAGTTGCCGGCCGTCACTGTGGCGTCGGCGGCCTTTGAGAACGCTGGCTTCAGGGCAGAAAGCTTTACAAGCGTGGTGTCCGGGCGCGGATGTTCGTCGGTATCGAAGTTGATCGGCGGATTTTTTCCTTGCGGGATTTCTACCGGCGCAATCTCGTCGCGGAATCGACCGGCGGCGTGTGCAGCGGCCCACTTCTGTTGACTCGAAAGCGCAAATTCATCCTGATCCGCTCGCGAGACGTGGTGCGCGCGCGCCACATTCTCCGCTGTCTCACCCAACGAGATCGGCGGATACATCGCGGCGAGGCGCGGATTGACAAAGCGCCAACCGATGGTGGAGTCAAACATCTGCTGTTCGCGGCCAAAGGCTTGTTCGGACTTACTCAGGACATACGGCGCGCGGCTCATCGACTCAACGCCGCCCGCGATCATGATGTCCCCCGCGCCCGACTCGATCATGCGCGCGGCGATGTTCACGGCCTCAAGGCCAGACGCGCACAGGCGATTGACGGTGGCGCCAGGAACGGTCGCGGGCAGACCCGCCAAGAGCGCAGCCATGCGCGCGACATTGCGATTGTCCTCGCCCGCCTGGTTGGTGGCACCGAAGTAGACATCCTCAATGAGCGCAGGATCGATGCCAGCACGCGCAACAGCTGCCCGAATGACATGCGCGGCGAGGTCGTCGGGACGAACCGAAGCAAGCGCGCCGCCGTGACGGCCGATCGGGGTTCGGATGGCTGCAACGATGGCGACTCTGCGGGGCATCATGGCAATCTACCGCAGGTGTCGAAGGCGCGGTGAATGTGCGGCGACGCGGCTATATGGCTACATGGCTATATGGCTACATGGCTACATGGCTACATGGCTACATGGCTACATGGCAATGCAGCGACGCAGCGACGCGGCGACAATGTAACCCGCCATGAAAAGATCCAGCCCGACCTGATCCGCTGTATCACACCGATACCCCCAATGCAGCCGCGCCCCACACACGAATACGTCCTCGGCACGCACGATGCAGAACGCGATCGGCTTGCGAGCCAGCATGAGCTGTGGCTTGATGAGATGCGCCACGCGTGGCGCGCGGCAGGGATCACGCGCGGGTCTCGCGTCCTCGACATTGGATGCGGACCGGGACTGGTGATGGAGTCACTCCTCGCCGAAGTCGGCGCCGAAGGTCGCGTGGCTGGTCTTGAAATCGCGCCAGAATTCGTGCATCAATCGCAACAACGCGCCGCCGCGCGCGGGCGCACGGATACCGATATTCGCGTATTTGACCTGATGCACGCCCCGCTGCCCGCCGATATGCACGGGCAGTTCGATGCCGTGTGGTGCCGCTGGGTTGCTATGTTTGTGCGCGACCCCGCCATGCTGGTGCATGCGGTGCGCGACGCGCTTGCACCGGGCGGCCGCGTTGCGTTCCATGAGTATGTGCATTACGAAACGTATGCGCTTCATCCGAACGGACCGCGCGTTGCCGAATTTGTGCAACTGGCAATGAAGAGTATCGCCGCTGATGGCGGCAATGCGAATATTGCCGGACGCCTGCCAACACTCATCGCAGAAGCCGGCATGACCGTTACCTCACTGCGCCCGATCGCGCGGGTCGCACGTGCGTCCGAGCCACTCTGGCATTGGCCCGCTGGTTTCATCCGTACCTATGCAGCGCGCCTGGTCGCGCTGAAACTCGCCACGCCGCAGTGGCAGGAAGAACTCTTCGCGGAGATTGACGCCGCTGGGCAGCAGCCCGGCGCGTTTTTAATGGCGCCGACGGTGATGGAGATCATTGCGGAGCGAAGGTAGCGCCACACGCCTCGTCAGCCGCATGCCTCGTCAGCCGCATGCCTCGTCAGCCGCATGCCTGCGCGGTGCTTCGTCCGGCGCTTGATTCTGTAACGCCGAGAGCGCGGGATGCCAGAGATAGCCAAGAATCTCTTTGAACCCCTCCACCTGCGCTGCTGTCGGCGTCTTGCCTTTGAGCAATTCGCGTTCGATCATATGAATGAGTGAAAGATGCGTCTGTCTCGGCATTTCAAGAATCTCTCGATTGGAGAATCCCAATCGAGCCGTCTCATAAATCAGTTGTGATATGTCCTTCTCCGGGACCGGCGCAGGCAAGCGTGCGAATGCCTCCTCGGCCGCGCTACGCACTAACCAGTGGCGATCGAGCCGAAGGTGTTCGAGCGTGGAACGGTCGACCGTGCGGCTCATGGCGATACTCAGCCGGACCATCCAGTCACGTGACCGTGCACGTGTCTGCAGCAATTCTGCTGGGCATAAGTCACTGGAGAGAAGTGCGAGGTGCTCAGCGGTGCCACTCACCCACGGGGCACACGATCGCTCCACGCGCGTTCGCTTCCAAAAATCGGCGAGCATGAGAGTGCTTTTCGCGGCTTCTGGTCGATTGTATTCCGCGATTGCTGGAGGCGCGACGTCCGCCGCTTCCGTGAGTGATGCGAAACTCGCTGCGATCGGCGTGTAATAAATCGGATCACTCATTCGCCGATACGAGAATGGAGTGCCGTGGCATCGATACGGGATGCCGCAAGGTGATCGACCCATATCCCAGCACCGAATGGCCGCTCGCAATAAAAGGTCAACCGGATCGACACGACCGGTTCGACCGATTGTTCGGTACGTGTCCATGGCGTGCAACAACTTCGCCTCTGGCGGTACGTGCCTCATGATCCGTGCACTCACATCCTTGCGACCAAGCAGTACAAGTCCCGCAACAATTGGCGCACTCGGACTCAAGTGGCCCTCAGCAAGCAGCCCACTGATAAATCGATCCCGCTGCCTGTGAAGTTTGCTACGGCCGTAGTCACTCACCGCGATCGCAAGCGGAACCGTCTCTTGCCAACCGATGCCCGATCCTTCTGGATGGTTCAACCGATGAAGTGCAAGCTCCTGTGCGGGCGTTCCCATCTTGCGCTGATTCCAGGGTTTGATAAGGACTTCAAGCACACTCTTGGCCGCATCAGCGCGCGAAGCGATATTCCACTGGATGTAATCCGCTAGATATTGATTGGGATCGCCCTTGCTGGTTGTCACACGCTGCGCGACGCTCATCCACAAACCACCGCCGGTACTTTCGTGTTCGACGAGTGCTTCAAGTTGGTCGAACTTCAAAGTCCCGACAATCGATGGAGACGCAATGACAGCCAACTGCCACGCGGGATTGCTACACACTTCAACTGGAAAGTGTGTCAGTAGCCCGATCAGTTTCTCAATCGACGTCGATGGATCGGACGCCATGATGGCGCGCTCTGGTGACTCGGCAGCGCGTGTTCTATCGTCTGGGTATGAATCTGGCCACGGATTGTTCATGTTGACTTCCTCTTCCTGACTTTCAAATTGTTCACTGCATTGTCACGCGCCACCGCACCGCGCAACGCCGCCACAAGACCAGCAACGAATCGCTTGCACTTCTTGAACGATGCGCGTCGCACCGCCTTTGTGCCTTGCAATTCCATGTACCTCGCACGGTTGATTTCAATCATGATGGAAAGGACGCGCCGGTCTTTACTGTTGTGTTTCAGCGGGACCATCGAACCGGAGTACGGAGCGTCAACACGCACCGACCAGCCTTGTGACTTGCACCACTTTGTCGCAGCGCGCACTAACCACGCTGGCGTATGAATGCCCGCCGTTCCGATGCACACGTCTGGACGGGGCACTTCCTGATCCGCGTCCATTGCAAACGGCAAGTCAGGGAACGTGTGGCAGTCAATCACTAACGCGCGTGGCGCACGCGCCAGCGCGTCATCCACTGACTGCGTGAGCCATTCATGGTGCGGCCGATACCAAGCTGCCAAGAGCTCCTCCCGCCGCGCTCCACTGATCGGTTCCCGAATCACGTTTCCGTCATGACCACGCTCGTAGAGAACACCCAGCCCGCGCTTCGCCATCGGCTCCAACGCGTCGCGCTCGAATCGCTCCGGGTCCACCGCCAGGCGGCTGATTGGGAAGATCAACGCCTGAGTGTTCGGTAGGTTGCTATCGAACAGCTCATCCGTAAAGTGATCCGTCGACGCTGCAAGATGAGTAGACAATTTCTTGTGGCGAACAACAAACTCACGTTTCAACGAAGCTGGTATCGCCAGGTGGCTGTGCGGAATGTGCAGAATCAGCGGTACCGGCTCCTTTGCATCGCGCTTCGCCTTCGCATGCAACACCTCCTCGCGCCGTTGCGTTCGCTGTGCCCGGTTGTACCGCGGAACCTGCCCGCCAATGGTCTCCATCCAATGCAGATTGACTGACCCGAGGTACCACTGCGCGTGCGGCACCGATCGAAACAACGCGTCGGCAATATCCAGAACGCCGTACTGCACTGCCCAAACAATCTGTTCCTCGATGCATCCAACTTTATGTACGTCACCGTAATAGAACGAAGCCGCGGCAGTCAGACAATTAGGGAAACACCGAACGGCCGCCTTGGTGCGCACTGATTCCTTCAGCCGCGAAGCAATATTTTCCCAAGCCTCTGCGGTTGGACAGACACGGAGGTCGGCGGCGCAGTACTCAAGGAGCGCGCGTGCTTGATCACTTGCTAGTAACGGGTGCGCCGCTGCTTCCGCACTCATATTGGAACCAGCTTTCTTTGCAGTCATGACTGGCCTCCCATACGTAACACCGTGCCGAACGGAAAGTCCTTTGAAAGCTTCCCGCCTGAAGTAACAACCCACAACACTTCAAGATCCGGTGCGGTCTGCGGAAAAGTGCCATATCCATCAGTGATGTAGATCACCGTTTGTGAAGCGTTGCTGCTCACGCCCTCCGCTGCCCCCTGCGCCGCAACCGCGGCGAAGAACGGCCGGAAGTCCGTTCCTCCACCGCCGGTTGGGGACACGAGCGGCCGATTGACGTCGACCTCAAATGGGCCAACGCACTGCGTATCGGCGTAGTGAAGCCTGCAACGAACAGTGGGATACGAGGAAACAATGCTCCGCAGTACCCCAAGGAACTCGGAGAGCTGGACGTCGGACACCGAGCCACTGGTGTCGATGCACACATCAATATCAACCGATTCCGACTCAAGCGCCTCCACATACAGACCACGCCAGAGGTGACGGCGATCGAATCCAGCAAAGTCATCGGGCGTACGAACCACTGAGCGCCACAGCGCCGACTTCCAATTGATCTGCGGAGCTTTGGCTTCACGAACACTGCGCAGCAGCGCGGCGGGTAGTGAGCCGTGATCTTGCACGCCCGTCATAGCGAGCGCGCAAGTCATGTTGGTAGACCATTCATTGACGAGTTTCGCTGATAGTTCGGACGTTCCCATGGATTCATGCGAGTTCTGCCCGTCATCGGGAAGTTCAACCACGTCACACACGTCGAGCTTGTATCCCTGACGACGTAATGTCTCTCGATCCTTCGAAGCAGAATTCCCGTCATGGACGAGTTTTTCATATATCTCCTCTACGCAGAGCGGTGCAAGCCAAAAGTCCTCTATCGCACCTGCAGGCAACTGAAGTGAACGAATCGAACAAACGATCCCGTTGACATGAATGTCCGCCGCAATGTTCCAGACCATGTGATCCCGAAGTCCACGTCGTGGCACATGCAGCAGTGCCAAGTGAAGTAACTCATGAACGATCACTCCATCTAATTCATTTGCATTGAGGGTATGTACGAACGTTGCGTTGAACAGCAGTTCTCGACCATTCGTTGCCGCGGTCGGAATGGTGTTGGTCATCACAATGGGCGCCATCATGAGGAGCGCTCCAAAGAATGGGAGTGATTCACTCAGACGAATCTGGCTTGCAGCGATCCGCTTTCGCTGATGAATCCGCTGTGCATCCGGCTCAGCGGCTGTTGCGATTGGCGCGCTTTCCACGGGCGCCACTGCGCTGGTATTGCTCGTACTACTGGTACTACTCATGTCGTCACCTGCAATTCGTGATAATCCTCTACAAACGACTTAAATGAAGGCTCTGCCAGCAGTGCAACGGCGAGCGGTCCCTGAAGCCCCTTGGACAGCATCGACTGCCGCAGATCGTGGATAAAGGTGCGCGTCCACTCCGTGGTCATCTTGGACGTCATCCATCGGAACGAATTGACGGCGTGTTCGCCGCTGCGCGCGCGAAGCGCCAGGCTAATGGTGGTGGCGTACTTGACAGAAAGTTCCGTTGGGCAAGGAACCTTCTCGCCATTGCCTTCAAGAATTGCCTCAACATTTGGCAACTTTTTGTAGAGTTTGGTGAACGCGCTCAATTCCGCACTCACCGCCGCACCGACTGCGGAGTCTGCAGACATTCCTGCCTTTAGCAATCGATCCGCCATAAACCACGAGCGAGGCGACGGCCACGCTGGTTGCGCGGGATCAACGCGATGCAGTAATTCCGGCCGGAATGCGAGAAACGAGATAATGTGTTCCGACACCCCCTGAGCGATCGCATAGCTCTTGAAGCTCGCCACGTCAGGCGAGATCTCAATATGCGCGAATCGATTCGCGAGCGCCGTCGGCATGTCGAACACCGACGCGCGGTCTTCCTTGCGGTTTCCTGCTGCCCACACGAACCAGCCGTCTGGAAGCTGGTAATTGCCGATTCGGCGGTCCAAGATCAGTTGCTGCGCCACGCCCTGCATGCTTGGCGCGGCCATGTTCAGTTCGTCCAAGAAGAGGATTCCTGCGCCATCGCGCGGCAAGAATTCCGGCGGATACCAACGAGAAATGCCGCCGCCCTGCTCAAGGCGCTCGGGCACTGGCAGCCCTCGCAGATCCGTCGGCGCAAGCTGACTGACGCGAACATCAACAAATTCAAGCCCTGACTGCAGCGCGGCCTGCGCAACAATGCTGGACTTGCCAACGCCGGGTGCGCCCCAGATCATCAGGCTAGTGCGAATGTCGTTGGCGACAACGGACGAGAGGTACGCGAGTAATTCAGACGGATTCATGTGACGGGGCCTTTCAAACGTGAGTAGTCATTCCAAAGCGCGTGCGCGACAAACAACAACCAACCGCCCGCAACGAGCGGGCGATTCCGAAGAGCGCATGCAGAAATTGGATGAACACCACGCGAGACCTTGAAGTCTTGAGCCGCGGGGCCAGTGAGGCCTCGTGACGCAAGACGTGCAGATCTTGAGCCGCGAGACCAGCGAGGTCGCGCGACATCAAGACCTTGAACG